>JAQBES010000130.1:0-54144 GCA_032123755.1 Nitrospirota bacterium
TTGGGGAGATCCACCTCGATCGTCATCGTGCGGGTGGCCCGGTTCAGCGCCTGGACGACACGGGTGACTGTGCCTTCGAAGACGCGCTCTGGATAGGCCTCGGCTCGCACGTCTGCCTTTTGACCCACATGAATGAGTGGAACGTCTTTCTCGACGACCTCAATCAGAATGCGGACCGTCCGGATCTCATGGAGGGTGAGGATCCCGCGCGAAATGGTGGAGGTGCCGGCGGTCGCCCCACTGACATAGGCGCCGAGATCGAGGTTGCGTTCGGCCACGTAGCCCGCGAAGGGGGCACGGATATACGAGTAGGCCAGATTCGTCTCGGCCTGTGCCAGAGCGACCTCCATTTGCTGGACCTGCGCGCGGAGTGAGTCAAGCGCTGCCGCCGCCGCGTCGTACGCGACCTGGGCGTTATCCAGATCTTGCTGCGAGACAAACTGGTCTTTAATCAGCGCCTGCATCCGATTGAGCGTGAGGGTGGTGTTGCGGACCGTGGCGTCCTGCTGCGCGACTCTCGCTTTGGCGGCAGCCAGGTTTGCCTTGGCCTGGTTGACGGCATGCTGATAATCCGTGTGATCGATCTCGATCAGAAGCTGGTTGACTTTGACTAGGTCGCCTTTATCGACGTAGATCTTTGCAATGTAGCCGTTAACCCGTGAAAACAGATTGACCGTTTGGTTGGGAGTGATGTCGGCGGTATAGGTGAGTCGAATGTCCAGGTCCTGCTTCAGCGGCGCCACGGTCGCGACGGTGATGGCCCGGGCCGCGCGGGTGTCGTTCTTGGCCCCGCTGCTGAGGCGAAACACGACAAGGGCCGTGATCGCAAGGAAAATAATGATTCCGAGCGTGACAATAGGATGTTGTTTCAGGGGATTCATCGCGCCCGCCTCCCCGCCGACTTACGGTTCGCCGGTTTCTTGATCAGTCCGGTGAGGAAGAGGTCGACGTATGTTGCCACCGTGTCTTCATGGGATTGATGCATTGGGACTCTGAATATCTCATGGAGCAGACGGTGATGGACAACCATGCCGATGAAGGCGCGGGCAGCCAGGAGGGGATCGACAGGCCGAAACGCGCCGTCTTTAATCCTTGTGCGAATGTACGCGGCGAGGTGATCGTAGAACACTTTGTGGTGCTTGCCGAAGAACATCTCGGAAAGTTCGTGCCCTTCCAGTGCGCTGAATAAGAGGAGTCGCAAGAGTGTGGAATCGACGCCGGGACGAATGCGATAGCTTGCAATCATCGTGAAGACGCGATGGTCGTCGTGTTTTTTGGCCGCCGCCTCCACCGCTTCAAGCAGTTCGTTGACGGTCACTTTTTCTTCCAGGATTGCGGCATAAAGCGTCCGTTTCGTTGGAAAGTGTTTGAAGACCAAGGCCTCGCTCACCCCCGCTGCTTTGGCAATTTCTCTTGTTGTGGTGCCGTTGAACCCTTTTGCGGCGAAGAGCGAAGCGGCGGCCACGATGAGGCTGGCCTGGCGATCGTGTGCAGAAGCCCGCTGCCCGTTCCCATTGGTGCTTTGCCTGGTCCGTATCTTCATGGTAAGTAAGTGCTCACTCACCAAGATCCTAGCACGCAGTGTTTCGATGGGGCAAGCAGAGGGGCGACAAGTCTTACCCCGGATCGGCAAAGCGGTGCAGGCTTTGCCGAAATGTACCGCGTAGGGCACCCTGTGTGAGTCGAGGCCCTGGAGGGGGGCGGAAACCCATCTTTCTTATGATTCCTGTGTCTTCCGGAAGGGTAAGGGGATTCACAGGCAGGCATAGGTAGCAGAAGCGTGTATGAGTAATGTGAGCTAGGGCAGGGATTTGAGATGCGGCAGTCGTGGGCTCGAATTGTCCACGAGAGTAAATAAGGGAGGCCCGCCTCTGAGTGTGGAGCGGTTCATGTGCTTCCAGATGAAATGGCGTAGCCGGGTCCGCTCTCGTGCCATGACGCGAAGAAATTTGATTCCGTATTCGTTTCCTGCGGCCCAGATCACCAGAACCTCCGAGATAAGAACCGGACGGGACGTATCAGGAATTGTCAGGTAGAGATCCCAGAAACTTCCTGTGGGCAACACCTGAGCGCTGCAGAGTTTGCAGCCGCTCTCGGACAGGTCTAGAGCCACCCCATCGCCAACATGTTGGAAGCTATCTGTTGCTGAATAGCGGACCATGATCTGAACAGGAACCCGCTGAGCCGCTCTGCGGTCAGGGGCCTGAGCTGGGGGGTGGGTCGTCACTCGTTTATCTGTCCGTTGTCGTCCGGTCATTGGGTTCTCCGTGGAGTTCTCCGTTCAGCAGGCGGTCAGCTAATCGAAATGCGCGAGATTCGAGTACAAGAAGTAACGGAGTCGGGTTCGTTCTCGTAGGTTCATCTTGAGGATCTCGACTCCGAACCGACGTCCTGAAGTCCAAGCCACCCTCGTTTCCATCACGAACAACGGGTCTTGTCCGTCGGGGAGGTAGAGAAAAATCGTGAGTTCCATTCCCGGCGTGACCGAGGCGTTGCCGCGAATGCCCAATCCCGTAGGCGAGAGATCCGTGACCATGCCATCGCCCATGAGGATCTCTCCGGAATGGTCTTGGGCTGAGTACATTAGCCCGAACTCTACCGGGGGCCGGGGGTCTCGCCTCCGATTGACCGCTTCCGCCACAGACTGAAGCCCGTTCCCAGATGTGACCTGTTCTCGTTTCATGAGGGCACCTCCTTGTTCCTGCTAAGGTCTCAGATGCCGCCGTCGCGACCTGAGGGGGTGACGTGATTCCACAAGAAGAATCGCAGATGATTCTTCTCTTCCAGCTTCAGGGCCCCGAGCTCCACTCCAAATCGACGTCCCACAACCCAGGAAACTCGACTCTGGGCAATGCATAATGGCTCCGTCATTCCAGGAAGGTCGACAAAGAGCGCCATTTCCATGCCGGGTGTGACTGACCGATCCCCGCAAATGCCGATCCCGTCCGGTGAGAGGTTGGTGACGAGGCCGTTACCGATCAGCATCTGGCCAGAGTCCATGCTGGAATAGAGCAATGAGAAGAGTGCCGGGGTACGGCTGCCATGCCGACGATCGGATTGACCGGGGAATTCAACTATCGTAATGACGGGAGTGGCGGTGTGAGTAACCATGATTTACTCCGTGACGTTTGATCGACGCTTAGACGATACGAAATGCTGTCCGTCGATCGTCTAAAGAAGACACCCTGATATTTTTCCAAATAACGTCTTGCAGGCGCTTCCTTTCCTCGGGTGACAGCTTGGGGAATCTGACGGCAAATGAATCTCTGGCGATCCAGGAGACGAGGACGTCGGTGAGGCGCATGGGGGCTTGCCCATCTTCAAGGTCAAGGAGCAAAGTAAGGTGGCTACCCAGCGAGCTCGTGGCTGCGCCCAAGATCTTGCAGCCAGTTTTGGAGAGGTCTTTCAGGGCTCCCTCTCCTGTGACGATTCGTGCGCCTTCTTCCCCTGAGTACGTAATTCGGTATCGAATTGGAACTCGTTCGGCATAGCGCCGGTCCAAGAGAGAATGAGCTTTCTGATTGTTGTCCTTGAAAACGGGGTGGCCCAGCTTCATCAGTGCCTCCTCAGAGTGATTCCGCCGAGGTTCCGCTGTCCTCCGCGCACTGTGAGAATACCGCATCCAAGAATTTCGACTATCCCTCAAGCGAGGGGATTGAGGCCCCACCAGAAGGGGGGAGTTGGGCGCTGGGCCGCAACTGGAAAGGGTTTCCTGACAGGATAGCCGAACGAGGCATGCGAGACTGAGGGGAAAGGCGAGACGGACGATGGTTCGAGGTCCGAAATCAGAAGTTCGAGATTTTCAGAACTTCGAACACCTGAACTTCGAACCGCGCCTATCGTGCCCTTGAGAAACTGGCTGATTTTTTCAGCATCCTGTTAAATGTTTCGGGAAGGCCAGGCAGGAGGCGGGATGACGACTGTTAAAACACGGTGGAGGAATTACCCTCGGTGATTTTGCGGCGGAGTTCCTGGCTCTCGAAAAAGATAATGCCGCGATTGGTGCCGGTCTCGTATCGGAGGTTCACGTCGGTCTCGAATCCAGTCCAGCTAAAGAATTTGACGGGGCCGCTGGCGATCTGTCCCGGTGTGCGGTCGAGCGAGCCAAAAAGGGATTGGAGATAGGCAAGAATCTGATCGTGGATTGCCTTGCTTTGGTAGCGGACGGTGACACGCGCGAATTGGCCTTCAGAGGTCACAAATCGCATGGAGTCGACCTTCACTGGGCCAAGTGAAGGAACCCCGGTCTTCAGTTCATAGGTTTGAGACTTACCGGTGTCTTCGATTTTGATGAAGGTGTCGGTTTCCGAAAATGTTGCGCCCCAGGGGATCCCCTCGAATCCGTTAGGATCGTTCTGCATCGGCACGGCAAATGCCAGGGTGCCCTGCAGAATGAGAGAGAAGCATATGCAGATGAGGGAGGTGCGATGGATCCAAGGGTTTGCGAGGGACCGGCGAGGCATGTTACTCCGCTGAGTCAGTGATGCGGTCATTGAATCGAGGAGCGAGGGTGCGGCTGTCGATGAAAATATAGCCTCGCTCTGTGTTCGCGTGGTAGGTCAGGTTGATTTCCGTATCGGTTCCGCGCCATGTATATTGCTGATTGAGGCCTCGCATCATCTGTCCGGGTATGCGCTCAAGGGAACCGAACTGTTGTTCGAGATAGGCGAGGATCTGTTTGTGTCGATCGGTGCCTTGATAGCGGATAGTCACACGGGCAAATTGGTCATCAACCGACAAGAAGCGTACGCTCTCAACCGGGATACCGGCATACGACGGCGCACCGTCCCTCGATCGGAACTCGTTCACGTGCGGACCTGGCGTGGTGACTTCCAAATCGGGCTTCGCGGTCAGGGCAACGCCCCAGGTCATGCTCTGGAATCCGTTCGGATCGTTCACCAACGGTACCGCATGGGCGGGAGAGGGGCGGCTCATACAGAGAAGGAGTCCCACCAGGGCAAGGTATCGGCCCGCGTGATTTCTCGGCCGTCCGATCATGTCAGAACGCTACCATGGCCGATCGTATGGCGCAACTCCCTCAGTTTTGTTGAGAATGTCTCGAGGCATAGCTTATAATGCGCGCGTTTTTCCACGTGCGTAGCGGCGAGGCACCGACACTATGATTGAAAGCGATGCGTTTGTCCAAGCGTTACAAGATATTGGGGTAGATTTTTTTACGGGGGTCCCAGACTCGATTCTGGGGGGTATCATCGCCGAATTGATGGCGCGGCGCCTCTACACCCCGGCCGTTCGGGAAGATGAAGCGGTCGCCATGGCCGCCGGGGCCTATATGGCCGGCAAGATTCCCGCCGTCTTGATGCAGAACTCCGGGCTTGGAACATCACTGAATACGCTCATCTCCCTCAACTATATCTATCAGCAGCCCTGTATTCTGATCGTGTCCTGGCGTGGTCAAGGCGGCAACGATGCGCCGGAGCATCTGGTGATGGGCGAAGTCATGCCGCAGTTTCTCGATACGATGAAGATCCCTCATCGGACGCTGACGGAAAAGACGGCCATCGACGATCTGAGGTGGGTGGCCGAAACGTTTATGAAGAAACGGATTCCCGTGGCGCTGAATATCACAAAGGGTGTCGTGAAGGGGTTGCATCCATGAGGCCGGAAGAAGGCACGATGCAGAGCCGGGCCATGGCGATGGCCGCGTTGTTGGAATTGCTCACCGACCAGCCTGTCATCATTTGTAATGGATTTCCGTCTCGCGAGGCGCAGAAAATTGCCGACCGGCCGACTCATTTTTATATGATCGGATCGATGGGGTCGGCGGCGGCGATCGGGCTAGGCGTGGCACTGGCCAAGCCAACGAAGCAAGTCGTAATATTCGACGGCGACGGGAACGTCCTCATGGGCATGGGGACGCTCGCGACAGTGGGGGCGCTGAAGCCGAAGAATTTTATTCATGTGGTGTTCGATAACGAAGTCTACGGCACGACCGGCAATCAGCCGACGATTTCCAATGCGGTTCCACTTGAGAAGGTGGCGAAGGCGGCCGGGTATGTGAACGTCGAACGGGTGCGGGAACGCGAAGACCTCGTCTACGAGTTCAAAGACATGTTGAAGAAAGACGGGCCGAGCATGTTGCTGGTGAAAGTCAATGAGATGGTGGAGGATGTCGGGCGCGTGATGCTTGATCCGCCTGACATTACGAAGCGGTTCATGAAGGCAATCGAGTAAGCGATCGAGACCGCTCCAACTGTGCGCCTCCAACGAGGGCTTTCTCAAGCCGCGCGTTGCGCGAGCAAGGGAGCGGCTCGATCTCTTACTCGGGGTAGGGGGAAGGAAGAGAGACGAGATGATCTTACTGAATCCAGGACCGGTGAATGTATCGGAGCGGGTGCGGCAGGCGCTGTTGCGTCCGGATATCTGCCATCGAGAGTCGGAATTTACCGAACTCTTGTACGGGATTCAGGCGAAGCTGTTGAAGCTCTTTGTGCCGGGGGCGGAAGCGGATTATGCCGCGATGGTGATGACCGGATCGGGAACGGCGGCGGTGGAGTCCGCCGTCATGTCGTCGCTCCCGCACGGCAAACGAATGCTGGTGCTCAATAACGGCGTGTACGGCGAGCGCATTTCTCAAATGGTCGGCCTGTATCGCCTGGGCGTGTCCGAACTCAAATACGATTGGACGACAAGGCCGGATCCTGAACGGTTGCGGCTCGCGCTTCGACAACATCCGGAAGCGCATGCGGTTGGAATGGTCCACCATGAGACGACCACCGGACTCATCAATCCGGTCAAGGAGATTGCGGATGTCGTGGACAGCCAGAATCGGGTGTTCATTCTGGACGCGGTCAGTGCCTTGGCAGGGGAGCCGCTGGATATCGCCGGATCCCATATCTATATGGTGGCGGGTACATCCGGAAAATGTATCCAGGGATTCCCCGGCCTGTCCTTTGTGCTCGTCCGCAAGGGATTTCTGGAGCGGATGCGTGCCTACCCCAGACGGTCGATCTATCTCCATCTCACACAATATCTGGATGACCAGGGCCGGGGGACGATTCCGTTCACGCCGGCTGTGCAGGTCTATTATGCGTTCGACGAAGCGTTGAACGAACTCATGGAGGAAGGGGTTGCCAAGCGGATTGCGCGGTATAAGAAAGTCGCGGCCTTAATCCGCGAGCGCATGGCGAAACTCGGTGTGAAGCCGCTCCTGACTCCCGACAAACAGTCCAATACGATCACTGCCTATCATCTTCCCGAGGGTGTGACCTATCAGCCGTTGCACGATCAACTAAAAAAAGAGGGCTACGTGATCTATGCGGGCCAAGGCCAACTCGAGAGCAAGATTTTTCGCGTGGCCAACATGGGTGCCCTCACGGAGGCGCAGTTGGTCGGATTCCTCGATGCATTTGAGCGGATCTGCGGCACAGCATGAAAGCCATCATCCTCGCAGCCGGAGTCGGGAAGCGCCTATGGCAGGTTACGCAACATCGCCCGAAGTGCCTCATCGAGATCGGCGGGAAAACGCTCTTGCATCGCTACCTCACGTCGCTTCGGAGCGTCGGTATTCAATGTGCCGATGTGGTCGTGGGTTATAAACAGGAGATGATTCGCGAGGCTGTGGCAGCGGACTCGTGCGGTGTGCGTGTGAATTTCCTCGTCAACGAGCAGTTCCACCGCGGGAGCATTTCCTCGCTCTGGATCGCACGCACCGCGTTGGATGACGACGCGATCGTCATGGATGCCGATGTGCTCTTCCATCACGAGATCTTGCGTCGCTTGGTGCAATCTCCCTGCGAGAACGCGCTGCTCATGGACGAAACCGTCAAGCAGACCGGGGAGGAGTGCATGGTCGTGGTCGAAGGTGGACGCGTGATTGCGCTGACGAAAAAGATGCCGTTACACTATGACTATGCGGGAGAAGGTGTGGGATTCCTCAAGGTTCGGCATGCTGATGCGCCTCATGTGGTGGCGTCGCTCAGGACCCATGTGGATTGCGAAGCCTGGCAGATGGAGTACGAGGATGCGCTCGTGGGATTTTTTCGTGATGTCAAAGTCGGGCATGAGAAGATCGGTGGGCTTCCCTGGACCGAAATAGATTTTCTAGAAGATGTGACGAAAGCTGAGCGGGATGTATTGCCGAAACTATAGAAGCGGGGGTAGTAAGATAACGGGGTAAACGGGATACCGGCTCTTAGGATGGCGGGGTGATTGGAATAGTCCTTCCCCCGGTTACACGGATTGGCCGATCATGAGCGAGAGCACAGTTCAGAAACAGACAGGCCTCCAGGGATTGAGCACGGCGATTCTCCTGCCCTCGGTGAGTCTGTTCGGCGAGCAGGCCGGATTGTATGCCGATGAGGTGGGTCCACTCACCTGCGTGGTGGGCATCGGCCTGTTTCAGCGGACGGTGTTGACGCTGCAGCGCGCCGGTATACGGCAACTCATGGTGCTGGTCGGGCCGGAGGAGGATCAGCTCAAACAGGCGTTGGGCAAAGGGCCACGCCTGACGATCCCCGTGCGATGGATGCCGATTCGTGAGTTTCCGCTGGATGATCCCCGCACTTGGGAAACGCTCGCGGCTGAAGTTCGCGGCTTCTGTCTTCTGTCCGGTGTGCAGGGGGTATTTCCGAGCCCCTTGATCGAAAGCCTGCGCCATGAGGTGCAGGAGGGGCAGGCGATCATCGTGGCGCGGGCCGATAGTGAGCGAGATCGCCAGCCACGCCGGTCGAGTTTGCGCGTGAAGGTGCAGGGGGGGAGTCTCCGCTCGATTACATCGAGACAGGACGACGCGGCGCTGGTGGCGACAGACCTGGTTGTGCTTCCGGCCAGTTTCATGAGTATTGCCGCTCAAGTCGACGTGGTCATGGGCACGCTTCCGATTCGTCGATGGCTCGAACGGGCCGCGGTGGATGGGCATGTGCGGGTGCTGTCCACGGAGACGAACCGGTCCCACTGGTACCAGGACGTGCGCGACATAACCGATGTGCAGGCCGCTGAGAAGAAGCTCTTCAATTCCCTCAAGGGCGAGTTCGAAGGCCTCGTCGACCGGTTCTTCAATCGGAAGGTCTCCCGCTGGTTCACGCGTATCTTTCTCGCAGCAGGTGTCTCGCCGAATGCCATTACGATCCTGGCGACCCTGGTTGGGTTGGTCGCGGCAGCCGGTTTTGGCGTGGGGACCTACAGCGCCGGCATCATGGCCGCGCTTTTGTTCCAACTGGCGGCGGTCATCGATTGCTGCGATGGTGAAGTGGCCAGGCTCACGTTCACCGAGTCGCCGTTCGGGGCCTGGCTCGATATCGCGATGGACAACGTGGTGCACATGGCGATCTTTGCCGGCATTGCCGTAGGCTCTTACCTGCGCCTGGCTGGGGGAGACGGTGTGTGGGTTCCTCTAGCCCTGGGTTCGGCAGCGGTTCTTGGGAATGGGCTCTCGTTCTGGCTTGTCACCCGCGCGCAAAAGATTAAGTCCGCGAGCGGATGGAAGACACCGGTGCAGGCTGCCTGGTCTGATTTCATGCTCAAAAACGTCGCGAGCCGCGACTTTTCCGTCATCGTGCTGATTTTTGCTGTGATCGGAAAGCTCGACTGGTTTCTCTGGATGGCTGCGATCGGATCCGTGGTGTTCTCGCTCCTGATGCTCTGGGTAACCAGACCTTCCGCCACGACCCGTGCTTAAAAGAAAAGATGGGAAGGGCATCCACGTTGGTCCTGTGTCCCGGAACAGAGGAGGGGATGGAGCCTGATGGTCTTCTATGCTCGCGCAACGCGCGGCCTCAGAAGGCCCTCGTTGGACGCGCGCAGTGAAGGGCAGCCTTGTTCACTCCCTTGCTGAAGAAGTGGAGGTCACGATATATTCCCCTAGGAGTTGACTGTTTTTTCTCACCGTGGATTCCTAGCCTAGCGTGTTAAAACTTTTCCTACTCGTCGTCGGTCTCCTCACCCTCGTTCTCATTGTCTGGAATATTGGTCCCGAGCGCATCTATGAGACGGCGGCGCAACTCGGGCCGATCGGGCTGTTCGTCCTGCTGATTCCCTCCACCATCATGTACGTCGTCGAAGCGTACGGTTGGAAGATCACCTTGGGACCTTCGGCGAAGAACATTCCGTTCTGGCGTGTACTCGCGATCCGGACTGCCGGTGAAGCGGTGAACATGACCACGCCAACCGCCTATGTTGGGGGCGAACCGCTCAAGGCCTATCTGCTCAGGAGACATCACGTGCCGATTGTGGAGGGACTTGCCTCGGTCGTCATTGCTAAAACGACAATGACGATTGCTGAAGTGGTCTTCATCCTCATGGGCATCGCACTCGCGTTCTGGAGGGTCGGCGCCGACGGTTCATCCGGGCAGACTGTTGGAGTGGCCCTCGGCAGTGTCGGCTTTCTGGTGCTCGTGACTGCGGCGCTCGTGTTCGTGCAACAGCAAGGGCTCTTTACGTGGCTATTGGAATTTCTGAGAAAAATCGGGATGAAGATTCACTATCTCGAAGTGCGTGAGGAGAAACTACGGTCGTTGGATCGAACGATCTTGGATTTTTACCGTGACAACCGCCTGACCTTTTGTTCCTCCATCGGGCTGTTCTTTGTCGGTTGGATGGCGGAGGCGTTGGAAGTCTACGTCATCATCTATTTTCTCGGCGGTCCGGCCATGGCGCTCTCCGCTATCTCCATCAGCGCCCTATCCGTCTTTATAAAGAGTGGCACCTTCTTCATCCCCGGCAGCCTCGGCGCTCAGGACGGCGGAAATATGCTCGTGTTGAGGGCCTTTGGTTATTCCGATGTTACCGGCATCACTTTCGCCTTGATCCGGCGGTTCCGCGAGTTGGTGTGGATCGGATTGGGGCTGCTGTGCTTAGCCCTCGCAGGCGGGAGGGCAGCGGTTATTCGAGAAAGTCGCGCCGACGACTTAGGAAATAGCTCCTGACAGCAGTCGTGTTTCTGGGCAATTAGACCAACTGTCGTGACCCATGCTGAAGCTTGCTCTCCTCTTTGCCGGCCTTTTAGCACTCTTTCTGATCGTTTGGCATATTGGTTCCCAGCGCATCTTCGATGCGGCGGCGCAACTCGGGCCGGTCACGCTCCTCGTCATGCTGATTCCCTCCACCATTATGTATGCCGTTGAAGCATACGGTTGGAAAGTCACGCTTGGCCCATCGGCGAAGGATCTTCCGTTCTGGCGTGTGTTCATGATCAAGACCGCCGGTGAAGTGGTGAACTTGACTACGCCGGCAGGCTACATCGGCGGTGAACCGCTCAAAGCCTATCTGCTCACAAAGTATCATGTGCCGATGGTCGAGGCGCTTGCCTCGGTCGTCATTGCGAAAACGACGAAGACGATCGCCGAGGTACTTTTCATACTCTTGGGCATCACACTCGCAGTCTGGAGGGTTGACAACGACGGCTCATTGGGACCGACCGTCGTAGCGGCGCTGGTCAGTGTCAGCCTGTTGTTGTTCGTGACTGCGTCGTTGGTGTTCGCGCAGCGAAAAGGATTCTTTACATGGCTATTGGAATTTACTCGGAAGATCGGACTCAAGATTCGCTTTCTCGAAGCGCGTGAGGAACAACTACTGTCGCTGGATCGAATGATCTTGGAATACTACCGCCATAATCGGCGGGCCGTGTACTCTTCAACCGGAATGTTCTTTCTTAGTTGGATGGCGGAAGCATTGGAAGTATACGTCATCATCTGGTATCTGGGAGGGCCTGCCCTGGTCCTTTCGGCCATCTCTATCAACGCCCTCTCTGTCTTTATCAAAGGCACCACCTTCTTCATTCCCGGCAGCCTCGGCGCCCAAGACGTCGGGAATTTGTTCTTGCTGAAAGACTTTGGTTACTCCGAGGTCGCCGGCATCACCTTTGCGCTGCTGAGGCGATTTCGGGAGCTGGTATGGATCGGGATCGGGCTACTGTGTCTAGCGGTGCTGCGTGGGCGTGCGGCGGGAACTCAGGACAGTCGGACTCTTGACTCGGGAAATGGCTCCTGACGTTACTTTCTTCCTCTTCATCATTCTCGGCAGACTCGGTGCCAAAAACGGCGAGAATATGCTAGTATAATTTTGTTGGATATTGCGACTTTCCCTGCATCACCATCGCGTGTCCCCGTCAGTTCCAGGAGCTAGCGTGGATTGGGCTAGACTTACTTTGCCTGGCTCTCATCGGCGGGTGGGCGGCCATCCAAGCAGGTCGTACTCACGATCCAGGGAATAGTTTCTGACATCTCTTTCTTCCCCCCACAAAGCGTGGAAGGATTATGGAGAGAATGAGGGTCGTTCATTGCGCGCTATGAAGGACGATTTGCCTCTTCCTTAATAGGGGAGATTAAGAATCAGAGTGGATTCGCTCGACGGCCGAAGTTGGGCTTGTTCCGAGCCGCCCCGTTGAAGGAGCGGAGATAAAGGTCCTTTCTCCTATGGCGTGTGTACTTTTTCCCTCTCACATTGGACCCCGAGCGTAACATGCTAAGACTTTTCCTATTCTTCGTTGGCTTCCTGACCCTCGGTCTCATTGTTTGGCATATTGGTCCGGAGAACATCTACGATGCGGCAACGCACCTCGGGCCGGTCGCACTCCTCGTTATGCTGATTCCCTCCGTCATCATGTACGTCGTCGAAGCGTACGGATGGAAAGTTACCCTTGGTCCATCGGCAAAGGATATTCCGTTCTGGCGTGTGCTCATGATCCGGACCGCCGGTGAAGTGGTGAACGTGACCACGCCGGCCGCCTACGTCGGTGGCGAGCCACTCAAAGCCCATCTGCTCAGGAAGCATCATGTGCCGATGGAGGAAGCGTTCACTTCGGTCATCATTGCGAAAACGACCATGACGATTGCCGAAGTGCTATTCATTCTGCTCGGAATCGCACTGAGTGTGTGGCTGTTAGGCGGGAGCGAATCATCCGGTCAGACCGTGCCTGCTGCACTCTTGAGTGTGGGCCTGCTGGCCTTTGTGACTGCCGCCTTTGTGTTTGTGCAACGGCAAGGACTCTTTATCTGGCTATTGGAGTTTGTGCGGAAGATCGGACTGAAGATCTCCTATCTCGAAAAGCGCGAGGAGCAGTTGCGGTCGCTGGATCGAGCGATCTTAGGATTCTACCGCCACAGACGTCCGGCCTTTTGTGCCTCTACCGGGCTGTTCTTTCTTGGTTGGATCGCGGAAGCGTTGGAAGTCTATGTCATTATCTATTATCTCGGGGGGCCTGCCATGGCTCTCTCCGCCATCGCTATTGCCGCCCTCTCCGTCTTTATCAAAAGCAGCACCTTCTTCATCCCCGGCAGCCTCGGGGCGCAGGACGGCGGTAATCTGCTTTTATTGGAAGCCTTCGGCTACAGCGACGTCACCGGCATCACCTTCGCGTTGCTCCGGCGGTTCCGTGAGCTGGTCTGGATTGGACTGGGGCTGCTGTGCTTGGCTCTTGTCGGGGGAAGGCAGCAGCAATTCAAGAAAGTTGCCCGCACGACTCAGGAATTGGTTCCTGACACCTTTCCCCCTCCAGGAATTGGTTCCTGACACCTTTTCCCTCCCACCTTTTTCATCCAGGAATAAAGAACCGACAGGGGTGCCCTCCCGTCTGTTTATGCTAGGATGCCGCGCATGTCGGCATTAAAGCTGGTGCTTTGGCTACTCCTCGCCATTCTCGGTGCCGTGGCGCTCGTCTTTGTTACCGGTCTCGTCAATCCACAGGAAAAAGTAAACGGGCTCTGGCTGGTTGTGGCGGCGGCCTGCATCTATGTGCTGGCTTATCGCTTCTACGGCCGCTGGATTTCGCGACGCGTTGTGGAGCTGAACGATCAGCGGGTCACGCCGGCGATACGGTTGAACGATGGCGTCAATTTCCACCCCACCAATAAGTACGTGTTATTCGGCCATCACTTCGCGGCGATTGCCGGAGCGGGGCCATTGCTTGGGCCGGTGTTGGCGGCACAGTTCGGCTTTCTCCCAGGTTTTCTCTGGCTGGTGATTGGGGCTGTGCTGGGTGGCGCGGTGCAGGACTTCATCATTCTGGTTGCGTCGATGCGGCGAAATGGCCGCTCACTTCCTGAAATTGCGCGGGATGAACTCGGCCTTGTCACCGGCATCGCGACAACGGTGGCGGTGCTTTTCATCGTGATGGTGGCGTTGGCTGGACTGGGCTTTGCCGTCGTGAACGCGCTCTATCTCAATGCCTGGGGCACCTTCACGATTGCGATGACGATTCCCATCGGCTTCATTATGGGTTTCTATCTTCAAAGGTTCCGGCCCGGCCAGGTGGCGGAAGTCTCCCTGCTCGGAGTGGTGCTGTTAGTCGCGGCTGTGATCTTCGGGCGGGTGGTCGCTCAGTCTTCGTTTGCCGGGTGGTTCGAGTTTGAGCGCACGACGCTGGTGTGGGTGCTGGCCGGCTATGGGTTTCTCGCGTCTGTCTTGCCGGGCTGGATGCTCCTGGTGCCGCGTGGCTATCTCTCCACGTTTATGAAGCTCGGCGTGGTGGCGTTGCTGGGGGTGGGCGTGGTGCTTATGGCGCCGACGATCGAGATGCCACGCGTCACGATATTCGCCAGCGGAGGTGGGCCGGTTATTCCCGGCACGCTCTTTCCCTTTCTCTTTATCACCATTGCCTGCGGAGCTGTGTCGGGCTTTCACTCGCTGGTCTCTTCCGGAACCACGCCGAAGATGATCGAGCAGGAATCTCAGGCCACGGTCGGCTACGGAGCAATGTTATTGGAAAGTTTTGTCGGTGTGATGGCCTTGATTGCGGCCTCGGTCTTGATACCCGGCGATTATTTAGCAATCAACACGCTGCTTTCGCCTGACGCGTTGGCTGGGATGGGCTTTCCTGTCTCGAGGGTTCAGGAGCTCTCGCAACTCGTCGAGGCGGACGTGGCGGGCCGGCCTGGCGGGGCCGTGTCGCTTGCGGTCGGCATGGCGTCCATTTTTTCTGCGCTCCCTGGTATGGCCGGGTTGATGGCCTACTGGTATCAGTTTGCGTTGGTGTTCGAGGCGTTGTTTATTTTGACGACAATCGACACCGGCACGCGCGTGGGGCGCTATCTCATCCAGGAGATGGGAGGGCGCTTCTACCCTCCGTTGCGGCGGATGAATTGGTGGCCTGGTGTAATGGTGAGTAGCGGGCTGATCGTGGGAGCCTGGGGTTATCTTATTGGCACCGGCAGCATCTCGACGCTCTGGCCGATGTTCGGCGCAGCGAATCAGTTGCTCGGCACCTTGGCCCTCTGTATCGGGACGACGGTGCTCATTAAGATGCGGAAGGCGCAATATCTGTGGATCACAGCGTTGCCGATGCTGTTTCTCGGCGCCGTCACGTTGATCGGGTCCTACGAGATGTTTGGCATGTTTGTGACCAAGGCCTCGTCCATTGCCGACAACGGGCAGGCCTTGGCGTTGTATCTGGATGCGGGGTTGGTGGCGGTGGTGGCCTTGCTCGCGGTGATCGTCTTAGGTGATAGTATGATGCAATGGTACGGCTATGTGGTCTTGAAGCGGCCGTTCACCAGTAGCGAAGTGGTGGTGATGGCCGGTGGAGGCTCACCGGGAAGACTGCAGACGACGATTTATCACGATGACGAGAAGCAACGGTTGCAGTTGCCCGGTGGGGGCTGCTGTTGAGGAGGGAGGGGAGCGGCCAGGTGCCCATCTTGCTCGCAGAACGCGCACGGTAAAACTGTGCTCGTTCGATGCGCGCAGTAAAGGGCAGCCTTGGCCGCTCCCCTTAGAGAGGTATAGAGAATTGGAAGGACCTCGTTCAACGCGTGCATTTGAGGGTCAACCAGGCTGCTAGAAACGGAAATGATTGAAATTAGAAGAGGAGGGGGTCGTGGCTGAGCAATTTTCGTTCGATGTGGTCTCGGAAGTGGATATGCAAGAGATGAAGAATGTTGTCGATCAGGCGACGAAGGAGATCAAACAGCGCTTCGACTTCAAAGACTCGAAGACGGAGATTACGTTGAAGGAGAAGGAAAAGGAGCTGGTCCTGGTCTCCGACGATGAATATAAGCTCAATGCGGTGAACGATATTATCAAGACCAAGTGCGTGAAGCGCGGGGTCTCACTGAAGGCGTTCACCTATGGGACCGTGGAGCCGGCGTTGAGTGGGACGGTGCGTCAGGTGGCGAAGATTCAAAATGGTATCGCGGCGGACAAGGCGAAAGAGGTGACGAAGGCCATCAAGGAGTCCAAGCTGAAAGTGCAAGCGCAGATTCAGGGCGAGCAAGTGCGCGTGCTGAGCAAGAGCAAGGATGATCTCCAAGCTGCTATGGCGTTTCTCAAGAGCAAAGATTTTGAAATTGATCTGCAGTTCACCAACTACCGCTAGGGCGGGATGCTGAAACAGGGGACGGGATGGAGCCTGATGATCTTCTGTGCTCGCGCAACGCGCGGCCTCCGAAGGCCCTCGTTGGACGCGCGCAGTGGAAGATTAGTCGGCCCCCATCCCTGAAGAGAGAACAAGCAAGCTTGGAGGGATCATTTATTGAGTAGTGCATAATAGACTGACGCAGTTTGGAGTGACTCCGCCACCGTCGCATCCGAACATCGCCTCAAGCTGGATTCATGAAACGAATCGTCTTCCTATTACTGCTGCTACTTAGCCTTCCCCTCCTTGGCTGCGATCGTAGCGATCCCATCGTCGTCATCCAGCTCCATCCGAAGAATCCTGACATCATCTACGTCGCGACGAACGACTACATCTATAAGACGCGCGACGGGGGCCAGACCTGGACGAATCTGTCGCAAGGCATGAGCCACTCGCGCGTAATTTCGATGGCGCTTGACCCGGCTTACCCGGCCACGGTGTATGCCGGCACGAAGGGCGATGCGGTGTACAAGAGTTATGATGGAGGGCAGCGATGGGTCTCGCAACGAGCTGGGTTGGACGATGTGACGATCTCTTCCGTGGTCAATCAGATTGTCTTCGATCCGGCGGATAACCAGCATCTGTTCGCCGCAACGACGATGGGCGTGTTTGAAACCAAAAATGCCGGCGACAGTTGGACAAAGCGCATGGACGGCATGAAAGAAGTGCTGATGGTGGTGACGCTCGGGCTGGACCCCACGAGGTCATCGATCCTCTATGCGGGCACGAGTGGCGGTGTCTATAAATCAGTTGATCAAGCGGGGCATTGGGAAAAAGTGAATAACGGACTCGTGTCCCCCGCCATCATCAAATCGTCACGCGCGCTGAATGTCACGGCGATTCTGGTCGATCCTTATGAGGCGGACACGGTGTATGCCTCGACGCTCGAAGGGCTCTATAAGTCGATGGATGCGGCGACGTCGTGGGTGCGTATCGGCCAGTCCCTGCAGGACCAAATGGTGTTTTCGATGGTTTTGGATCGGACAAAAAAGGGCGTGATTTACCTGGGCGGCCGGGAAGGCATCCACCGGAGCGAAGACGGAGGGAACACATGGACCACGCTGAATAAAGGGTTGGCGACTCTGAACGTGCGGTCCCTCGCGCAGAGCGTCACCGATCCGAAGGTGTTTTATCTTGGGACGAATGGGAGCGGTTTGTATAAGAGTCGGAACAGGGGAGAGGAGTGGGAGTCGGTCCACACCATCCTGCCTAGCCAGTGAGAGGATTACTGCTGCGGGCCGGTGCCCCGTTCTTGGATGGTCGAACCGACTGAAGATGACCCGAACGACGAGCCAACACTCGACTCCCCGAGGCTTGAGCCCACGCTAGAGCCTCCGAAGCTCGATCCCACCGTCGAGTCCGAGAGGCTGGACCCTACTGTCGAACGTTGGAGCGACGAGCCGACGGCTGAAGATGACTCGTTATTGAGGTTTGATTCTCCGAGTGAAGGCCCTGCGCGGCCGGTTGCGCCGATCCCAAACCCTACTGGGCCTGAGCCGCCGATGTCGTGGCTGCTTTTCGATGACGCCCCGATGTCTTGGCCGGTGACGCCTCCCGCGCCGATCGTGTCGCCGGTCTTCGGGGTTTTTCCGATACTCGGCCCTGCCGCTGGTGCGTTGCCGATACTGGCGCCCGTCTTTGGCCCTGTCGACAGCTTCGGCACTCGGATGTCTCTCTCAATCGATTCTTCCATTTCGCGAATCGCGTGCGCTTCCCGACCTGATTCTTCAAAGTCTCCTGAATCGCGGGTGTTGGTCGAGGTGCTGATACGTTCGAGCGTCGCGCGCAGGTTCTTCAGGTCAGCGCGAACCTTGGCGACAGTCGGGATCATTTCGCGGAGCATGATGCCGCGCGAGGCCATCGAATGATTCGATATATTGGTCTGGGTGGACTTGAGCAAATCTCCGACCTCGTCTCCCATTTCTTCGACCTGCTGAAGTTCCGAGAGATCGGTCTTGCAGCAATCGAGGAAGTCGCGGTACTTGTTCAGAAATGTCGATACGTCGCCCTGCAGATTCTCAACCTTGAAGTCGCGTGGCGGCTTGTTGCCCGTGGGTGTTCCACCTTCTTGCTCTGCTGTACCGGTTTCTTCATTTTCAACAAGCGGCACGCACCCAGGCCCTTGCTTCGCTGAATATTGCCGATCGGATTTTTGATCAGGGCACCAATAGAGCGGTGATGCCGCTGATACCGTGACGGTGGTGATACCGCTGAATGCGAGGGTAACTCCCCCCATGAAGATGGTCACGCAGAAAGTCTTAGTTGTTGTGAGCGAAAACATAGAAGCATTCTCAACCCGACTCGCACTCTTGTCAATGAAACCTGTCAACTTGGTGCGCTTGACGAATTGTTGAATTGCTTAGGCTGAGTCCCTGCCTATCTCTTTGTCGGAAGAAGACGTACATCGCGGTTGTTTACGACTGATGCTACGGTGCACTGTGTCGGCCAAGAAGTATTGTAGTTTAACTCATGATGCCCTGGTGGAGTGGGCATCAAGTGATCGGGGGCTGGGTCTGAGGCTTGACCATACGGAGGAGGCAATATCCTTCTGCGGATGCCCTGTAAGCCCTCTCTTTACGCACTCAAATTAATCAAGCGGGTGCGAGGATTCTCAATCGAATATACGGTCTTCGATTTCATTAACCGTTGCACTTCAAAGTTGTCCATTCCGTATTTCTCCGGCAGTTTCCGGAGGGGCACCGGTGTCTTTCGCGGGCTGGTCGTGGGAGCGCTCCTCGCTCCATGCGGGGTTACGAGTTCGCTGTTGGTCCGTCGACAGGAGAAGTACGACGGTGACGATCTGTGTTCAAGGGCGTAGCACGTGGGTGTTGAATTCACGGGGACCCGCTGCGGGCCGGTGTTCGGTGCAGGCTCGCTGCCGTGTCGCGCGTCACGCCTCCGGGAGTTTCGCCCCGGGCGGGGGTGGGTCAGTCCTGTGGCTCTGTTGATCGCGTAAGCGCCCCAGGGTGTGCTCGATCATTCTGGTCAACTTGCCGGCCGCGCCGTCGACGGCGAGGTCCACCGTGGCGGCCTGATGCGTGGCCGCGATGGGCTGGCGTCCCTCGAGCCGGGCTTCCATCATACAGCGCTTGTCCTGTTGACCGCTCTTGTGGCTGTTTTCATCGCTCAAGTGCACTTCCACCCGCGTGATGTGTGCGCTGAAGCGGCTCAGGGCACTGGCTACGACATCGCTGACGTGCGTGGCCAGCGCCTCGTGGCCTTCGATGTTGCGGTCGGTATTGATTTGGATCTGCATCGCGTGCTCCTTGGTGGTGGTGCGTGGTTCAATGTCGGTAGATGGCGGCGACTCCCGTCGACGTCGGCATCCGCTCGGTCGGAATCACCAGGACTCGGCCGCCTCGCTGCCCGACCAACTCACCCAGATCGTCGAGCAGGTCGTCGACGCGTGGGTGGTGCAACTCCTCAAAGTCGAGTCGCCCTGTCGCCCCGTCAAGGCGGCCGGCAATCTGGCGGTCGGCCTCGATCAGCAGCGTGGCCACCCGCCCTGCAGCGGCTGCCTGAGCGACCTGCGCCAGGTCGTCACTGCCCAGCCCCTTGGCCTTGGCCGCGGCGCATTCGGCGGCCAGTGTCGCCAGCCGCGCGTGATACTGCGGCTCTACCACCTGCCAGGCGCGTTCCCGGAGTTCATCGATCGACAGGGCATCGGGGTTAATCGTGAGTCCCTCCGCCATCAGAAACGGGTTGTGGCTGACCTGCCGAAACCGATGATGATGTTCGGGCAATGCCGCCACCATCAGGGGCAGGCCGGACGGTTTCGAATGAGACGCGAGGACCGCGCGGTCGATGGCCCGGAAGAACCGGTCCGCGTCGATGTCCACCTCGTCCTTCTTTCCGCCTTGTCCGTGGCGCATGGGCGTGTGGGCCCCGCCGACGCCCCCATAGGAGCCGACGGTCAGATGCGGCTCGCTCAGCTCGTCGCCCAGCGCCTCAGTGAGCGTGCGCGGCACACCGGAGGCTACATCCACCTCGTCGAGTACATCGCGGTTCCCCTCGAAGAGTCGGATCTTATCGGCGCTCAGTCCCAGAATCTGATAGCAATCGACCGATTGCAGGAAGCGCCGCAAGGGCTTGGTGTGGAAACTGTCGGCCACGACGGTCAATTCAGCGACTGGCCGCTGCAGTCGGAACACGTGAAACAGGCCTGGCCCGCCCAGCACGGCCAGTCCATCCAGCGTATGGTTCCAGAAGTCATGATCGTCGGCGAGGACGTTAAACGGGTCCAGCAGGAGTCGGGTGGCGTTGTCCGGATACGTCTGCCGAAGCGAGGTCTCCAGCTCCTTCACCAGATTGCGAAACCGGATAGAGTCCTGCTGATTCTCGGGATGGCGCCGATGGGTTGGCTGATAGAGCGAAAGACACGGCGGCTGGTGCCTTGCTCCCAACGCGGCCACCACTTCGTTCGTAAGCACCGTCCAGGGCTGTTTCATTTTCTGTCTCCTGTATCGTGATTCGTTTATTTCAAGAACGCAATAATGACGTAACCTGCCTTATCGTGAGTATTAACCGCTGTACCGGGGCGTCGCCAACCTCTGGTCTCCTTCCCACCCATCCGTGGCCACACTCGCTTCCGGCTCGACGGCTTTGGTTATAAATGCCTGGAGATTTTGGGCGGACGGATCGGGGATTCGGTGCAGGCGAACCAGAAATGCCCTTGTCGTCGACCTGGGCTCGCCTCCTGCATGGACAGTTGCTCCATAGATCTCGTCGACTCCACACCGCCTGACAGCCGCTCCCGACCAGGCAGACCCACAGGTCTCCTGACTTTCCAGACCGAGCAGCTACAACCACCCCAAGGCACTCACGCCATCTGTTCGATTCGTGATCCACCACATTATAATAGCCTGGAACCAGGCGCGAAGTGGAAGATAACTGCGGTGGAACAGGGTCCCCGCATGACTAAATCATAATGGCCACATTGTGCATACATTATCAAGCCCCGCTTGGTGATCCATCCGCCGGTGTGGCCGACGCACCGGCGGCGCTGAAAACAAGTTGTCCAGCGCCGCGCCGTCCGATAGGCGCGACGGGGGCTCTTTCCTGGCACCAACATCAACGGGAAATCTAGGGAAACCTTTAAAGATGTGATGAGTTGCGCCGCACATTCATCAGGCATTTTCAAGTCTGCTGGTGTGGCTCAGTGGAATTTATCACAGAGTTGGACCCAGACATCTTCAACCTTACTCGAACGAGTTCGTGTTCGATTCAATTGGAGAGCCTATTCCTTGTCGGCTTTCAGTGGCTCCCCAGGAGATGTTGACCGCAACACAATCTCTGACTGTAACGACACTTGCGAAACCTGAGTCGCATGGGAAAGCATTTAACGTAAATTTGGCAAGCGTGAAAAGGCCTGCAAGTTTACTCGCTGCATATTCATCCTCCCTGATGGACAAAACCATCAAGCAGGAAAACTCCCAACGCCAGAAGTGTCATCGGAGTCATTCCTCTGGTTAGGGAAAGTGGTCACTTGGCACTCATTTTCAGGTATTTGGCGGCGCACCTTCTCTGCAGCGATTTGCCAAATGGACAAGGCGCAAATCGAAGTCTTCAGAGCTGCATAAGTCCATGAAATTCCTATTGACAACTCTTTGAGTGAGTGTATACTGCGCGCGTTAGTGGGAAGAAGTGGGTGAATTTGGCAACTAATAGATTATGGGGGTCTCCAGGCATTTCCCGGTCATGTCAGAAGAAGCACTGTTTTGGCTTGTTCAAGATGATGGCCGAATCTATCTTGACTGTACGGTGGGATATGGTGGGCATGCTGAAAAATTTCTTCAGGCGAGCGGTTTTGCCAGCAGGCTTATCGGGCTTGATCGCGATGCGGCGGCCATTGCAGCTAGCCGAGAAAGGCTCGCACGATTCGGCGACCGCGTAATCCTTATCCATGGTCACTTTATGGATCTGAAACAGCATCTTGCTGGCAGTGGCATTGACCAGGTCGATGGAATCCTGTTTGACCTTGGAGTCTCGTCCCCGCAGTTGGAAGAACCTGCCCGCGGCTTTAGCTTTCAAGGAGACGGTCCGTTGGACATGCGCATGGATCAATCGATGAGCGGGACCGCAGCTGACGTGATCAATCGATGGCCGGAAGCGCAGCTGGCCGACGCGATTTTTCAATTCGGCGAAGAACGGTTTTCTCGACGAATAGCGCGTGCCATTGTTCATGCGCGTGAACGCCATCCCTTGGCAACGACGAAAGAATTGGTCTCCGTGATCGAGGGAGCGGTTCCGGCGAATTATCGGCATGGTCGTCTCCACTGTGCCACTCGCACGTTCCAAGCTGTTCGCATTGCAGTGAATCAGGAGCTGGACTGTCTCGAACCGGCGTTGTGCGATGCGGTAGATGTCTTGTCTCCCGGCGGCCGCCTCTGTGCGATTTCATTTCATTCACTCGAAGATCGGATTGTGAAGCATACATTTCGGGCGCTCTCCGGAAAGGACGATCCTGCGTTGCTGGTGCTCACCAAGAAGCCGCAGGTTCCCACCAGGGAAGAATCGGACGGGAATCCCCGATCCCGCAGTGCCAAAATGCGGGTTGCCCAACGGGTATCCAAGGAGGGTCATTCATGAAGGCGCTGACGATTGTGGCTGGTGTGCTGCTGGTTTTTGTGTTTGTGTGGGAACGTGTCGATGTCGTTCGAGTGGGCTATCAGATCGAACGATTGAAGGTCCAGAAAGTTTTGCTGGAGCGAGAGCGGGATGAATTGCAAGTGAAGTTTTCTGCGCTGACGGCTCCGGAGCGGATCGCGAAGGTGGCGACGGAAAAATTGGGGCTGGTTCCTCCGCAGCAGGGGCAAGTGCTGATGGTGCATCAGCAGGGAGAGATTCCGAGCCTGTCCCTCCCACCCGTGGAGCAAGTCCGTCTGGCGCGACATGTCTCAACCGGGAGGGGGAGCGAGTGACTGCTGTCCCATCTCGCGGACGTCGCTACGTGATGCTGCTCCTGCTGCTTTGCGGGTTCAGCATCATTCTATTTCGACTGGTCACGCTCCAAGTGCTTCAAGCAGCAGAACTCACGGCCAAGGCAGATCGGCAACATCAAAAGACCGTGTCCTTCGAGGGAGCCAGGGGCATGGTGTCGGATCGGCACGGCAAAGTGCTCGCGATGAATGTGGAGGTGCCATCTGTGTTCGGCGTACCGACGTTGCTGGAGAGCCCGTCGACCGTCGCCCGCCATCTTTCTCAGGTGCTCCATATTCGAAGCGGTGAGCTTGAGAGAAAGCTCCGGCAAGATAAGAGCTTCGTGTGGCTGGCACGAAAGGTTGAGCCCGAGCAAGGCCGTCGGCTGGAGCTGTTGTCGTTGGATGGCATCGGTGTGGTGATGGAGGGACGGCGGTTTTATCCCAAGGGCCCGTTGCTGGCCCATGTCCTTGGATTTTCCGGGATGGACGGGCAAGGGCTTGAGGGGCTCGAGCGCCGATACGATTCGCATCTGCATGGAGAAAAACGCGTCACCGTGTTACAGCGCGATGCGTTAGGCAGCACGGTTTTTCCCAAGGGTTTGGCAGAGCAAGTGCCTACGCCGGGGCATGCCCTCACGCTGACCGTCGACGAGGTCATCCAGTACATTGCAGAAAAAGAACTCGACGAGGCCGTCACGCATACCCATGCCAAGTCTGGGACGATCATCGTCATGGAGCCACAATCCGGTGCGATTCTCGCGATGGCCGTCAGTCCACGATTTGATCCGAATGTCGTCGCCGCGTTGACGCCCGATCGGTGGCGTAATCGTGCTCTGACAGATACGTACGAGCCCGGGTCGACCATGAAAGTGGTGGTAGCGGCAGCAGCACTTGAAGAAAAAGTGATGACGCCAGGTTCCATGATCTTCGGTGAAAACGGCCGCATGGTGGTCGCGAATACGACGATTCATGACCATGACAAGCTGGGGTGGATGACGTTTTCCGAGGTGATTCAGAAATCCAGCAACATCGGCGCAGCCAAAACAGGAATGGCTCTCGGAGAGCAGCGGCTCTATCGCTACCTTCAAGCATTTGGATTCGGCCAACGTACGGAGATTGACCTGCCGGGTGAAGTGAGCGGGCTCTTGAAGGATCCCAAAGACTGGGGCGGTCGATCGCTGGCGTCGATTTCGATGGGACAGGAGGTCGGGGTGACGCCCCTCCAGATGGTGTCGGCGGTGGCAACTCTCGCCAATGGGGGTGTGATGATGAAGCCCTATGTGGTGTCCGAAGTTCGCGATCAGAAAGGTCGCTTACTCATGGAAGTACTACCACAAGTAAAGCGGCGAGTCGTGTCACCGGCCACGGCTCGGACGATGATGACGGTGCTGGAAGGTGTCGTGACAAGAGGGACAGGGGCGAAGGCGGCTATTCCTGGATTCCGTGTGGCGGGCAAAACCGGGACCGCGCAAAAAATCGATCCGCGAACCGGCGCCTATTCCTCGACGCAGTTTGTCGGGTCATTTGTCGGGTATGTGCCGGCAGAATCGCCTCGGCTGGCGATGATCGTGGTTCTCGATGAACCGCAAGGCGAAGCCTGGGGCGGGGCCGTGGCGGCACCCGTCTTTGGGCGGGTCGGGGAGCAGGTGCTCAACTATCTTGGTGTGTCCAGGGAGGACACTGTGAAAGTCGCACTGGCGATGAAGGACTACTAAGAGGCCATGGCGCGCGATCCCATCACCGTCACGCAGGTGCTCGCGGCGCTCCGTGGGCGGGTCGAGATTCTGGAGCAGCGAGGCGATGTAAGTCGTCCGGTGCATGCGATCACGGATGATTCGCGGGCCGTGACGGGCGGGAGTCTTTTTGTAGCCGTCAAGGGTGAGCGCGTTGATGGACACGGATTTGTCGAACAGGCCATCAAGGCTGGGGCGGTTGCGGTGGTTGCGCAGGCGTCGGTGGTGTCAGGGCCGTTACCGTTTGCACGGGTGGATGATTCGCGCAAGGCGTTAGGTTTTCTCGGCAGCCGGTTTTATGGGGATCCATCCGCCCGTCTCAAGATGATTGGCGTGACGGGTACGAATGGGAAGACGACGACCACGTATCTCTGCAAAGCGTTACTGGAAGGGATCGGCCGACGGGTGGGTTTGATCGGCACGGTGGGGTACCAGATCGGGCAGGAGACACTTCCGGCCTCGCACACGACGCCCGGTGCACTGGAGCTTCAAGAACTCCTGGCGAAGATGGTCGAGTGCGGACTCACTGCCGCAGTGATGGAAGTATCGTCCCACGCCCTCGCGTTAGACCGGACCTCTGGCTGCGAGTATGACGTGGCGGTCTTTACGAACCTCACGCAGGATCATCTCGATTTTCATCACACGATGGATGAGTACTTTGAGGCGAAGTTGCGGCTGTTTACTGGATTGGTCGAGGGGCAGAAGGCCGGGAAGCGCGCCATCGTCAATGTGGACGATCCCCGCGGGGACGCGATCAGGGTTGCCTGTCCTGCGCCGGTCTGGGGTTATGCCATTCACAACCAGGCCGATCTCAAAGCGGAACGAGTGCGGCTCTCGCTTACCGGGACGATCTTTACTGCGGCGACTCCCGCAGGCACGTTTACCGTCGAGAGCCGTTTGGTCGGGGAGCACAACGTCTACAACTTGCTGGGGGCGATCGGGGTGGCGCTGCACGACGGGGCGACGTCCGATCAGATCTGCGAAGCGACCGCCCATATCAGCAATGTCCCAGGTCGCTTCGAGCGGGTCTCTTCCGGACAAGATTTTACCGTTGTCGTCGATTATGCCCATACCGAAGATGCACTTGTCCGGCTGCTCACGGCCGCCCAGGCATTAAAGACCGATCGGATCATTACGGTCTTTGGTTGCGGCGGTGATCGGGACCGAGGGAAGCGGCCGAAGATGGGTCGCGCCGCCGTGGAATACAGTGACGTGGTGGTTTTGACGTCCGATAACCCTCGAACCGAGGACCCGCTGGCAATCCTCCGTGAAGTAGAGGTTGGCGTACGTGATGCGCTAGAGCGTCGCAGTCATGTGCAGTATCACTTGGTACCAGACCGCCGCGAGGCGATCGGCGCCGCCATCCGCGAGGCCCGCCGCGGCGACATGGTGCTCATTGCCGGCAAGGGACATGAAGACTATCAAATCATCGGCAACAAGAAGTTTCATTTTGACGATCGTGAGGTGGCTCGCGAGGCGATTCAGCAATTGCAGGATTGCGCGTGAAAGTCCATGCCACGGCCGAGATCGCGCAGGATGAGGATTCGATGGGACTCTTTACGGTCGAGGAATTGCGAGAAGTCATCAGCGTGAAGGTTCTCGTGGGGCAAGATTCGATTTCGGGGAAGCGCCGGATCAGACAGATCAGCACGGATTCTCGATCGGTTCGCCGTGGAGATCTGTTTGTGGCCCTCAGGGGCGATCGATTCGATGGCCATGAGTTTGTGCCAGCCGTCCTCGCGCAAGGTGCGGCCGGAGCCATCGTTCACGATGAATACCGTCTTCCTTCAAGCGCTGCCGCGGTACGCCGGATCGACGGCCGATCTGCGCCCTTTCTCTTCGGGGTGCGCGATCCCCTGTTTGCCTACCAGCAATTGGCGACCCACCATCGTAGCCGGTTCCATATTCCCGTCGTCGCGGTGACCGGGAGCAACGGTAAGACGACGACGAAAGATATGGTGGCATCGGTGTTGGCCCAGCGGTGGCCGGTGTTGAAGACGGAGGGGAATTTCAACAATCGGATCGGCGTACCCTATACCCTGCTGCGGCTCACGGCGCGCCATCAAGCGGCCGTCATTGAGATGGGGGTGGATCAGCAAGGGCAGACGACCAGGCTCTGCGAGATTGCAAGGCCCACGATCGGGTTGATCACCAATATCGGCCCCGATCATCTCGAGTTCTTCGGAAGTATGGAGGGATCGGCGCAGGCCAAGGCCGAATTGTTGGACATGCTTTCGGCCGATGGCGTGGCAATTTTGAACGCCGACGATCCCTACTTTGACTATCTCGCCGCGCGTGCGCCATGCCGCGTCATGTCGTTCGGATTTTCTGAGTTGGCCGATGTCCGCGCGAGCGGGGTCACGTCCGATGTTCGCCAAGGAACGACCTTTCGTTTGCATCTCCCTGGAAAGAGCCGCCCCACGCTTGTTCGAATCAAGGTGCATGGTACCCACAACGTCACCAATGCGCTCGCCGCCGCGGCTGTGGGTGCTGCGCTGAACTTGTCCGGTTCGATGATTGCCCAAGGGCTGGGCCGATTCCGTCCTGCCGCGATGCGGTCGCAGGTAGTGACCCATCATGGCGTCCACATCATCAACGATTGCTACAACGCCAACCCCGCTTCGATGAAAGCGGCGCTCCAATTACTGGCACAGTGGAGTCCTGCACGCGAGCGGATTGCCGTATTGGGAGACATGTTAGAGCTCGGCCCTGAGACTGCTCAGATGCACCGGGACGTTGGACAGTTTCTTGCCACACAGGGGCTGTCGCGGCTGATCGTCTGCGGGACGTTGGGTCGGGACATTGCGGAAGGAGCCCGGAGGGGCGGGATGGCAGGTCCGCAGATCGACGAAGTGGTCGATGCGGCTGCCGCGGCTGATTACCTCAAGAGGGTCGTGCGGCAGGGTGACGTGGTGTTGGTGAAAGCCTCTCGCGGCATGAAAATGGAACAGGTTGTGCAGGTTCTGACGGGGATGAAGGCTGTCATTAAGCAGGCATCGTAAGGAGTCGGCGTCAATCCGGCACAAGAGTCGGTCAGACGGGCAGGCTCATTATTAAGGTAAAGACGGCATGCTCTATAACTGGCTGTATCCGTTTCATACGGAATATTCGTTTCTGAACGTCTTTCGGTATTTGAGCTTCCGGATCATCTATGGGGCCGTGACGGCGTTCTTGATCGCCTTTGTGCTGGCGCCGTGGGTGATCAGGAAGTTGCAAGATATGAAGCTGGGTCAGCAGATTCGTGGCGACGGGCCTAAACACCATCTGGCGAAGAGCGGCACGCCCACCATGGGCGGGATTCTCATTCTCTTCGCCGTGGTCCTCTCGACGCTCCTCTGGGCCGACATCGCGAAGCCCTACGTCTGGCTTGTCCTCGCCGCCATGCTGGGGTTTGGGGCGATTGGATTTGCCGACGACTATCTCAAGTTCATCAAGGCTCAATCGAAGGGGTTGTCGGTGGGGCAGAAATTCACGGCGCAAGTGACGTTGGCCTTGGCAATTGCGCTGGTTCTCTATTTCCTGCCCGACTATACGACCAAGCTCAGCATCCCGTTTTTCAAGAATTTCGTTCCAGATCTCGGCTGGTGGTATGTCGTCTTTACCGTACTGGTTATTGTCGGGAGTTCCAATGCCGTCAATCTGACCGATGGTCTCGATGGGTTAGCGATCGGACCGGTCATGATCGCGGCGTTGGCCTATACGATCGTGGCCTATGTCGCAGGCCATCGACTCATGTCGGACTATCTTCTCATCCAGCACATCGAAGGCGCGGGTGAACTCGCGGTATTCACCGCCGCCATCCTGGGGGCGAGCCTGGGGTTTCTGTGGTTCAACACCTATCCGGCTTCTGTGTTCATGGGGGATGTGGGCTCGCTTCCCCTGGGAGCGGCGCTGGGTACGGTTGCGGTGATTAGCAAGCACGAGCTGCTGCTTCTCATGGTTGGCGGAGTGTTTGTGATTGAAGCGGTCTCGGTCATTTTTCAGGTCATTTCGTTCAAGTCGCGTGGAAAGCGCATTTTTCTCATGGCACCCATCCATCATCACTTTGAGATGAAAGGATGGGAGGAGCCCAAGGTCGTGGTGCGTTTGTGGATCATCGCCATCCTGTTGGCCTTGCTGAGTCTGAGTACCTTAAAGCTTCGGTGACGGCATGGTGGGAGAAGCGGCTGTGGAACTCGCGGGAGCACGTGTCACGGTAATGGGACTTGCCAGAAGCGGTGTGGCTGCTTGCCGGCTGCTTCAGGCGGCGGGAGCACGTGTCACGGTAGCCGACCGGAAGGAATCGGAAGAACTGACCGCAGTCCTCGGCGGCATCGACCGCGATAACGTCGGCGTAACCGTCGGGGCGCGTTACGAATCGTCGCTCGACGAGGCTGACCTGGTAGTGATCAGCCCTGGATTGCCCTATCGGCTGGCCCTGCTTGAAGCGGTGCGGCGGCGCGGCGTGAAGGTGATCGGCGAATTGGAGTTGGCCTCGCAGTTCCTCCGGAGCCCGCTCCTCGCGATCACAGGGACCAATGGCAAGAGCACCACTGTGACTCTGGTCGGCAAGTTTTTTGCCGAGAGCGGCAAGCGGGCGTTTGTCGGCGGCAATTTGGGCACCGCCTTGAGTGAGGCGGCGGTGGAAGACCTTCACGCCAGCCAGGCAGGAAAACCGAGTCCATACGACTATCTTGTCGTGGAGGTTTCCAGCTTCCAACTGGAAACGATCGATCGATTCCATCCCTGGATCGCTGCCCTGCTCAACGTGACGGTCGATCACCAGGACCGTTATGAGTCGCTGGACGAATACGTCGCGGCTAAACAGCGGATCTTCGAGAACCAAACTGAGTCTGATTTTGCCCTGTTCAACCTTGACGATGACCGTGTGGCCGCGTTGCGACATCGTGTCCGTGCGAAACGACTGGGGTTTACGAGCAGGTCGGCGATCGGTGCCGACCTGGTTGGAGGAACCTACCTCGAAGGCGACCGTATCGTGACGACGGTCACCGGTGTACGGCAGGAGGTTTGCCGTCGAAGCGAGATCCGTATCATCGGGAGCCACAATGTGGAGAACGTCATGGCAGCCGCGACCTATGCCATGCTGTGCGGCTGTCCTCTCGACGCGATTCGTCGCGTCCTCGCGACGTTCCCCGGGCTCGAACATGCCCTTGAAATTGTCCGCGAGCGTCGAGGTGTCCGATTTGTGAATGATTCGAAGGGCACGAATGTCGATGCCACACTCAAAGCGCTGGAGAGCATCGATCAACCGATTTGGCTTATTGCTGGCGGACGGGACAAGGGTGGTGACTTTTCGCGACTCGCCCAGGCGGTCGGCCGGCGGGTGACGCGCGTGATTCTGATCGGAGAAGCGGCCCCGCTTTTGCGACGGGCGTGGGAGAGTGTCGCTACGATGACCGAGGCGGCCACCTTGCGGGAGGCCGTGGATTTAGCGGCGCGGGGGGCATCACCGGGTGACGTCGTACTGTTGTCCCCGGCCTGCGCCAGCTTCGACATGTTTGCGGACTATCAAGACCGTGGTCGTCAATTCAAGGCATTGGTTCATGCCTTACCGGCGTGACGTGCAAGGCGAGGGAGGGGTGGTTCTGAGCAATGGCGCATCGATCAGCGGGGACGTTGGCCCTGCCATGGTCCCAGACCAGCCAACGATCGGGGAAGCAGCGGGTGGCGGCGGACCACACGCTCCTGGCGGTCACCATGACTCTGGCGTTGGTGGGACTCGTGATGGTGTTCAGCGCGAGCGCCATCGTGGCGGGCAACCGGTTTCAAGATCCCGGGTTTTTTCTGAAACGGCAGATCGCCTGGCTCGCGTTTGGTTTTCTGTTGATGCATCTCACGTCGCGAATCGATTACACGCTCTGGAAGAAACTCTCTATTCCGATGTTGGTCTGCATATTGCTGCTGCTTGTTATGGTGCTGGTGCCGTCGCTCGGTACGGCGGCCAAGGGGGCGCGGCGATGGTTGCGGTTGGGGCCCATCTCGGTGCAGCCGGCGGAAATGGTCAAACTCGTGGCGGTCATCTATATGGCAGCGTATTTGACCAAAAAGGGGGACAAGATCACGTTGTTTCGCGATGGTCTTCTGCCGGCCCTGATCGTGGTCGGACTATTGGGTGGCCTGGTGCTGCTCGAGCCGGATCTCGGGACGGTCGTGGTGCTCGGACTGGTGACGGTCGGGATGTGTTTTCTCGCTGGAGCGCGCATCTCCCATTTATTGGCCTTAGGCCTCTGCGCGATTCCGGTCGTGCTGGTGCTGGTTCTCGGGTCCAGCTATCGACGTCAACGGCTCATGACATTTCTCGCTCCATGGAAGGATGCGTCGGATGCCGGGTTCCAAATTACGCAATCCTTCTTGGCTTTTGGCAGCGGCGGTCCGTTCGGGGTGGGATTGGGCGAGGGCAAACAGAAGCTCTACTTCCTTCCGGAGGCGCATACAGACTTTGTCCTGGCGCTGGTCGGCGAAGAACTGGGGCTCATCGGAACCGCCACCGTGACCCTGCTGTTTGCATTTTTTGTGTGGCGGGGGTTTCAGATCGCCGCGCGTGCACGGATGCCGTTCGGCCGCTATCTGGGTATGGGTATTACCTTGTTGATCGGCGGTCAGGCGTTGGTGAATGCGGCGGTGGTGACGGGGCTCTTGCCTACGAAAGGCCTTACTTTACCGTTCGTCAGCTACGGAGGGTCGTCGTTGGTGGTCAGTCTGGTCGGCGTAGGGATCTTGCTCAGTATTTCTCGCGACCGGCATGCCGGCGGGTCCCGTGGTGGACGTGGTGGGTCGGATTACGAATGACGATCGTCATTGCAGCAGGAGGAACCGGTGGCCATCTCTATCCGGCTGTGGCGTTGGCGCGAGAGTTTCTCCGGCACGATCCCACGACCAAGGTGCTCTTCGTGGGGACAGCGCGTGGACTTGAATCGAACGTGCTCGCCCACGAGGGATTCGAGCTGGCCTTGATCAGTGCCAGGCCGGTGATGGGGAAGGGGCTGTTCGGGGTGGTGACAGGCTTGTGCGCGCTGCCGGTCAGTTTGTGGCAGTGCCTGCGGATTCTACGAACCAGACGGGCGGATCTGGTGATTGGGGTTGGCGGTTATACGAGTCCGATGATGCTTCTTGCGGCAGCGTTGACCGGGGTGACGCGCGTGATTCTTGAGCCGAATGCAGATCCTGGCATGGCGAACAAGGCGGTAGGACCGTTCGCGCAACGCGTCTTTCTTGCATTCGAGTCGGCGGCTCACTCGTTCAATCGTTCCAAGGTGCGGGTGGTAGGGACTCCGATTCGAAAGGCGTTCCTGGAGGGTAATCAACAGAGCCGGGAACAGTCGGGACCGTTTCATCTATTGATCTTCGGCGGAAGCCAGGGGGCGACGGCGATCAATGCAGCGGTGATGGAAGGATTGTCCGAACTGATGACGCAACTGTCACCTCTCACAGTGACCCATCAAACTGGCGAGTTCGATCATGCGCGGGTGGCCGAGGCCTATCGTCGCGCCGGCATTGCCGCGCGGGTAACGCCGTTTCTCTACGATATGCCCGCGGCATTACGGGAGGCGGATCTGGTCGTGGCGAGAGCCGGCGCCATGACAGTGGCGGAACTTACGGCGTGCGGAAAGCCGGCCGTTCTTATTCCGTTGCCGTCGGCCATATACGACCACCAAACGAAGAATGCCAAGGTAATGGAAGCAGCCGGGGCCGCCATGGTACTCCCGCAATCTGCGCTCACGGGACCCATGTTGGTTCGCACCGTAGTGACCATTCTCAGGCATTCGGAGCGATTGCGGGCGATGGGGGCAGCAAGTCTAGCGATGAGGCGAACCGATGCGGCCGAGGTCATCGTCCGCGAATGCTACGCACTCATGGAGGGCTATCATGATGTCAACCAGTCTGGTGGACCGGAAGGAGTCTAATGGAATTGGGCAACGCGGACAGGGGTCACATTCGTATCTACCGGCCGGTGGAGTAAGGCGCGCGCCGATGTTTCGCAAGACGCAACAGATCCATCTAGTCGGAATCGGGGGATCGGGGATGAGCGGCATCGCCGAGGTGTTGTTGACGCTGGGATATAAAGTGACGGGCTCGGATTTGCAGGCCTCCGATACGACGAAAAGATTGGAAGAACTCGGCGGACGCATCTTTATCGGCCATCAGGAATCGAATGTGGGGGAGGCTCAAGTGGTGGTCATCTCCTCGGCCGTGTCGGCACAGAACCCCGAGGTCGTGGCGGCGAAGACAAAGAAGATTCCCGTGATTCCTCGGGCCGAGATGCTAGCGGAGCTGATGCGGCTGAAGTTCGGGGTCGCCATTGCCGGCGCCCACGGGAAGACCACGACGACGTCGATGGTGGCCAATGTGCTGGCACAGGGCGGGTTGGATCCCACCATGGTGATCGGGGGCAAAGTGAATGCGCTGGGGAGTCATGCCCGCCTTGGCCGAGGCGATCTCCTTGTGGCGGAAGCAGATGAGAGCGATGGGTCGTTTCTCCGTCTGTCTCCGACTATCGCCGCGGTCACGAATCTTGACAGGGAACATCTCGAATACTACGGCAGCATGGAGCGGATCAACGAGTGCTTTCTCGAGTTTATTAATAAGGTGCCGTTCTATGGGTTGGCCGTGTTGTGTGCGGACGATGATCGGCTCAGAGCGCTCTTCCCAAATATCGTGAAGCGCTATCAGACCTACGGGCTCAGTGAGCGTGAGGGTGTCACGCCGGACTTCTTTGCGACAGAAATCAACTTGAACCAATGGGGCGCTGAGTTTCGGGCGCAGTTCCGTGGGCGCAATCTGGGCCCGTTCCGTCTGGCGGTGCCCGGCCGCCACAATGTCTCCAACGCGCTCGTGGCGATTGCGATCGGCATCGAATTGGATGTGCCAGTGGATCTCATCAGGAAAGCGCTGGCGGCCTATGCCGGGGTCGAGCGTCGCTTTCATCTGCGAGGGGAAGCCAATGGGATCATGGTCGTGGACGATTACGGGCATCATCCGACTGAGATCAAGGCCACCCTGGCCGCGGCGAAGCAAGGGTGGGGGGACCGGCGCTTGGTGGTACTGTTTCAGCCGCATCGCTATACCAGGACGCGAGACTTGTTGGAGGATTTTGCGAACGCGTTCGAGCAATCGGATGTACTGTTCTTGACGGAAATTTATGCGGCAGGGGAGCAGCCGATTCCCGGGGTGTCCGGAGCCAAATTGGTCGATATTGTTCGTGCGGCCGGCCATCCGTCCGTGACCTTTGTGGAGCAAAAAGACATGTTGGCCGATCACGTATTGCCCCATCTGAAACCGGGGGATCTCGTCATCACAATGGGGGCGGGGGATATCTGGAAGACCGGGCTTGGACTGTTGGCCCGATTGGCCTCCACCGCATGATGCTATGAAGCGAGGAGGTCGGCCTGTCACGACAGCTGCGAGAGTGCATGCGCGATTTACGCAGGCAGATCTGCGGGGTGCGGTGGCAGGTCTCCGGGGATCCGTGTCCTTCCAGGCTCCGTTGCGAGAGTACACCTCGTTCAAGATTGGAGGGCCGGCGGATGTCGTGGTGGAACCGGCTGACATTGAGGATGTCTGTCTGGTGGTCAAGCAGGCGCGCGCCCGCAAGATCCCGTTGTTTGTCCTGGGTGGGACGAATCTGCTCATCCGGGACAGGGGCATCCGCGGCATCGTGGTTAGCCTGGTGCGGTTGCGGGGGATCAAAGAAGAACCGGGGTCTGTCCTCTATGCCGAAGGGGGAGTTGGGATGCCGACATTGATCGGGTACGCCATCCGCCACTCCCTTGCGGGATTGGAATGGGCGGCGGGAATTCCTGGGACGGTGGCCGGCTGTGTGGTGATGAACGCCGGCACGAAGCTCGGGGAAATGAAGGATTCGATCAAGGCCGTTCGCATGGTGACTATGACAGGCCGGATCATAGAAGTGGAGGCTGCCCAGGTGAGGTTCGAGTATCGACGGGCCTTGCTGCCTCGCGGCATCGTCGTGGGGGTGTGGCTTCAATTAACGCAAGGGGTCCGATCGGAGATTGAGCGAGTGGTCAAGGACTATCTCCGCTATCGACGGGACACGCAGCCGCTTGCGATGCCGAGTGCGGGTTGTGTATTCAAGAATCCTCCGAACGATTCTGCCGGCCGGTTGATCGAGGCGGTCGGCCTCAAGGGGGCACGCATCGGCGATGCGGAAGTCTCGTTGAAGCATGCCAACTTCATGGTCAATCGGGGGCAGGCGCGCGCGGCTGACGTGATTGCGCTGATTGGGGAGGTTCGCAGCACCATTCGCCGTCGGACTGGTGTGCGGTTAGATCTCGAACTCAAAATTGTAGGAGAGACGTAGCGGTATGAGCGAACCTCGCTTACTAGAGCGACCCCTTTTGACCCGTTCCCGTATCGGGGTATTGATGGGTGGGCAATCAGCCGAGCGTGACGTCTCGCTCCGGACAGGCGCCGCGGTGCATCGGTCGCTGGTTCGCCGTGGCTACAATGCGGTGACCATCGATGTCGGCGCGACGCTCTCTCAGGATCTGTACGATCAGAAAATCGCAGTGGCATTTCTCGCCTTGCACGGCCCAGGTGGAGAGGATGGTGCGATTCAAGGTTTTCTGGAAACCATAGGAATCCCCTATACCGGATCCGGTATCCAGGCCAGCGCGATCGGCATGCATAAAGTGACGACGAAAACACTCTTAGCCTCAGCGGGTATTCCCGTGCCAGCCGGCACCGTTGTAAAGCGCGGGAAGAAGGTCTCAAGCGCCACCCTGTTGCGGGCAGCGAAGTTGCGTTGGCCTGTCGTAGTGAAACCTGCGTCGCAAGGGTCCACGATTGGCGTCACCATCGTGCGGAAGCCCTCGCAATGGCATGACGCGCTGGCCTTGGCCCATCGCTACGATACGGATGCGATGGTCGAGGCCTACATTCCGGGGCACGAGGTCACGGTCTCGATCATCGGGCGGCACGAGGTTTCTCCATTGGTGCTTCCTGCCGTGGAAATTGTGGCGCCGGGAGGGTTCTATGATTTTGCAGCGAAGTATGAAAAGGGGAAAACGCAGTACCTCTGCCCTGCGCCATTGACGGTGGCGGTGACCAGGCAGATTCGCGCGTTGGCGCTGCGCACCTACGAGGTATTGGGCTGTGAAGGAGCGGCCCGGGTCGATTTCCGCATCGCCCCGCGAGGCCGTCCGTTTGTGTTGGAAATCAATACGGCGCCGGGCATGACCGAAACCAGTTTGCTGCCGATGGCGGCGATGCGAGCCACGATTAACTATGACGAGCTGACTGAACGGATTCTCGAGTCCGCACTCGTTCGCGTCGCCCGCTTCGGGCATCAGGAAGGGAAAGGACGTCAGCCATGAAGCTGTCCATGCGGAAGCGAACGGTGCATGCCATAGGCCCTCGACTGAACCAATGGAGGGGCGCGCGCGCCAGCCAGCTCTCGGATCAGTGGCAACAGGTGCGTCGAGAGAAACTTCTTTCGAGGGGCCGGCGTACGCTGCGGGTGGGGAAATGGATCGTCGGTCTCGCAGCGTTGGCTTGGGGGCTGACTATGGTCACGCGAGAGATGGGGCCGATTCTTCAGGGCTGGCTGGAAATCCGAGAAGTAGAGGTTGAGGGGATTCACCACGTGACGAAACCGGAAGTGTTGGAGCGGCTCGTCTTGAAGCCGGGCACAGGCCTCCATCAAGTCAGTACAGCGTTTCTTGCCGAGCGAGTGAAGACGCATGCCTGGGTTAAGGAGGCGACGGTCGAACGCAGGCCCCTACATCTGCTGCATGTCACCGTATTGGAACGCACGCCGGCCGCCATTATTCGGTCGGGCGGGGACTATTGGTTGAGCGATGAGAGCGGATACCTCCTTGCCAAGTTGGGCAAGCAGCATGACCAGACGCTGCCGTTGTTGACCGGGTTGGAGCCTCAGTCTCTTCAACGCGGCGAGGCACGCGTCCGCAACGCGGTTCAGTCCGGGGTCGTACTGGCCAAGCTCATCGCCAATACCCTCGACGGGCGTGTTGAAGTCGATCTCACGAATTCTTCAAATGTGGTGGCGTCAGCCAATGGAGTGCGATTCCAGTTTGGTGCCGATTCCCTGGTTGATCAGTGGGAGCGGTTCCGGAAAGTGAAACCGTCATTCAACACTGCCTCATTCGATGGTCGGAAGCGCGAGGTGAGCGAGATCGATCTGCGTTATGACAACCGTGTCATTGTGCGAGAAAGGGTGTGAGGGCTGTGTCAAAGCGTGATCAGATTCTTGTGGGGTTGGACATCGGGACCACGAAGATCTGCGCCATAGTTTCGGAAGTCACCGATGAGGGGACGCTCAACATCATCGGTGTCGGATCCAGTCCGTCGCGAGGGCTCCGTAAAGGCGTTGTGGTCGATATCGAGAGTACCGTGGAATCGATCAAGAAGGCGGTTGAGGAAGCCGAACTGATGGCGGCGGTCCAGATCAATTCCGTCTATACCGGCATCGCCGGCAGCCACATCTCCGCGGAGAACTGCAAGGGGGTCGTGGCGCTCAAAAAGGCAGAAGTCACGCGGGAAGATATTCAGCGTGCGATCGAGAGCGCGCGGACTCTGGCGGTCATCCCCCATGAACGACGGATTCTTCATGTGCTGCCTCGTGAATTCATGGTGGACGGACAAGAGGGGGTTCGGGAGCCGTTGGGTCTGTCCGGAAACCGTCTTGAAGTCAACGTGCATGTGATTACCGGCGCCGTGACTTCAGCGCAGAACATCATCAAGTGCGTGAATCGTGCGGGGCTCGATGTCGTGGATATCGTGCTGCAGCCCTTGGCTTCCAGTGAGGCCGTCCTCAGCCAGGAAGAGCGCGAACTGGGGGTCGTCATGGTCGATCTCGGTGGTGGAACGACCGACCTTGCGATTTTCCTCGATGGGAGTATTCGGCACTCTGCGGTCTTGCCGATCGGCGGGCAGAATCTGACGAAGGATCTCGCGATCGGGCTGCTGACCTCTCAGACCGAAGCCGAGAAGATCAAGCTGCAGCGCGGGATCGCCCGAACAGGACTGGTGCAGGGCCATGAAACTGTGGAAGTCCCATCAGTCGGGGATCGTCCTGCACGAACGTTTTCGCGCCGTGACATTGCCGAGATTCTTGAGCCGCGCGTCGAAGAAATATTCGAGCTGGTTCGCCGGGAAATCGCGCGCGCCGGCTACGAGGGCATGTTGGGGGCAGGGGCGGTGATTACAGGTGGAACGTCGTTGTTGGAAGGGATGCCCGATGCGGCAGAGCAGGTTCTGAATCTTCCCGCTCGCCGCGGCGCACCCAGTGGGATCGGAGGGCTGCGCGACATTGTCAGTAATCCCATGCATGCCACGGGCGTCGGCCTGTTGCTACATGCCCGGCACCATGTTGAGGAGATGGCCACGGCTGGCCTGCGCAGCGGGAGGCCGATGCATAAGGTATTCGATCGTATGAAGTCCTGGATGTTCGAGTTCTTTTAACCATTCCGCGAGGCGGATGGCCGTTACGCGGATTCTATCAAGGGAGGTGTCTTGATGTTTTCATTTGAAGAGGATGTCGTGTCCCCCGTTCGGATCAAAGTGATCGGTGTCGGTGGCGCCGGGTGCAATGCCCTTAACACCATGATCACGTCCGGATTGGCGCGGGTCGATTTCATCGCGGCGAATACCGATCTCCAGGCGTTGGATCGATCGCAGGCGTCGTATAAGGTTCAACTGGGTCCTGAGCGGACCAGGGGACTCGGCGCCGGGGCGAAGCCGGAAGTTGGAAAAGACTCGGCGTTAGAAAGCAAAGATCAGATTCGGGAGTGTCTTGAGGGAGCCGACATGGTGTTCGTGACTGCGGGTATGGGCGGTGGAACCGGGACGGGTGCCGCACCGATCGTGGCGAGCATTGCGCGTGAACTCGGGATCTTGACGGTCGGGGTCGTGACCAAGCCTTTTTCATACGAAGGTCATCGCCGGATGGTTTATGCGGATGAAGGGATTCGCGATCTCCGTCGCCATGTGGATACCTTGCTCGTGATCCCGAATCAGCGATTGCTCGGCATCGTCGATAAAGCGACGCCGCTACTCGAAGCGTTCAAGGTGGCCGATGATGTCCTCCGACAGGCTATTCAAGGGATTGCGGATGTGATCACAACCACCGGCCATGTGAACGTGGATTTCGCCGATGTCCGCACTGTGATGTCGCATACGGGTCGCGCCGTGATGGGCATGGGGGTGGCGCGCGGAACGAATCGGGCGATCGAAGCGGCGCAAAAGGCGATTTGCAGTCCATTATTGGAGGAAGGCAGCGTGGAGGGCGCGCGTGGTGTGTTGCTGAATATTACCGGCGGACCCAACATGTCGCTGCACGAAATTGAGGAAGCGGCCACGATTGTCCAACAGACAGCCGATCCCGAAGCCAATATCATTGTCGGACAGGTGATCAACCCCGATATGGGCGACGACCTGGTCGTGACGGTGATTGCCACCGGATTTGAACGGGAGGAGCAGTCTGCTCCGATTCCCGTGGCTGCGGCTCGGACTTCCCGTACCGGGCAACAGACGATGACCGGCACAGGCCAGACGACGGGAGAACGATCGTATGCGGAGCGGCCCTTCAAAGATCTCGACCGTCCGACCTACTTGCGGCGGATGGGAGATGGAAGAGAATCGATGGAGCGAACTACGGCGGTCACTGATGATGAGTGGGATGTGCCCACGTTCCTGCGCAAGCAGGTCGACTGAGCCGACAGGTCTGTAGGGTTGAATAGTCTGAGCGGAGTATGGCCATGAGCGCAGCGGTCATCACGGTTCCTGCCTTCGCGTCCGCGCGCGACGGCGTCCGACATTTTTTCGGCACGCGCAGTCATGCGGACTCGCTGGCACTCGATGTAGGAGTGCCCGCTCGTCAGTCTGGGGCGCAGGGGCGTGGTTGGCTGCTGTCCGTCAAGCAAGTGCATGGGACCGATGCCTTGGTGGTGGATCGTCCACTCACTGAGTCGGATCAGTTCCCTGGTGGGTGGGACGCGCTGGTGACTGATCAACCCGGCGTGACGGTGGCCGTGCGCACGGCGGATTGTGTCCCTGTGCTCGTGCATGACCCACATCGGCGTGTTGTGGCGGCGATTCATGCCGGTTGGCGGGGCGCAGCTGCAGGGATTGTTCCGAAGACGATTACGCTGATGGCGACCAGATTCGGATCGATGCGGTCTGATCTGCGAGTCAGTATTGGACCCTCGGCCGGTCCCTGCTGCTATGAAGTGGACGAACCAGTGCTCGACCAGCTCCGAATGGGATTGCCTGATTGGGAGTTGGTAGTGCGGGACTATCGAGGGCACAAGGCTCGACTGGATCTCAAGGCCCTGATCCGTCGGCAAGTTGAAGGAGAGGGTGTGTCCGCACCCTCTGTTTCGTCGGTGAATCTCTGCACGATCTGCCAGGATCAGCTCTTTTATTCCTATAGACGGGAAGGTCGGGTGAATGGGACGATGGTGAGCGGAATTGCCCTGCTCTCTAACCGATAGGAGCTGGCCTGGATGTGCGCGCTGACATTTGCCCGGCGGTTTCGGTACAATACCTTCGAACTTTTGAGAGACGGCGCTTCAGCTACAGCTGAGTCTGTGCGCGCCGTCGAGTGGTGAGGCGGCCGGATCCCCGTTGACGGCCTGAACGTTGCAGAACTCTGCTGGCGGACTTATTCAGCATCCTGTTAGAAGTGAATCTCGAAGGGGAGGCGACGAAGGCCATGTTGCTTGCATATGACCTTGATGGAGTGATGCCGGGGTTAAGGGGCTTGCTCCATGCAGCAGTGAAAGGGCTCATGGCCATTCCATCTCCTGGCAGCTTTCCGGAACAGGCTCGTCTCTACTCCCGTCGTTTGCGTGGGTTGGCGCTGCGCCACGCACGCCAACCGATCAGTGCCATCTCTTTGGAGGCACTCTCGATGGATATGTCAAATGGTTCTCACGTTGCAGTCGAAGAGGGGGCTACGATGGTGCGAGTCGGCACGGCTATTTTTGGAGTGCGGTGTGCCTAGTCCAGTGATCATGAACAAGATCACGTTCATCGGTGGGGGCCAGATGGCTGAGGCCATGATCGGAGGTCTCCTCTCTGGACAGGTGTGTCCTGCTGAGTCGATATGGGCCACGGATCCCGTCGTTGACCGCCGCGATCGCTTGAAGAGTCTGTTTGGGATCCGGGTTGGTTCCGCGAACCGTGAGGCGGTCTCGTGGGCGGATGTGGTTATTTTGGCGGTGAAGCCTCAGACACTTCCTGCCGTGCTCAGTGAGCTTGGCCCGAGCCTGGTTCATGCCCTTGTGATTTCTATTGTGGCAGGGGTGACGATTCGGACAATTGCGGAACAAATTTCCGGGGCGATGCGGGTCGTTCGTGCGATGCCGAATACTCCGGCATTGGTCCGAGAGGGTATGACCGCCCTTGCCCTGGGCAGCGCGGTCTCTGAAGAGGACAGTCGTCTAGCTCGAGCGGTATTTGAAGTGGTCGGCCGAGTGGTGCTGGTTGAGGAACGACTGATGGATGCGGTGACCGGACTGAGCGGTAGTGGGCCGGCCTATGTATTTCAGGCCATTGAAGCGTTGGCGGATGGAGGGGTGATGATGGGCTTGCCGAGGCAGACCGCTGAACTCCTTGCCGCTCAGACGGTGTTCGGCGCGGCTCGGTTGGTGCTCGAATCAGGGGTGCACCCCGCTCAATTGAAAGATCGAGTGGCGTCTCCCGGTGGCACGACCATCGCCGGGCTTCATCAGCTTGAACAGGGGGGATTCCGTGCTACGTTGATGGCGGCTGTCGAAGCGGCTACGATACGATCGAGGGAGTTGGGAGGCTGATGTTTGTCGCAGGCAATGCTCTTTCGGCGGCGGCGACCATCCTTGACTATGTGCTGTGGCTCTATATGTGGGTGATCATTGCGCGTGCCCTGATCTCGTGGGTCAATCCGGATCCGTGGAATCCAATCGTGCAATTTCTCGGTCGTGCGACCGAACCTGTTTTATCGCCGATTCGTCGATGGGTCGGGTTGCGAATGGGGATCGATCTGTCACCAATCATCGTGATTCTGATCATTACTTTTTTGCAGATCGCGGTTGTGCAATCACTCAAGGAATTAGCCATGAGGATGAACTGATATGACCATGGGGGATGCCATGAGAATTACACCGCTCGATATCCAACAAATGGTGTTCAAGGTCGGCTTTCGCGGGTACGACAAGGAAGAGGTCAATCGCTTCCTTGAAGAATTGGCACAGACGGTCGAATCGTTGAATCGAGACAATGCGGTTCAGGGAGAAAAGATCACATTTCTGGAGCAGCAGCTCGCTGAACTGAAACGGACGGAAGCGACATTGTCGAGCACCCTACTGTCTGCGCAATCGCTGGCAGAGGATGTGAAGCGGAATGCTCAACGGGAGGCAGATCTCGTAATCAAGGAGGCTGAACTGAAGGCCGGCGAGTTGATCCGTCAGGCCAGAGTCGAGCTGACCGATACGCAGCGCGACCTCTCGTCGCTTCAGAAACAGCGACTGCTCATGGTTGAACGGTTGCGCGCGTCGTTGCGGATGTTCGAGCGTATGTTGGAAGTGGAAGAACAGGAAGCATTCCATGATGCCGCGACCGCATCGGAGGAGAAGCTCGAAGGAGAATCGAGCCCGGCGTTATAACTCGTCTGAAGTGGCTGTTTCTCGTCCACTCATGCGTTTCTGAAATTGCTTCAGGCAGCTCACCCACGGCAGCGTATTCCCCCACCAATGACAGGTGTCTCGCCTATGGCTACCCATTACGTCATTCAGGCGGCACTGCAATCGGCGGTTGACGACGGTGTGTTTCCCGGTGCCCAGTTGGCGGTGCGTCTACGCGGCGAGCTGCAATGTGTGGCTGTGGCTGGACGACTGTCGTCAGAGCCCCCAGGTCTTCCCGTACAACCTTCGACCATCTACGACCTCGCCTCTCTCACGAAACCGCTGGCAACGGTCACATCCGTCTTGCTCCTGATTCAGCGCGCAAAGGTTGCTCTTGAGGATCCCGTGCAACAGGTATTAGCCGAACTTGAAGGGACGCCGATTGGGCAGGCCACGGTGCGAGATTTCTTGACCCATCGCTCAGGCCTGCCCGGATGGCGACCGTTCTACGAGCGGCTTGCTGCACAAGGCATTCTCCCGTGGCTCTCTGGCGAGAATCAGCCCGTCAAGCAACATGCCTTGAAGATGATTCGTGACGAACCGTTGATCTATGCGCGGGGGGAGCGCAGCGTCTACAGCGACCTTGGATTCATGTTGCTAGGATTTCTGGTGGAGCGTCTCAGTGGAATGGCACTGGATCTCTGGTGCGAAGAAGCCATCCTCCGACCGCTACGGGCCGACCCACTGATGTTTTGCCCTACGGCAGGGCGAGCGCAACGTGGTGTTGTACGTTTAACCGTTGATCCATCACACATAGCCCCGACCGAACTGGACGAGTGGCGCAATCGATTCTTATGTGGGGAGGTGCACGACGAGAATGCTGCAGCGATAGGTGGCGTCGCGGGCCATGCAGGGTTATTCGGGACTGCCGAATCGGTGCTGGCTGTCTCCGGAGCCTGGCTCCGCGGCTATCATGGAAGAGAGTCGATTCTGGACGGGGACCTTGTCAGGCAGTTTACGACCCGCCAAGAATCTGCTGCTCGATCAAGTTGGGCGCTGGGATGGGACACTCCATCGGCGCCGTCCTCATCGGGGTCCCGTTTCTCCGAACGGTCGTTCGGACATCTCGGCTACACTGGGACGTCGCTGTGGATTGATCCGCTGTCCGAATTGGAGGTGGTGCTATTATCCAACCGGGTACATCCGAGCCGGAGGAACGAGAAGATTAAGGTCTTCCGCCCGTATATTCACGACCTGGTATATCAGGAGTTTGTGTCTGCGTGAAATTCGGGGCTACGCTGGGTCCTGGTAATCGATCCAGGTTTCTTTTTCGGCGAGATACTTCGCGCCTTTGAAATTGACGCGGGTCCTCAATCTGCTGAAGCCGAATCCCTGCATCGACTCGATGAGTTCTTGTACCGCATCGCCTATGGTCGGATGCGAGTGCCCTTCGACAATCAGAGCCTCATACATGACCTTGGCGGCGTAGCCTGAGGCGGTTCGATTGACGAGCACTGTGCGATTAAAATACCGATCACTCGGGTCGACTCCTTCAACCTGGTGCTTTTCAATCAGTCCTTCTTTTTTGAAGAGCAGCGGAAGCGAACTCATGACGACCTCCATGCCACTCAAATCGAATGGCCCAAGGCTCGGATTATAGGGCGGGGCCGTGCCGACTGCAAGCCGTTGACAACCGCGTAACGCCCTCTTATCATTTCCCTCCGCTGTGGTAAGCCGCAGTGTTCCGGAAGATATGAATATCCCCAACAGCTTGACCATCCTCCGTATTCTCCTGATTCCCTGCTACATCGGGTTACTTATCTACGGCAGATTTAATCTAGCGCTCATCGTGCTTATCGTGGCCGGAGTCACTGATGCGCTTGATGGGGCGATCGCGCGTGTGAAGAATCAGTATACTCGGCTCGGAGCCGTGCTGGACCCGTTGGCTGATAAGCTGCTCCTCACTTCCGGGTTTATCACGCTTTCGATGATTCATTTGATTCCGTCGTGGGTCACCATCCTCGTGGTCAGCCGAGACTTGATACTGTTACTGGGAACGGCGGTGGCACACTTCACAGATTCTCGCGTGGATATTACCCCCACCTTCCTGGGCAAAGGCACCACGTTTCTTCAGCTGTCTTATGTCGTACTAGTGATATTCCTGAGTTCCCGTCACATCGATCTTGCCATCATGCTGCCGCTCTTGCTCATCATGATCTCCTTCACGCTGTTGTCCGGCTTGCATTATCTCTACCGAGGCTATCGGCACACGAGTGCGATCAGCAGCTAAGGCTTTGTCTCGCTTGAGCCTGCGTGCCGCACCGCCTGCGCGGAGATTGTGCATTTGTTTGACAGGTCTTGGGGTGGCCAGTAGACTCGCCTGGTAGGTATTCCTCGCAGTTTATAACCGGCCAGGGCGATGGCCACATCGAAGGGTGAGTGTTGCGTATGGCTACCTTTGCGTATGTTGGGCGAACCAGATCTGGCGCCGTCAAGAAGGGCGAGTTGAGCGCAAAAACCCGAGATGAGGCGGTGGACCAACTCCGCAAACAAAGCGTCGTCGTCACGAGCCTTGAAGAAAAGAAGAAAAGCAAGGGCGGATTCAATCTGAGTTTGGGGTCTGGTCTAACCGATAAAGACTTGGTTGTATTTACGCGACAATTTGGCACGATGATCAATGCGGGTCTACCCCTGGTGCAGTGTCTCGAAATTCTCTCGACCCAGTCCGAGAATAAAGTGCTGCGAGAGACAGTCGGGGAGGTGAAGACCCAGGTGGAAGCCGGTTCGACTTTTTCGGATGCTTTGCGGCGCCACCCGAAAGTCTTCGACGATCTCTACGTCAATTTGGTGCATGCGGGTGAGGTGGGTGGGCTGCTCGATACGATCTTGACACGTCTTGCCATATACATCGAGAAAGCGGCGAAACTCAAAGGGCAGATCAAGTCTGCCATGATCTATCCTGCCGCGATCGGGGGAGTTGCCGTTATTGTTATCGCCGTGCTCATGCTTTTTGTCATTCCAATCTTTGCAAAGATGTTTCTTGAACTGTCAGGCGGGAAAGTGGGGTTACCAGGGCCCACGCAAATTGTCATCGATGCCAGTAACTTTTTTATCGCATACTGGTATCTCATATTTGGGAGTATGGTGGGGACCATCGTTGGTATTAAAAAATACTATGCGACCGTTCAAGGGCGGAAGGTCATTGATAAGTTGCTTCTCAAGTTACCGGTGGTTGGAGACTTAATCAGGAAATCCTCGGTTGCCAAGTTCACCCGTACGCTAGGGACTTTGCTCTCCAGCGGGGTTCCATTACTCGACGGCTTGACCATCTGTGCAAAGACCTCGGGTAATAAGGTTGTAGAAGAAACGTTGATCAACGCGCGCGTCAGTATCAGTGGCGGAAAGACCATCGCCGATCCCTTGGCAGCAAGCGGGGTCTTCCCGAAGATGGTGACGCATATGATCGCCGTCGGTGAGTCAACCGGTGCGCTGGACGCTATGTTGGGAAAAATTGCAGACTTTTACGAAGATGAAGTTGATCAGGCAGTTGCCTCGTTGACGGCATTGCTTGAGCCAATGATGATGGTGTTCCTGGGGATTGTAATTGGGTTTATCGTGATTGCGATGTACCTCCCGATCTTCAAAATGGCGTCTGCGATCGGGTAGAGGTTGGCGTTCATTCCGTTCCTCTCACGGAGTTGGTGCCTAGCTCCCAGCATGAGGGCTCTCAGCCTTTCTGGTCAAACCACTCGGCGCCTCATCGCATGTGCGATGACACAGTTCCTGGCCCCTTATCCGAGGAGAATGAACGAGGCACCTCTTTCTTCATGCTCCGCCGATCTCCTTCTCGTCCAGCGGGCTTCCAATCATGAATGATTTACGCACGAAATTATATTGGATCATGGGGCTTCGGATGGCTCTTGTGGCCCTCATGTTCGGTCTGTCTCTCGCCTTCCAAGTTGCGAAGAGCGGACAGGTGGAAACGTTCTACACTCTAATTATTGTCACCTGCCTCCTGACGATCCCTTCCGCCATTCTCCTCCGTGCGCTTACCTCACCGTCAGCTCTCACGGTATTTTTTTGGGCTCAGGTGGGAATCGACTTCTTTCTTGAAACAGTGCTGGTTACTAGGACAGGAGGGATCGAGAGTCCCTTCGCGGTGCTGTATGTCATGACGGTGGCGGTCGCCAGTCTCGTTCCCCGTCGTCGAGTGGGGCTTTTGACCGCCTGTTTCTGCATTATTTTGTTTGGGGTCTTAACGAACGTTCAGTTGTATGGGCTAATTGAAGGGTGGGGGTGGATGCCGCCGAGTCGGCTGACTGCACCTGAAACATTTCAAAGATTTGGCGTCTATGCCCTCGCCCTTCTTGTCGTTGGGATACTGGGAGGGGCCTTGACTGAACAGCTTCAGCATGCGGATCAATCATTGCGCGAGAAGGAGCAAGGACTGACTCGCCTTCAAGTCTTTCACGAGAATATCATACACAGCATCAGCAGCGGTGTGTTTACGGCAGATGCCATGGGGTGCATCACCTCGTTCAACCCGGCTGCACAGGAAGCGACCGGGTATTCGATCGCTCATGTGGCCGGGCATCCCTGGCGCGAGGTCTTCAACTGGCACCCTAACCAGGAATCAGAGGAGCAACTCAATGGCGTCGTGTCGGCGACACAGCGATTTGAAGTGGAATGTAAGCGTGCTGACGGGAATCGTCTGATTCTCGGCATGACCCTCTCTCCATTGCACGAGCAGGGGAGGCAGACAGGTTTGGTTGGCGTGTTCAAAGATTTGACGCAGATTCGGGATCTCGAAGAGGAGATGCGGCGCAAGGATTGGCTGGCGAGTTTAGGTGAGATGTCTGCCGGGATGGCTCATGAGATTCGGAATCCGCTTGGCGCGTTGGCTGGTGCGATGCAAATGCTTCGAAAAGATGCCATGGAAGACGAAACCAATCGCCGGTTAATGGACATTGCGATTCGGGAGGCCACCAGGCTCGACAATATCATTACTGAATTCCTTCAGTACGCCCGCCCGCCAGCGCTCAATCTCGTAGAGCACGACCTCAACAAAGTACTTGCTGAGACGCTCGATCTCGTTCAACATGAAGCGCGAACACGTTCGAGCATCAGAATTGTTACGTCCCTGGCGACCGGCGCGCTCGTGGCCCTGGTCGATCAAGATCAGTTCCGGCAAGTCTTCTGGAATATGGCGACGAACGCGTTTGAAGCGATGCCGGAAGGAGGGCAGTTGACGATTTCGACGAGCTGCCGCCACGTCGATGTCGGCAGCCGAAAAGGCGACGTCATCGAAATTGCGTTTCAAGACACCGGGGAAGGGATTCCGAAACAGAACCTCGATAAAATATTTCTTCCGTTTTTCACGACGAAGAAGGAAGGCTCGGGGCTGGGTCTCGCTGCCGTGCATCGCATCGTCGATCTGCACGGGGGTTGGATCAAGGTCGAAAGTCAAGAGCGGCAAGGCTCACGGTTTGTCGTATGTATGCCGCGTTCCGGAGATGCCGGGGTGCGGTTGTGGCATGAGGGGCGAACGCCGTGGAAAAGATCTTAGTTGTCGATGATGAAAGAGGGCTGCGCGAAGTTCTGAGCATCATGCTCAAACGCTCGGGCTATGCTGTGACCGAAGCGTCGGATGGCGAAGAGGCCATCGGTCATATAAATAAGGAAATCTTCGATCTCGTCATCACCGACCTCCGCATGCCGAAAGCCGATGGTATGGCGGTCCTGAAGGCGGTGAAGTCTTCTTCTCCTGAAACCGTGGTCCTCGTCATTACGGCATTTGCGACCGCGGACTCGGCGGTCGATGCGATGAAACAGGGCGCGTACGACTACCTGACCAAGCCGTTCCAGGTCGATGAAGTCCAGTTGATCATCCGCAACGCCCTGGAGAAACGGCGTCTTACGACGGAAAATATTCTATTGAAGCGCGAAATGGCGAGCCAGTCGTCGTTTGCGCAGATCGTCGGCCAGAGCGAGAGCATGCAGAAGGTGTTCGACGTGGTGCGCAAAGTCGCGGACGCCAAGAGTAATGTGCTGATTTGTGGGGAAAGCGGAACGGGAAAAGAGTTGGTGGCGCGCGCGATTCACTATAACAGTGCCCGGAGTCCGATGCCCTTTGTGGCGGTGAATTGCAGCGCAGTGCCGGAGACATTGCTCGAAAGCGAACTCTTCGGGCACATGAAGGGGTCCTTTACCGGCGCAATGGCCAATAAGGCGGGTTTGTTCGAGGTTGCCAACGGCGGCACGATCTTTTTGGATGAAATTGGCGATACGACCCCAACAATTCAGGTCAAACTGCTGCGCGTCATTCAGGAACGAGAGTTCAGACGTGTGGGCGGCAACCAGGATGTAAAGGTCGATGTGCGCGTTGTGGCCGCGACCAATAAGGACCTTGAAAAAGCTGTGGCCGACGGCTCATTTCGCGAAGATTTGTACTACCGCTTAGACGTGATCCCGATTCGGCTCCCACCGTTGCGGCTTCGAACGGGAGATATCCCGCTTCTCGCGAAACATTTCCTCGAGAAGTTTTCACAGGAAAGCGGCAAGCCGGCTCCCATATTGACATCGGAGGCGATGCATGTGCTGTTGGGCCATGAGTGGCGCGGCAACGTGCGCGAGCTTGAAAACTTGATTGAGCGCGTTGTCACATTTTCCGCCGGCGCGTCTGTCTCGGATGAGGATATTCGTGGCTGGCTTCATCGCGTCGTGGCCCCTCAGCAGCAGGGGGTGCCCGCCGATTTGCCTGAAGACGGGTTGGATTTGGAAGGGCTTATCAACGGCATTGAAAAGGACCTGCTTTTGAAGGCGCTCGAACGGGCCATGTGGGTGAAGAAAAAGGCCGCACGGCTTCTCAGGCTCAACACGCGATCCTTTCGCTATCGACTAGAGAAGTATGCCATCAAGGGAGCCCGTGATTAATCCGCAGCCGAGTCCCGCCGAGATCACCGTCTTTGCTCCTGCCAAAATCAACGTGATCCTGCGTATCCTCGATCGCCGCCCCGACGGGTTTCACAATCTCTGGTCGATGATGCAGACGGTTGCCCTAGAAGACGAGGTGCAGATCAGGCTGCGTCAGGGCCGACAGGGCATTCAGCTGAGGTGTGATGCGATGCAGCTGGCCGCAGATCAGAGCAACCTAGTCTATCGCGCAGCCGTTGCGGTGTTGGAGCGAGCCCAGCATGCCATAGGGCTCGACATTGAGTTGCGCAAACGCATTCCGATGGGAGCGGGCCTCGGTGGCGGGAGCAGCGATGCCGCAGCTACCATCATAGGGTTGAACCATTTATTACGGTTGGAGTGGTCTCCGGCGCAAATGGCCGATGTCGGGCAATTGTTAGGAAGCGATGTGCCATTTTTTTTCTTTGCCCCCTCAGCTTTCGTGGCGGGACGAGGAGAAATAGTTCGGCCGGTTGTCATTGAAGGGGCGCGATGGGTCGTGCTCGTCAACCCGGGATTTGAGGTTAATACCAAGTGGGCGTATCAAGAATTGGCTGCCAGGAGGACCGCTGTGACGCCGCTGTTGCAGGTCCAGCGAGAACTCGACCGGCAATCACGGGTGAGCTGGGCTCAGGTGATTGCCGCGGCAGAGAACGATTTCGAGGCACCAGTCTTCGCCGCACATGGGACACTTCGGGAGATTAAACGGAAATTGCAGGCTCAAGGAGCCGAGATCGCGCTACTGTCCGGAAGCGGGGCGACGGTGTTTGGAGTGTTCGCGGACGAGGCGCGCGCGCGCCTGGCCCAAGCCCAGTTCGTGAGTGAAAATTTGATGAACGTATTTGTCGTTCCTATCAGTTCAGGCTCGCTCAGCTGGCGATACGAAGTAGCACGATAAGCCGTGACTCGGTTGACAACTCCCCGTGTATTCCGTTACAGTTTAGCCCCTTAGTTGGCTTCCTCAACAGCGTGTAGCGAACGAGGTAGGCGGGTCCTGATGACGCCTACCGACGCCCGCCGTCGAGACGACCAGATACGAAATCAGAACGTTCCGCATCCGTACCCAAGGACCATCTGAGGAATCGATGAGCAGAGAGCTAAAGATATTCTCTGGCAACGCGAATCTGGACCTGGCCCATGAGATTTGTGCCTATCTCGGGACCAAGCTCGGCGAGGCCACGGTGTCGTCATTTAGTGACGGCGAAATTCGTGTTAGGATTGAGGAAAACGTTCGTGGCGCCGACGTGTTCGTCGTGCAGTCGAGTTGCCAGCCCGTCAACGACTCCCTTATGGAGTTATTGATTATTATTGATGCGCTCAAGCGGTCCTCCGCGAATCGCATCACCGCGGTCATCCCGTATTTCGGCTATGCCCGGCAGGATCGTAAGGATCAGCCGCGTGTGCCGATTTCAGCGAAACTCGTGGCCGACCTTATCACCACCGCCGGCACTGACCGCGTTCTCACGATGGATCTCCACGCGGGGCAGATCCAGGGATTCTTCAATATACCGGTGGACCATCTCTATGCGCTACCGGTACTGTTGGATTACATTACCAAGCAAAAGGTGAGTGATCTGGTGGTCGTCTCCCCAGACGCGGGTGGCGTAGAGCGGGCCCGCGCGTTTGCCAAGCGGCTCCAAGCCAACTTGGCGATTATCGACAAGCGGCGTGAAGGGCCCAACCAGACGCAGATCATGAATATCATCGGTGATGTCACGGGTAAGAGCGCGCTCTTACTGGATGACATGATCGACACGGCCGGTACCATTGTGAAGGGGGCGCAGGCCTGTATGGATCGCGGGGCCCGGGAAGTGTGGACCGCTTGTACCCACGCAGTGCTCACCGGGCCGGCGTTGGAGCGGATCCAGCAATCTTGCCTGAAGCAGGTGATCGTGACCAATTCGATTCCGTTGCGGGGTAAAGAACAGACCTGCCCCAAGCTACATCAATTATCGGTCGCGCCACTGTTAGGTGAGGCGATTCGGCGTATCCATGAAGATGAGTCGGTGAGTTCATTGTTTGCCTAACTCGAGATCGAGGCATTTAGAGACACGCGAGAAGAGGACGGAGGCCTTTATATGAAGTTTGATCTAGCAGTCACAGTGAGAGAGAAAACGGGAAAGGGTGCGGCGCGCCAACTTCGGCGGGAAGGCAAGGTCCCGGGCGTGTTATACGGGCAGGGCGAATGTCTGCTCTTGACGATTGAACCCGATAGCCTGGTCAAGATTTTGAAGGCACAGGCGGGGGGGGCTGCGCTCGTGTCGCTCACACTCACTGGTGCGAAGTCGAAACCGAACCGGACCGCACTGTTGCGCGATTTCCAGGTCGATCCGGTCGAAGGGAATGTATTACATGCGGATCTGTTTGAAATCTCGATGAACAAGCCGATTCGCGTGAAGGTCCCCCTGCATTTGACCGGCGGGATACCTGCCGGCGTCAAAGAAGGTGGCGTCCTCCACCACAATATGCGCGAGTTGCATATTGAGTGTCTGCCAGGCGTTTTGCCAGACTTCATCGAAGTCGATGCCTCGGGGCTCGCCATTGCGCAAGGTCTTCATCTGAAAGACGTGGCTGCGCGTGAAGGGGTTCGTTATCTCGACGATCCTGAGCAGATGGTCGTGAGTGTGGCAGCGCCGATGACGGAAGCCAAGCTCGAATCGCTCCTCGCGACCGGCGCAGCTGCACCGGAGGGCGCGAAAGAGCCGGAGGTGGTCGCAAAAGGCAAAGTGGCGGGTGAAGCTGCTGAGGGTGGCGAAGCGGCGAAAGCCGGTGTGGCTGCTGCTGATGCGAAGGGCGGCGAGAAGAAAGGCGCTGCAGCGCCAAAAACTGAGAAGAAAGAAACCGAAAAGAAGAAGTAACGTTGCGCCTCATTGTTGGGCTGGGCAACCCGGGCGCTGCCTATGCCCAAACCCGCCACAACGTCGGTATGTGGGTCATCGAGCGGGCCGCTGCTCGATGGTCCATCCGTCTCGCCAAGCGCGGCATGGCTCGTCGTGGATCGGGACGACTTGGGTCAGAACTCCTCGAACTCGCCGGCACCCTCGACTGGGTGAACATCACGGGTCCTCCACTCAAAGGCCTCCTGCGTGAGTTTTCGCTGACCGCCAACGATCTGATTCTCGTTCACGACGATCTTGATCTTGATCTGGGGCGTCTTCGGATCAAACAAGCCGGCGGACATGGGGGACATAACGGGATCAAGTCGGTCATTGACACGATCGGGACGCCTCAGTTAGTGCGGGTCAAGATCGGAATCGGCCGACCGGCACCACGACAGGATTCGGCGGACTATGTGTTGCAGACGTTCACGAGAGAAGAGATCGAAGTATTGAATCCCTGTCTCGATGGCGCCGTCGATGCGTTGGAATGTCTGATTCACCGGGGGATAGCCGTGGCGATGAATCAGTTTAATGTGCGTGAGGAAGAAAGAGGAGAGGAGGAGTCAGGCTGACCTGCTGATCGCGCAACGCGCGGCCTCTGAAGGCCCTCGTTGGATGCGCGTATCCTCGGTCAACCTGGCTTCCCCTCCTCGATGGGTTGAGGAGGGAGGAGAGAATGGGACTCTGTTGCGGCATGATCGGACTCCCGAACGTGGGGAAGACCACGGTTTTTAACGCGCTCACGGGTAGCGGCGCGTTGGCGGCCAACTATCCCTTTGCGACCGTCGATCCCAATACAGGCATCGCCCTGGTGCCGGACCCGCGACTCGGAGTCCTCACCGATCTCTTTAAGTCGAAGAAGACCACCTTTAGCACGCTAGAGGTCAGAGACATTGCCGGCTTGGTCGAAGGGGCGAGCAAGGGAGAAGGCCTCGGCAATCAGTTCCTTGGGCACATTCGCGAAGTCGATGCGCTCCTCCATGTCGTCCGCTGCTTCCAAGGAACGGATGTCGTGCACGTCAGCGGAGGGGTGAACCCACTCCGTGACATCGGCGTCATCGAAACCGAATTACTGTTGGCCGACCTCGACACGCTCGATCGGCGGAAGCAAAAGACAGAAAAGAAAGTTCGAGCAGGCGATAAGAAGGCCGCGTTTGAGCTGGCGTTCATAGACAAACTGATCGGATTACTGGACAAGGGTGAATGGCTGGGCAATCTGACCTATACCCCCGAAGAGCGTGTGGTGCTCGATGAATGCCAATTGCTGGCAGCGAAGCCGGTGCTCTTCGTGGCGAATGTGTCGGAGCAGGTCAGCGCCGACGAGGCAATGGTGAAGATGGTTCGTGAGTTCGCCGACACGCGTGGCGCGCGGGTCGTCACGATCTGCGGGCAACTCGAAGCCGAACTCTCCACCTTGCCCGAATCCGAGCGAAGCGACTTCCTGAAAGAGATGGGTCTTGCAGAATCGGGTCTTGTCCGGCTGACCCGTGAAGCCTACACGCTGCTGAACATCGTGACCTTCTTCACCGCCGGCGAAATCGAATCCCGGGCCTGGCCGATTCCAAAAGGCATGAAGGCGCCGCAAGCGGCAGGCAAGATCCACTCCGACATGGAGCGTGGTTTCATACGCGCCGAGGTCTATCACTATGACGATCTGATGTCCTGCGGGTCGGAAGCGAAAGTGAAGGAGAAGGGGCTGTTTCGCCTCGAAGGAAAGGATTACGTCATCAAGGAAGCGGATATTGTCTACGAACACCGCCTGATCGACGACATGGT
>JAQBES010000131.1:0-16463 GCA_032123755.1 Nitrospirota bacterium
GCAAGAATCGTCACCAAGGCCAATTTCACAACGGTCGGTGGAATCAACCTGTCTGCCCCTCTAATCACTGTAGATCAAGCCACCATATTCGCCAGAAGTGTGAATGAATTTCAAGGAGGAGCCATCACATTGACTGGCAACACGCTCACGATTTCAGGAGCCAGCGAAATCTTGAGCAGCACCGAACAGAGTACGGGACAGGGGGGAGCGATCACGCTTGCAGCATCTGACAGGGTTTCTGTGTCGAGCGGCTCCATCATTGGCAGCAGTACTCTTGCCGCTGCTGAGGGTCCTGCCGGACCAATTGCCATCACTGCTAATAATCTCATTGCTCTGTCCGGGGCGGGAACTGGATTGTTTAGTGAGTCATTTGGAAGTGGAGATGGTGGCACCATCACGGTCTGGGCCAATCAAGTCCAGATCACTGAAGGCGCGATCATCTCGGCGAAGAGCACCGGCTCTGGCACAGCCGGGAGTGTCACCATCGAAGGCACGCAGAGCCCGGCTCAATCCGTCCTCATCAACGGATCCGGCAGCGGGGTTTTCACCGACACGCAGGGCGCTGGGGCTGGCGGGAATATCCGGATTGATACTAGCCAGTCCACGACGCTGACCAATGGGGCCGCCGTTTCGGCCTCGAGCACTGGGACGATGGACGGTGCCGGTGATGCCGGCATGGTGACCATCCATGCCGGGAACACATTCTTCATGCAAAACAGTTCCGTCACCACGCAAGCCACCAAGAGCGGTGGAGGTCAGATCGAGATCAACGCCGCGAACCTCTTCCGCCTTGTCAACAGCAAAGTTAGTAGCTCCGTGTTAGACGGAACCGGCGGAGGTGGCAACATCACCATCGACCCGAATCTCGTGGTCCTTCAGAACAGCCAGATTCTTGCGAGGGCGATTCAAGGCAACGGCGGAAACATCACGATCTTTACTCCCCTCTTCTTGGCCGATTCCAGCAGCCTAGTCAGTGCCTCGTCGCAATTCGGCTTAAATGGAACTGTGACGATCCAGAGTCCCACGTCCAACTTGAGCGGGAGCTTGGGAACTTTGTCCTCGAAGCCCAGTCAGACACAGAGCCTTGTGACGCAGCGCTGCGCGGCTCTGGCCAACGGACAGGCCAGCAGCTTTGTCGTCGCCGGGCGCGAGCAGCTGCCGGCGGAACCAGGAGGCTGGCTGACCAGCCCGCTAGCACTCGACGGAATCGATGCTGATCTATTCAGAGCAGGAACCGCCGCCGAAAACACTTCGCACCTCGCACCTCGAACCTCTGGCCTCTTGGCCAACGACAGGGTCTCGCTCCGCCGATTGACCCAGGCCGGATTCTTGATTGCGAACTTTGCCGACAGCGGGGCAACCGGGTGCCACTCATAGGCCCGCGCGCCGCTCGATGCGCCGCCAGACAGGCGTTGTATCGGAGGGTGCGATGGTTCACCTTGTTTGGAGGGGCCTTGCTGACCATGCTGGCAGGAACCTCCGCCTACGCACAACAGGCTCTGCCCCCGGTCTTTGATCCGACTGGACGATCGAGCGAGCCTCCTGCTCCGCTGAAGAAAGAATTTAAGCCTCCGACCCCTGTCCCTCTGCCTACCCTCCCCCTGGTCCCGGTCCCGCCGGAAGGAGAGGTGAAGAAGCCGCTGGGCCAGATCCAGGTCTTCGCCAGCGACATTCATGTAACCGGCAGTACGGTCTTCTCCGATGCGCAACTGGCCGAAGTCACCGCGCCCTTTAAGGCCCGCACGCTGACCACCGAGGACTTGGAACGACTCCGGCTGGCCCTTACGCTCTTATATGTGAATAAGGGTTACATCACATCGGGAGCGATCATTCCAGACCAAGACGTAGACGGTGGCGTGATCACGGTTCAGATCATCGAAGGCACATTGGCCAAGATCGAAGTCGAAGGGCATGACTGGTTCCGCGCCGGGTATTTGCGCGATCGCATCGAGCGAGGCGCACAGACGCCGCTGCGGCTGGAGCCGCTGCAAGAACGGTTGCAGTTGCTCCAGCAAGATCTACGCATCCAACAGATCAATGCCGAACTGCGCCCCGGCGAGAAGCGCGGCGACAGCATCATGCAGTTGAACGTGAAAGAGGCTAGTCCATGGAAAGCGTGGCTGGACTTTAGTAATTATCAGACACCCGTGGTCGGAGCCGAGCGAGGACTCGCGACCATCGCCCATCAGAATGTGACCGGCAATGGCGATATGTTCAGCTTTACCTACGGCCGTTCACATGGCGTAAATCCGATCATCGATACCTCCTATTCACTCCCCTTGAATCGATACGACACGACCTTCATTGCTTCCTACCGCCGGAACGACTTCCTGGTGGTGGACGATGCCTTTCGCTCTCTCGATTTGAATGCGAAGACAGAAATCATCGGCTTCACGCTGCGCCAGCCGATCTACCGAACGCTGACCGACGAGTTGGCCGTCGCGATCACCGGCGAACATCTGTCCAACAAGGTGACATCGGCGTTCGACCTGCCAGGTGTCTCGTCGCTCTTCATTCCCGGCTCATCCGACACAGGGGTCAGTACCGTGAGCGCCTTGCGCTTCATTCAGGAGTATGTGCATCGCACATCGACTTCGGTGATCGCGGCCCGTTCCCGCTTGTCCGTCGGGCTGGACGTCCTGAGCGCCACCAACAACTCCGGCCCGTTGCCGGACGGACAGTTCTTCTCCTGGTTGGGACAAGCCCAGGCGGTCCGGCGATTTGACGACTGGTGGGGCATGCAGCTCCTTGGGCAGATGAGCCTCCAAGTCGCGAACGATCGACTCTTTCCGCTTGAGCAGATTCCGGTCGGGGGACGGTTCAGTGTCCGCGGGTATCGCGAGAATACGCTTATTCGCGACAACGCCTTTCTTGCCTCGATCGAATCGCGATTTCCCTTGCTGAGTTACATCACCGGAGAACCACTCCTGCAGTTCGCTCAATTTGTAGATTTTGGACATGCATGGCTTGCGAAGGGCGAAACGCCGGACCCCCAAACCCTGGCGTCGGTTGGGCTTGGGCTTCGCTGGAACATTCTGCCGCGCGATCGGGCGCGCTTTGAACTCTACTGGGGACTGCCGCTGAATCATGTGCCCCATCCGCCCGGCAACTTGCAAGATCATGGGATTCATTTCCAGTTTGTCGTTCAAGTGTTGTGACAACACAGGTGGATAGGCCGAAGGGGTTAAGGAGCTCAGATGAATAGGCTGAAGGGGTTCAGGATTCAGTATTCAGTGTTCGGTGTTTGGTGTTCGGCCTTCAGCCTTCAGTCTAAACCCCTTGCTTACCTTCTTCTCAGCGCGACCGTCCTGATCTCTGCTGTGACCACTTCAGCCTCCTCCCCACCTTCCATCGCTGATGAAACGATGACACAAGGCACGCAAGCCTTTCAGCGCAGCGCGTACGAAGACGCCTTGGGAAAATGGAAAGAAGCTGCGCGGCAGTATGAAGCCCAAGGCCAGGCCCATCAACAGAGTCAAGCCCTGGTGGCCGCGGCCCGAGCGGCTGACTCGCTCGGCCAAACCAGGCACGCGCTCCAACTCCTTGAGCTCGCCTCGGCACTTGCGCAGAACGAACCGGATGCCCTGTGGCGGGCGACGGTTCTGGCGCAACTGGGCCACACCTACCTGACGGCACGGCAGCTCGATGCCGCCTCGACGCATCTGACGCAGGCCCGTGAGATGATCACAGGTTCTTCCTCCCCGGTACTCACCGCGTCTCTCTTGAACGATCTCGGCATTCTGTATGCCCTCCAGAATCATCCTGAGGAGGCCCTCACCGCCTTTACGGATACCGTCCATTTGGCACAGCAGGCAGGGCTCCCCCTTGTCGCGCTGCATGCGCGGTTGAATGCGGCTCGAATCGACTTACAACTCCATCAGCCGACGAACAGCCGCATATGGATCGACCAGGCCCTGGAACAAGTCATCACACTGCCGCCTACTCGTGAGAAGGCCGTGGGATTGATGAACATCGGTCTGCTCTATCGTCGCCTGCTCCCCTCCCTCCCAGACTTCCATGCCCCGCTTGTCCTTCGAGCGGCAGGAGCGTTGCAGGAAGCGGTGGGCTTAGCCGAACAGCTGGGCGATGCCCGCACCCTGTCGTTCGCCCTCGGTCATCTCGGCCATCTCTATGAGCTGGAGCACCGGCTGGATGAAGCCCTGTCATTCACCAGGCGCGCGATCTTTTCCGCCCAATCGGTCGATGCGCCGGAGTCGTTGTACCGCTGGCAATGGCAGCTCGGAAGACAGCTGGCTGCCACGGGGAAACTCGATGACGCCATCACCACCTATCGTCAAGCCACAAGCACGTTGCAACCGATTCGCCAGACGGTCGCCGTGGCAGCTGCAAGCTCCTCCTGGTCTGATGACGACCCGATACGTCCCCTGTTTTTTGAGCTGGCAGATCTGCTCCTTCAACGGGCCTCGCTGACGGAAGAACAGCCGGCTGTCACGCAATACCTATTGGCCGCCCGCGACGCGATCGAGGCCTACAAAGCGGCAGAGCTGCGGGACTATTTCCGGGATGATTGCGTGGATGCCCTGCAAGCGCGCATCACCAAGCTGGACACACTGGCCGCAGGAACGGCCGCGGTGTATCCCATCGTCTTTGCAGATCGATTGGAACTGTTGGTCAGCCTCCCCAATGGGCTGAAACGGCTAGCGATCCCTGTCTCATCAGCCACGCTCACTCAGGAAGTGCGGGCCTTTCGCAAAACGGTCGAAAAACGAACGACACGCGAGTATCTCCCTCACGCCCAACAGCTGTACGATTGGTTGATCCGCCCGCTAGAGCCAGATTTAGCCTCCTTCAGAATCGATACCCTGGTCTTTATCCCCGATGGCCCGCTCCGTACGGTGCCGATGGCGGCGCTCCATGATGGCCGGCAGTTCCTCATCGAGAAATTCGCGGTGGCCTCCACGCCAGGCCTGAATCTTACCGACCCGAAGCCGATCGACCGCGAGAAGGTCCGGCTGTTGTCGAGCGGGCTCACGAAAGCGGTTCAAGGATTTCCCTCCCTCCCCTTCGTCGAAGAAGAAATCAATGCCATTCGCACGCTCTACCAGGGGGCTCAACTCTTGAATGCCGAGTTTTCGACTCCGCGTCTTGAACAAGAATTACGAGACCACCCCTATGGCATCTTGCACATGGCCACCCATGGCTGGTTTGCCTCAGACACCACGCAGTCCTATCTGTTGACCTATAACGGGAAACTCACCATCAATGAGCTGGACCGTTTGGTTGGACTGTTCCGCTATCGAAAAGATCCACTGGAGCTCTTGACCCTCAGCGCGTGCCAGACCGGCATCGGCGACGACCGTTCGGCGCTCGGCCTGGCTGGTGTGGCCATCAAAGCCGGGGCCCGGAGTGCCCTCGCGACACTCTGGTTCATCAACGATGAAGCCTCAGCGACCTTAGTCTCCGAATTCTACCGGCAACTACGGAATCCCGCGCTGTCGAAGGCACAGGCTTTGCAACAAGCACAGCAGAAGCTCTTGGCAGATCGAGTCTATGAACATCCGGCATACTGGTCACCGTTTCTGTTGCTGAACAACTGGCTCTAGCCTGGCTATGCCATGAGCTGGCCCTGTGCTACAGTCTGCGGAATGACTTAGGCAGATTAGGCTGAAGGCTTTTAGTGTTCACTCTTCAGCCTGAACACCTGGGTAGAAAGGCACTACCGATGCGAAGCCTCACCGTTTCTCTACTATCGGGACTGATCCTGAGCATGGGGCTGTGGGATCCGGCCACGGCGCTGGCGGTATCAGATCAGCCCGGCGTCGCTCAGTCTGAGCCAACAGATGTGCCGCTTCCCCTCTATACGCCCCCCAAGAAACTGACCCCGCGTGCTCGGGTGGGTGGTGGATTGCGCGGGACAGACGGCAAAGATCCCGAGCTCGTGGCCTTAGTGCCGGACCATGTCGGGTTCACCGTGAAGCAGGCGCCCTCCTTAAACTGGTTCCTCTCCAAGCCAACTTCTTTGCCCATGCGATTTACGCTTTTCGACAGCCATTCGACCAAACCGCTGTATGAAGGCCCGATTCCCACACCGGTTCATGCAGGCATCTATTCCATTAATCTCAAAGATTGGGACCTTGCCCTTGAGCCAGACGTACAATATCACTGGTACGTCTCCGCGATCCGCGATCCAAGCTCGCCGTCGAAGGATATCGTGGCCGGCGGCGTGATCGAACGCTGTGAATTCAGTACATGCCTCGTGATAATTAATCCTGTTTTGAGCTGCGACCGGCTCAGCGTACAGCAGAATGCCTCGCACGGTTTATGGTACGACGCCATGGCCTGCCTCTGTGACTTGATCGACTCGAACCCTTCAGACCAAGAGCTGCGCAGACAACGCGCAGGATTGTTGAATCAAATCGGTCTCAACGAGGTGGCGAAGTGGGATCTTCGTTCCATCCAAGCCCCCGCTCGATAACCCAGAACGCGTTCCTCGTGAAGGGGTATAAGAATGGGGACATTCTGAATTATTTTTATTGCAAGCCAATCGTCTGGCAGAAGAAAACCAGAATGTTCCCTTAATTCCCCTCGCTACTTGTTTGAGACCGCGAGGAATTGCTCGATTGTCAGTCCCGCTTTTGCGATCAGGCTGCGTAGCGTACCCCGTGCAACTTCCGAATGATTGGGTATCGAGAGAGTGGCGATGTAACCTGGTCTAGTCATGATGATATGACTACCCTTCTGACGAACCATCTGCCAACCAAAGCGCTGAAAGATCTTAATAACGTCGGATGGAGGAAGAACTGGAACCGGCGGCATTACGCGATGACTTCTACTTGACGAGTGAGAACCGTCAGAGGCATCCCCATCTCAGCACGCACCTCAAGACACTGTTTGATCGCGTCCTGCACATTGGCTTGCGCTTCCGCCTCCGTCTTGCCTTGGCTGACGCATCCTGGAATGGCCGGACATTCAGCAATATAGGCTCCATCCTCGTCACGCGTAATGGTGATCGTAAACTTCATAACGTCTCCTCTTCCTGTTCATTATTTCTGAACAGGAAAGCCACTACAACGACCTGCTTCCGCTGCTCACGTATAAGTCTGGTGAAGGCGACTGTTCCAGTGTAGCAAGCTGCACCGCAATCTATCGAAGGCAAGTCTACTAAAAAACCCAATGTTTATCCACCATTCTATCCGCTATCGCACTCCAGAATAGTCCGCAAATCCAACGGCCTATGCACCGTTCGCACTGGTCTCTCTTGCGGGTATAAGAAATGGGGACATTCTGAGCTACCCCCCATTCCTTCGAATCTCCTCGTCAGCTTTACCGACCAACTCAGAACCCAGAACTCAGAACTCGCAGCGACCCAGAACTTAGAACCCCGGCCTTTGGCCTTCAGCCTTCTGACCACGCCTGTCGATGTTATCAAATTTGATTCAGTACCGAACCATTTTTGATTCAGATGGACCACTTTCCGTCCCCCAGTATGAGCTTGCGCAAGGGTGCAATTCTTGGAAAACAGCAGGCTACGGCAGAGGATATGCGCATTTCAGATTAGGCACGCGCCTTGCTCGAATAGTATGTTACTAACGACGGATCCATGAATGATGGGAGAAACGGCCATGACACAGGCAATAATTGTGGTGTTGCTTGCTGGGCTGGTTGGGCTCATCTGGGTGATGGCTCTCGACGCAATTGGTGACCGCCACCACTCCCACGACAAGCAGAAGGGAAGTGCCTCGCCGGAATCGCGTAACGGGTGAGGCAGTCTCATGGCTGCAGGGGTTCAGGCTGAAGTCTGAAGTGTGAGGGCCTTCGAACCCCGACCTTCTGCCTTCGGATCGCATTTGTCCCGCTCGTCCCGCTTTCATTGCCAATCCCGCTTTTCTCGCCTTTCCCGCTCGTCCCGCCCTTCTTATCCGCCTCTAACCCAAAACCAAAAACTCAGAACCTTCCTGCCCGTCCCGCCCCTCTTATCCTCCTCTAACTCAGAACTCAGAACCCAGAACTTCTTTAACCATCCCGCCAGTCCCGCCCCTCGCGCTCGTCTCGCTTTTCCCGCCTCCCCCCTAAGCACGGCTCTTGCTACTTATCGTACTCGTTGATTACCGGTGAGACACCTTACTCCGCGAGAGGATCATCCGCCCCATGTTAGGAACCAGGACTACGGATGGTGAAAGCAGTTATCGCTATCTTTTCATGTTTATAAAAAAAGCACAGAGTGACTGAACGATGACACTGACAATTCACAACTCGAAGCGTTACAATCTCAGAGATTTCGATGGTCACCACAGCGAGTCACTCTTCCGTTCTCGTCGTGGGAAATAACCTGGACCTTGCCATGGGATTACAGGATTTGCTGCAGCATGATGGCTACGCCGTCACCGTTGCCGACACCATCGAACTCGAGCGAGCCTCCCGCTTTCACGTCATCATCCTGGGCTTAGGCCTGCCGAACGGTGACGGACTTGAAGATTTGAAGGAAACCCAACTCCAGGACCCCTCCCTCCCCGTCTTGATCGTGACCGCCCATATCTCGAAGCATCTCACCGTGGGATCGCTAGGCACATATTTGGAACGGTCCGCGCCACGACGGCTATAACATGATGCTGAAAGTGTCCGCCGGAAAAGCTCTCGACACTCGCGTAGCGTCGTTCGTTTCCGGATTCATACGTTTCACGAACGCACCGCGTTCCCTTGGAGCCTGGCCAACATTGACTTTTCTACTACGGCGAACGATCCGCAACCATCTGCTTCGTTCTCGGCCCGAAAAAATCCTCAATGTATTCCAGCGAACACACCTCCGGTTTTTCCGGACCTGCGGCCTCGCATCTGGCCGCACCTCCTTCGCCTCAATACGAACAGCAATGGCGTCCAGGCTCCTAGCCGCCCGGACGGTAATAGGACTCGTCTGCTTGCTCGGCCTCTGTACCCTGGGGGTGTCCGAATCGGCGGCGATGGACATTGCCATCCTGCGATCTTCCGACATCGCGGCGTATCGCGAGGCCGTAGCAGGCTTGAAGGCCACGGGCCCGATTGGAGCGATCTATACCGAATACGATGCGCAAGGCGACCTGGAGCTTGGGAAAAAGCTCGCGCGCAAGCTGCGAGCATCGAATGCGTCATTGGTCGTCGCTGTAGGGCTCAAGGCCGCGTTGGCAGCGAAGGTAGAAATTGTGGATGTCCCGATCGTTTATATGATGATCCTGGACCCGCTGAAACATCAGCTCACAGCCGCCAACATGACCGGCACGCTCCTGGAGGTCCCCGTCGACCGACAGCTGAAGATCATGCGAGCCTTCCTGCCGGCCCTTCACCGGCTCGGAATGCTCTATGATCCCGCTAAAACCTCCTCGCGGGTGAAGGAAGCGGAGAGAGCGGCCACCTTCTCAAACTTTCAATTAACGGGACTTCCCGTCGAGAATGATAAGGAGGTACCCCCGCAATTGCGCACGCTGCTCTCGAATGTTGAGGCCCTCTGGCTCATCCCGGATTCCACGGTATTGACGAACGAGTCCGTAGGATTCATCCTTGAATCAGCGCTCGCGCGTCAGATACCCGTGATCGGGTTCTCACCGGAGTTCACACGCCTGGGAGCGCTGCTCAGCATGTCCGTCAACTACGGCGATGTCGGTCGGGAAACCGGACTGCTCGCGAAGCGCATTCTCGACGGGGAACGGCTGCTGCCGTTCAACCCCGTGCCGATCGAGCGACTCAAGATCGCCGTCAATCTCAAGACCGCAAAGTTCCTGGGCATTACGTTTCCGAATGAGCTGACGAGTCTTATCGATGAAACCTATTAATGTGGACCGGCCAGTGAGTCCTCCTTATGCGCCGGAGGAATCCAGGACCCCCGAGGCATTACCCACGGGCGGTTTCCCCAGCCTACGCACAAAGTTCGTGCTATTTTTCAGCCTCATTCTGGTCACAGCCAGTTTGGCCTTGAGCTGGTACTATATCGAAGAGAGGCGAGCGTCGATGGCTCACAACCTCCAGCAGCTGGGAACGATTCTCCTCACGAGCGTCACACAGAATGAACACTTCCAATATGCAGGCCTCGTAGCGGAAGATCGCCCCACGCTTCAACAATTCATTGACGGCCTCGTAGCTGTCCAGGACGTGGTGTATGTGGTTATCACCCGCGCAGACGGCACCCTGCTCGTCCAACACACAAAGGGGACACGGCAATCTTCTGCCAGCCTTGTGCGGTCCACGGATCATCCTTTGTACCCGGACCCTCAGATTGCAAAACCGCTCTTCCAATCGTCACGCACCACTCCTCTGATCACACGTTTCTCCCTCTCGACCAAGATAGGGAGCCGATTTGCGTGGGAAGAAAGCTTGTATGACTTTGCCATGCCGGTGCTGCGAACAGAAAAAAGAAGCTCCTCGCTGCCTCCATTCGCAGTTCAGCTGGATGAAGGAAGCAGCAAGTCCTCCCCGACACAGCTGGCACGCCTGTCCGGTGTCGTTCAAATAGGATTGTCCGACGCACGCCGGAAACAAGATCTCGCAGCGACGATCAAAAATATCCTCCTCCTCACCACCCTCATCATCGGCGCAGGCGCGCTCGGCACCTACCTGCTCGTCCTCCGCATTACGAAACCACTGAGGAGCCTTGCCGATGTGACTCGACAAGTCTCGGAGGGCCACATGCCTGTACTCCTTACACCATCCAGCCGAGACGAAGTCGGTCAACTGACGAGTATGTTTAACCTGATGACCCGCTCATTACAGGATAGGAGCATGGCCATTACCGCGAACCTGGCCACCATTAAACACCAGGTCGGTCAATTGACCACGTTACATCAAGTCAGTGCGGCCATCGTCGGGACGCTGGATCGGAGTCAGCTCCTCAACACCATCCTGCAGCTCCTGATCACAAATCTTGGTTTTACGCGGATGTTTCTGATGCTGCGGCATCACGAGCGAGACACGGCGTATATGGCCCAAATCTCCGGGGTCCCGCCGGGCATTGCGGATGAAGCTCGCCAGCTTGATGTGCCGATCCAGGACGATGGCAGCCTCCAAGCCGACCTACTGATTCATGGCAAGCCCTTGCTCATCTTGAACCTTGAGGCCGTGGCCGATCGCATGCACCCACCGATACTGGACTTGGCACGCCGCTCCGGGGTGACGTCCTTCGTTGCGGTGCCGCTCCAGAGCCACAATCAGATACTCGGGTACCTCGCCGCCGACCGGGGCTCACAACCCTGCACGAACGAAGATCTCCACTTGCTCTTGACGATCGCCAGCCATGTGGCCGCGGCCATCGACAATGCCAAAGCCTATTCCCACCTCGAAGAACTCACGCAGCACCTCGAAAACAGAATTGCTGAGCGCACGCAGGAATTGTCCCTCGCCAATGAGCGCCTCCAGGAACACGATCGACGGCGGTCGTTGTTTCTCTCTGTCGCGTCCCATGAATTGCGTACCCCCATGACCGTGATTCGCAGCTTTGCTGACAATATGCGCGACGGCGTTGCAGGGCCGGTGAGCGAACAGCAATTGACCTATCTCACTCGCATCGGGCATAACCTGAGTCGGCTCACGAGAATCATCAATCAATTGCTGGACTGGTCCCGCCTTGACAGCAACAAGGACGTGCTCTCCCTCGCACCGGTCTCTGTCGAAGCCATGGCCCTTCTGGTCGCCGACAGTTTGCGCACCGTCGCCGATGAAAAAATGATTACCCTCAAGATCGAGCATGCGAATGGGCTTCCAGCGGTCCAGGGGGACCGCGATAAACTAGAACAGATCCTCTGGAATCTCATCGGCAATGCGATCAAGTTCACGCCGCCGGGCGGCCTCATTACCGTCGATTTCCGGGCGACCCCCGAGGGATTTGTCCAAACCTCTGTCGCCGACACCGGCTGTGGGATTGACCCGGATTACATCAAACACCTCTTCCATGAGTTCTCGAAAGTGCCGTCTGCTAATCCTACTGCGCAGGGGGCTCAGCTTGGGCTGTTCATTACCAAAAGCCTGGTGACAATGCACCAGGGAACCATCTGGGTGGAGAGTACGCCCGGAGCCAGAACGCGCTTTTACTTCACAATACCTGTCGCATCTTCGCGAGAAGCCGCACCGCAACAGGGCACGGGACGGGACGCGTGACGCACAGGAGGGGCGAGACTGGCGCAACGGGGGAAGAAGTCCTGCGTGCTGAGTTCGAAGTTCCAAACACTTCAGCTTGAACACCTGAGCATCTACAAAAATTCTTCTTTCACTGGAGGCACAATGAGCGCCAAAATCCTAATCGTCGACGACGACCGCGATATTCTTCTCGGACTCGAGAATCGTATCACCTGGATGGGACACGAGCCTGTCACAGCCGACAACGGTACGGAAGCGCTGCGTCTGATTGAACAAGAAGACTTTGATCTCGTGCTCCTGGATTTGGAACTGCCGGTCCTGTCCGGTCTGGAGATCCTGGAACGGGTGAGAGGGGCCTCGCACCGCGAGCGGCACACCGAAGAGGATACCAGCGCAGCCACAGCCTACACCACACCTCTCATCATCATCCTGACCGCATTCGGCACCGTCGAACGCGCCGTTCACGCCATGCAGCTTGGCGCATTTGATTTCCTGACGAAACCGTTCAACGCCAACCACCTGACCCTCGTGGTCAACAAAGCCCTGGCCACCCTGGCGCTGCACCGCCAGGTCGACGTCCTCCGCCAGGAAGTCGACGATCGGTACGATCACCTCATAGGGGTCAACGCCAAGATGGTCGCACAACTCACGATCGCGAAACAGGCAGCGGTGACCGACGTAACCATCCTCCTGCTCGGCGAAACCGGGACAGGAAAGGAAGTCGTGGCCCGCACCATTCATCGGTGGAGCCCACGCCGCTCAAAACCATTTGTCGCGGTCAATTGTGCGGCCCTGCCGGAGCCGCTGCTCGAGAACGAACTGTTCGGCCATGAAAAGGGTGCTTTCACCGGGGCAGTCAAACGGGAACCAGGCAAGATAGAGGTGGCAGAAGGCGGAACGGTGTTTCTTGATGAAATCGGGGATATGCCACTCCCCTTACAAAGCCGCCTGCTGCGGCTCCTCCAGGATCAGACTTTCTTTCGTGTAGGCGGAACCCAGCCGGTACGCACCAATGTGCGGTTCATCGCGGCCACCAACAAAGACTTACGGCGCGCAATCCAAGAAGGCCTGTTTCGTGAGGATTTATACTACCGTCTGGCGGTGATCACCGTGACGCTCCCGCCCCTGCGTAACCGAATGGACGATGTCCCCGCGCTTGCCAAGCATTTTCTCGCGCGCGCGGTCCGCATGGGACTTCATCGCCCCTGCGCACTGAGTGACCATGCCCTACGGGTGTTACAACAGTATCAGTGGCCAGGCAACATCCGCGAACTGGAGAATGTGCTGACACGTGCAGTCATCTTGTGTCCCGATGACACCCTTGAGCCCGCCTACCTGCATCTGGAAGATTCACTTACCTCCTCGGCGACCGAGGCCGCAACAGGATCTCCTCCCCGTCACTACCATGAGAGCATGGACACCTACAGCCGGCAGATCATCGAAGAGGCCTTGCGAAGGAATGGATGGAACCAAACCAGAGCATCCGAAGAGCTCGGCCTTCAACGGACTTACCTCACGAAACTGCTCCGTCAGAAAGACATCGCTGGCAGACCGCCCAAAGATGGCTCTTCGTTTACCGAGGATGATTCAGCCTGAAACTAGCAGGATGCTGAAAAAGTCTGCCGGCATCTACTGAAGCAGCGGCTGAACGTATTCGTCCCTCTCCACTCCCGGAATCGTCACCTTCTTGGGCGTCGTCATCGGATCGCTTTAGAGACTCTTCTTCATCGTTTCTCGGGAAGCAACCAACGCCTCCTCGACCTTCGCAATAAGCGTGTGTTGGGCGACCGGCTTTTGGAGAAAGGCCACTGCCCCAGCAGCCAGGGCTCTCGCCTGAGCGACCACCGGCTCTTCGGCGCTGACGATGATGACCGGGATGGAGGCCAATGCGGGCATCGTTTTCAATCGTTCCAGGACCAGAAATCCGCTGCTTCCGGGAAGTCCGAGATCCAGCAGGATTGCATCCGGTCGCGCGTGACGAGCCGTCGTGATCGCTGCAAGGGAATCGGCCGCGTAGACCGTCTCGTAGCCGTGCCCCTTTAACCACAGACTCAGCAGGAGCCGCGCATCTGCGTTGTCGTCAATGATTAAGATGGTCTCGTTCGCCATAGAATGAACTCCCTTCTCATCACAGCAGTCTGAAATGGATTCAGCCTGCCGTTCTTCTACGCTGAAAGCTTCCCCCTGGCGAATCGGCTGGCGCCGGATCCACTAAAGCCGTTTTGTCAGGACTCCAGCGGGCATTGGCGATCGGGCTCCATGCAAATATATCGACGATGACATCTCCGTTCTTCGACCATCGCATCACGGGAAGGTCGACCGTCAGCGTTGCATGCGGAGCGTCGAGCCTGATCTCAACCTTGAAGTACTTCGCTCCAGGCGCGCCATCATCGTCTCCTTGATTCGCTCGCTTGCGCGGTCCCTCGTTATCGACCGCGCGAGCCGACCGCCGGTGCAGGAACGGAGTCCTTGCTCATTTGGACCGTCGCCCGCCGCAACGCCTCCCCCAATTCAAAGAGTGAGAATCCTTTTTTCAAGAAATCACTCGCCCCCAATGTGAGGGCCTTCGCCTCTAGTTCTTTCGATCCGACCCCGGTCAGTATGATCACGCAGGCCTTGGGATCGAGGGCCCGCAGGCGACTCAAAACCTCGAGGCCGTTGAGATTCTGCATATGAAGGTCCAGAATCGTGATCAGCGGACGATTCCGCTCGAACATGTCGATTCCCTTCTGCCCGCTGTCTGCCAGAAATACCTCGTACCCCTTTCGCTTCAGCACGTTGAGCAAGAGATTCAGGATGCTTGCTTCGTCGTCGATGACTAAGATGCTCGGTATCATGAGTCTCCTTTCGTATGATCCTCAGATGCTACCGCACCGACATCGCCGGCCCGATGGGCGGCCAGCCGCATATTGCTCTTCAGCTGGGTAGCTACGGCGACCACCTGCCTGAGCCCTCGCCGGACCGTGGCGTGATCGTCGACGATCAGGAAACTACGCGGTTTCTTGAGTCGAATTCTCGGCATGTTCGCTCCGCTGGGTGTCCACGATTGGACGGTCATGCCCTTCTCTGGAGCACCGTGGATGTGAGGCCTGCCGCCGGGTCTGAGCAAGGTTATTTCCATACCTTTCTACCCCATCGCTTAGCATTCATCACTAATCACCTACATTTTATAGCACCCAGTCCGACACACAAGCATTCTTCGATTTCAGGCAGCAGGGAGTATGCTGCTTTCTGGCATGAAGTCTTCGCCCGGAGGTTCGTCCGACAAGAGCCATGCCATGCCGGGGACCGTCATGCATGGTCCAATCTGGGTTCGTCGAGCACCTCACGCACCCTTTGCCGAAGCATCTCCGGCGTGAAGGGTTTTTGAAGCAGCGGGGCCCCGGCCTCCAGAATCCCCTGGTGGGCCACCGCCATGCCGGTGTAGCCGGACATATACAGGGTCTTGAGACCAGGGCATCGTTCAATGAGACTGGCCGCGACGTCCGGCCCGCTGCCTCCGGGCATAATGACATCGGTCAGCAGCAAGTGGACCTTCCACTTGCGCGCTTTCGCTCTCTTTACCGCCTCGTCCAGGTTGCTCGCTGCCAACACTGTGTAGCCACTGATTTCCAGGATTTTTTCCGTCAGGGTGCGGAGCGGCGCGGAATCTTCGACCAGCAAAATCGTTTCCACGCCACTCCGCTGCTCAAGCGGGCGGGACTCCTCCTTCGCCGCTGGGATACCCTCTTCGACCGCCGGCAAGTAGATCTTGAACGTCGTACCCCGGCCAAGCTCGCTATAGACCCAGATGAACCCATGGCTTTGCTTGACGATGCCGTAGACCGTCGAAAGGCCGAGCCCCGTGCCCTTACCAAGCTCCTTGGTCGTGAAGAACGGTTCGAAAATGCGCTTTTGCGTCTCGACATCCATCCCGCAGCCCGTATCGCTCACCGCCAAAAGAACATAGCGTCCCAGCGGCGTCTCCGCGACTTTTATTGGATACGACTCATCCAGGAAGACCGTGTCGGTCTCAATAGCTAAATGCCCGCCTAGCGGCATCGCATCGCGGGCGTTGACAACGAGATTCATAATCGCTTGCTCGATCTGTCCCGGATCGGCCTTGATCCTCGCGAGCTCCGGAGCCAGTTCGGTCTTCAACGCGATGTGCTCGCCGATCAGCCGACGCAGCATTTGTTCGAAGTTACCGATCAAGACATTGAGGTCCAAGACCTGCGGCGCCAGGATCTGGCGGCGGCTGAAGGCGAGCAATTGCCGGGTCAGCCATGAAGCGCGTTCCGCCGCCTTCCTGATTTCCTCCAACTCCACCCGCGTCGGCGCACCAGCCGGCAGATCGCTCATGAGAAGATCGGTATAGCCTGTGATGACGGTGAGGAGGTTGTTGAAATCGTGCGCCACCCCGCCGG
>JAQBES010000132.1:0-29871 GCA_032123755.1 Nitrospirota bacterium
ACCGGCATCGGCATCAACTTCGGCACCACCATTCTCTTGGGGTTTATCGTCGGAATGGCCATTGCCGGACAAACCTTTTACTTGTTCACAGTCGAAAACCTTCGACAGTTCGGCGCGCTCAAAGCCATGGGCACATCAACATTTACGTTAGCGCGGATGATCCTCTTACAAGCTTTCACCGTAGGTCTGACCGGCTACGGCGTCGGTATCGGACTCGCAACGGTATTTGGATTTTTGACCGCACAAAGCGGCGGGCTCCCCTTCATCGAAACCTGGCAGTTGCTGCTGCTCGTACTGGTGGCTCTGCTGGCCATCTGTACATTTTCGGCGTTGATCAGCATTATCAAACTCGCCCGGCTGGAACCGGCGATTGTCTTTCGGTGAGCATGATGGACAGCCAAACACAACCAGCGGCAGTCCGCGCACGCGGCATCGTCAAATCGTTCGGTACCGGCGACACAAAAGTCACAGTCCTCAGAGGTATCGATCTCGACATCTATTTGGGCGAGATGCTGTTGCTCGTGGGCGAATCAGGCGGCGGGAAAACCACGCTCTTGTCCGCCATCTCCGGCATCCTCGACATCGATGACGGTGACATCGACGTGCTGGGCGTGCCGCTCAGCGAGCTGCCGGCAAGTAAGCGCACGACATTCCGGGGCCAAACCATGGGCTTTATCTATCAGCAGTTCAATCTACTGCCCGCATTAACTGCAGCCGAAAACGTGGCGGTGCCGCTCTTGATCCAGAAGATCGGACTGCCCGAAGCCTTGCGACGAGCACGAGCCATGCTCGACCGTGTCGGCCTTAATGACCGGTCCGAGTTCCTGCCCAAGAACTTGTCCGTCGGACAGCAACAGCGGGTGGCCATCGCCAGAGCCCTGGTCAACGAACCGCGCCTGCTTATCTGCGACGAACCGACCGCGGCGTTGGACGGCCCGAACGGAGAAAAGATCATGGAACTCTTGCGCGAAGTCGGGCGATCGCCGGACCGTTGTGTCATCGTCGTGACGCACGACAGCCGCATCTTTCACTTCGGCGACCGCCTGGCCAGACTCACGGATGGACGGATTGTCAGCATCGAACCGATCGCACGAGAGGGAACGGCATGATCATCATGAAACGATTGAGCGTCTGGCTGGCCCTTGCCGGCGTGGGGTTTGCCGCCTGGATTCTCATCGGAGCCAACAAGACAGAGCCCATGCCGACGCCGATCTCAGAGCCCCCGCGGTCACCGTACGAACAGACCGTCGCGGCGTCCGGCATTATCGAAGCCATGAATGAGAACGTCCGCATTGCCCCCCCGGTCGCCGGCTTGATTACCAAAGTGTTCGTGGCAGTCGGCGAACAGGTCATGGAGCAGGCGCCGATTTTTCAACTCGACGATCGGGATCTGCGCGCCCAACTGCTGACCCGCGAGGCGGCAATTCCTCCGCTGCAAGCCCAGATCGACGAGCAACAGTACCGGATCGGAGATCTCGATACGCAATTGCGGCGACTTAAGTCAGTGCACGATCAACGAGCCGTCAGCGAGGACGATCTCAAACGCACCTGGTACGCGCTGGAAATGGCGAAACGCAGCATGCAACGCTTCGACGCGAATCTGAAACAGGCCATTGCCCAGCGAGAAGAGATCACGATCCTACTTGACCGCCTAACCGTCCGCGCTCCGCGCAATGGAACGATCTTGCAGGTCAATGTTCGAGCGGGAGAATACGCCACCCCAGGATCGAGCGAGCCGCTCATGCTGCTCGGAGAGACCCATCAACTGCAAGTCCGGGCCGACGTCGACGAGGTGAATGCACCGCTGGTCGTTCCACACGCATCAGGAGTGGCCTCCCTCAAGTCCATGGCCGGCACGAAGATTCCTCTAACTTTCGTCCGCATCGAACCCTATGTGGTTCCCAAGAAATCACTGACGGGAGAAAACACTGAACGAGTCGATACACGGGTCCTCCAGATCATCTACCGGTTCGATCGCCCGCCATTCCCCGTCTATGCCGGGCAACAGGTCGACGTCTTCATCGAGCGGCGAGCCTCGAACAACCCCGAAGGCGCACAACCCTCATCGGTTCCCCCACCACAGAACAAGGCGCAATGAGCACCACTGCCAACAATCTGGCGATTATGCTGATGAGTCTGATCCTCTCTTCCTGCCTGCAAGGGCAGGATTACCAACGCCCGCCGGTGGAAGTGCCTGACGGCTGGTCACGTATGACCAACACGACCGACACCTCGATTGCTTCTGATCACCAGCCGGAGGCTGAGTGGTGGAAGGCCTTTCAGAATGAGGAACTCAGCGGTCTGATTGAACAAGCCCTCCAGCAAAACCATGATGTAAAACGGGCGCTCGCCCGGGTCCTCGAAGGGCGCGCTTCCGTCATGTCGGCTACCGCAGGGCTCTACCCCCAAATGAATCTCTCCAGCAGTTACAGCAACATCGCCGTGTCCAGGAACACCCTGGCTGGCTTGGGGCTGGCAACCGGACAACAATCGGGGCCAAAAGTATTTGCCACTCCTGGAACAACGTTCGATCTCTGGAACAGTGCCCTGGATCTCCGGTGGGAAATGGACTTCTGGGGCCGTATTCGACGCGGACGTGAAGCGGCAGTGGCCGACGCTCAGGCAATCGAACAGGATGCCCGTGCCGTAGCACTGACGCTGGTGAGCGACGTGGGGCAGTCCTACTTCCGGATCAGGGAACTCGACGAGCAACTGAACATTGCCAAACGAACCCTGGACGTCCGGCAAGAATACCTCGACATTATCCAGAAACGTGCCTCGGTCGGCTTGGCCTCCGATCTGGACGTGAAACGCACTGAAGTGTTGGTTGCGGAAGCGGCAGGCCTCATTCCTGACCTGGCTAGAACTCGGGCCTTGGAAACGCATCGACTGGAGGTGCTGACCGGGATGTCACCTGGATCGCTTGATCTTCAGAGCAAACCCCTCCGTACCGTCGTGATTCAGCCGAACATTCCTGTCGGGCTCCCCTCTCAGCTTTTGGAACGGCGCCCGGATATTCTCCAAGCAGAAGCCACGCTCATAGCCTCCAATGCCCGTATCGGCCAGGCTCGCGCCTATTTCTTTCCGACTCTCTCCATCACCGGCCAAGGCGGCTTGCAGAGTGCCGAGTTCTCCAACTGGTTCACCGGCAACAGCTCGAATTACAGCATCGGCCCGTCGATCATCCTGCCGATCTTCCAAGGAGGGACCAACCTCGCTCGGTTGGATTCGGCGGAATCGCGCTATGTGCAGATGCTGGAGAGTTACCAGCAGACTATTTTACTGGCGTTTCGGGAAGTCGCAGATGTACTGACTTCACTGCGCTCGAGGGCGGAACAGCTCGCACGACAACGTGAGCAACTTTCTGCTGCGCAGGAAGCCGTGCGATTAGCTGACATCCGATACCGCACGGGCCTGGTGAATTACTTGGATGTGCTGGATGCACAGCGAACGGCGTTGGCAGCAGAGACCCAACTAGTCCTCACCGAACGCACCCGCTTGACGGATATGGTCAGCCTCTTCAAAGCGCTGGGAGGAGGCTGGACGCCGTCATCCAACAGAAACCCTGCCTGACCCCTCCCCCTATCCATGCTGCCAGAAACGTGGAATATCTCGCCATGGACTCTGTCCGGTACTATGCTGTCGATAAGGTAACCACACTATGTCAGAACAGCAGGACATCGTGTCTCGATCCGTGCCCCCGACCATCCTGGTGGTCGATGACGAGCTGACCATCACGAAGCTGTGCAAGACCATCCTTCAGCAAGCAGGATTTTCGGTCCTTGATGCCGACGGCAGTCCAGAGGCCCTCAAAATCTGCACGCAGCACGGAGGGCCCATCGATCTGCTGCTCACAGATCTCATCCTCCCACCTCCAGGCTTTCAATTGGCCTCAAGCTCCAATCAATTCCCCCACGTGCACGGCCACGAACTGGCAGTCCGCGCACTCCACATACGAAAAAACCTGCGAGTGATCCTCATGTCCGGCAATATCGACCAGGATTTGGCAGGGTACGGCGTACGCAGGGGGGCCTTCCCATTTCTTCCCAAACCGTTTGAGCACCACGCCCTGGTGGCACTCGTGCGACAGACGCTTCTCGCGCCTCCGCCTTCGATCGAGAGTCTGACAGCGGACCCGCCAGGAATTCCAACAGTCGGTGATGGGTGGGTTGATTAGCTGACGGTCCCTCCATCCTCAGACCGAGCGAACCTCTCTCGTCACGCGGTAAAAAACGAACGGGGGTTGCCATGGCAACATGGCAACCCCCGTTCTCGTCTTGGCATCTAACAGAACTTACTGGTGTTCGGTCATGAACCATCCGGCAATTGAGAGTCTCCGCTGATCACCTGCGACCTGATCCACTCGACACACGCGGTGAAAGCGGGGAACCGTGAACATCACGAGAGAGCCTGGCCGAGGCTCGATACAGTGAGTCACTTCGAGATCCGGCTGCGCAGAACTATGCGTCTTTCGCTTCGCATAGATGATAAGTTCCCCACCCCAATCCGAGCGCCACTCGTCATGAAAATAGCTCACCAGCGCGATACGGCGACGGGGCGCCGTCACGCCTCCCATCGCGTAGCCTTGGTCTGTATCGTCATGGGTCAGCAGGCAATCTCCAGCCGCATACGAGTAATAGCTGAAGCCCACGTGCCGGCCGGTGATATTCGGGAAGGACTCCATGTATGCCTGAATGCACGGCAACTGTAAGCGCGAGAGCAATCGCTGCCCTTGGTCTCGGCCGATCTCCGCTTTGGCCCAGTTCCCAGCATTCGGAAAATCTTCCCTGACCTTCGGCAGGTCTACCAGACTCTTCCAGACTGCCTGACCCATCCCCTCGCGGAAGTACTGCCGCTCCTCCGGCGACCAGAAGTTCTCGACGACCAGAACGGGATTCGTGTGGAAAGAAAATGAAGACAGGTTAGCCAATGGTACGGTTTGGGGCACCGATTCATGTTGAATACTCACCCGACTCCTCCTGAGAAGCGTGATCTGACAGCTTCCAGACTCATCACATCATAGCATCCCGCCGCTCAGTTGATCAGCCAGGCTGGCAAAAAAAAGGGCTGCCACCTGTACGATGGCAGCCCCAACACACATGCACGATTGAAAATTACCAGCGATCGCGCTTACCGCCGCCATCGCTACGGCCGCCACCACCGCCAGTGCGAGGCTCCTGGGGACGCGCTTCATTCACGGTTAAGGTCCGACCACCCATTTCCGTACCATTGAGAGCGGTAATGGCCGCCTGCGCTTCCGCATCAGAGGACATCTCGACAAAGCCGAACCCGCGTGCCTGTCCCGTAAACTTATCCGTAATGATCCGCGCGGAAGCGACAGCGCCATGCCGCCCGAACAGATCACTCAACTCCTGCTCAGTCGCCGAGTAGGGTAACCCACCGACATAGATCTTTGAACCCATCTGGGCTTCCTCCTTTTGAGTAAATGATGCTGTCTTGTACGCGAGGAACGGGGAAGGAGCGGGCCGAAGACGCGAAAGATGCGGCGGCTTAGGTCTGACTTCCGACGAGATTCTCGGGCAAAACAACATCGATGCTGCAGACCTGCATGTTTCGCTCCCCCTCACCGCCAGGCCCCTGCGATAGGATGGTCGTAGGCTATCACAGCCCTCTTGAAAATGGCAATCCGAGTCCTGGCAAGATGCTGAAAAAGTCCGTCAACACGAGGAAGGTTGGGGTTCAGGCTAAGGTTGAGCAAAGATGAGAACTTCAGATCTTCACTCAGCCTTGACCTCGACCTCAGGCTACATTTGCAGGCTTACTCCCCAATGCGCACCAGCAGTCCCCGTTCTCGGCAAAGTTCGAATGTCCAATGGAAGGCAGCAATGACCATTCCAAGAAACAATATATTGAGACCGGTCGCCCACCCGAGATGGGCCATCGGCTCGGGAGAACCATTGAGCACGGCGCGCATCCCTTCAAACACATGGGCAGCCGGGTTCATCCATGCAATGGCCTGCAGCCACCCTGGAAGCACCGCCATCGGATAAAACACACAGGAGACGGGCTGGAACAGGAACACCATACTCCAGGCCAGGACTTCCGCCTCCTGGCCAAATCGCATGATGAGTGCCGTGGTCAGGACCCCGATAATCCACCCCGTCACCACGAGATTTAAGACGAACGGAACCAGCCACATCCCGATCACGAAGATGTTGTAGGAGTAGAACAGACCCGCACAAACGACCATGACCACGGAGACGACCATGACTTTAAGTACACTCATCACCATCGTCGCCGCGAGAAACTCGCTCGGTTTGAGCGGACTGGCGAACAAGTTCATGAGATTTCTCGCCCATATCTCTTCCAGGAACGAAATCGTAATCCCCTGCTGAGCTCGGAACAGAATATCCCACAGGATCAAGGCCCCCAAAAAAAATGTCACCGCCCCAGGAATTTGTCCCTCGAATTTCATGAGGTAGGCCGAAATGAATCCCCAGATGACAAGGTCCAGAAACGGCCAATAGAAAATTTCCATCATACGCGGCAAGCTGCGCCGGTACAGGTACAGATGCCTCGCCACCAACGCATGAATCCGATGGAGCTTCATAGAGATCAGCCTGAAAGTCATCAAGTCACACGTCGTCAAGTCGCGAACAAGTCCGAGAACTTTATGACCTGATGACGTTATGACTTTCGATGGTTTTTTATGTTTCCCGCGCCAACTTCACAAATACATCTTCCAAATCCGCCTGCCCAAACCGCACCACAATCTCCTGCGCCGTCCCCTCCGCCACAATCTTTCCCCGCTGGAGGAAGATGATTCGATCCGACATCTCTTCCATCTCGTGCATATTATGCGACGTATAGAGCACACTGAGTCCGGACGATCGTCGCTCTTCCTTGAGGAAGCTCCGAATCTTTTGTGCGATATCGGGATCCAGACTCGCGGTCGGTTCGTCGAGAAACAGAATCTTCGGTTCGGTCAAGAACGCCTTGGCCAGCCCAAGACGAGTGCTCTGACCAGAAGACAGCTTGCGCGTCACTTTATGACGAAACTCCCCCATCTCAAGCCGCTTCACGATATCATCGACCTTCTCTTGGATTTGAGACAGCCCATACAGCCGCGCAATCACCCAGAGGTTCTCTTCGACCGTAAGCGCCTGAGGCAGTGACACATAGGTCGAGGAAAAGTTCACTTGTTCCAGAATGGCCTCCCGGTGTGTCGCCAGATCGAGCCCGAACATCTGAATGGAGCCGGCAGTTGGTGTCACGACCCCGAGCAGCATCTGAATGGTGGTGGTTTTCCCTGCCCCGTTCGGGCCCAGCAATCCAAGAATTTCTCCCGGTCTGATGTCGAACGAAATATCGTTGACGGCAGTAAACTCGCCGAACCGTTTCACCAGATGTTGGACGTGCAGGACAGGTGTGGCCATGAATGATCAGCGACTTAGCAGGATGCCGAAAAACAATTGTGGCTCGCTAGAACTCCGATGGTCCGCCCGTCTGGGACAGGCCCGGTCTGTCTGGTCTGTCTTGTCTACTTGTTTGAACCAGACGAACCAGAGAGACCAGACAGACCGAACAGACTACATGAACAAGACAGGCTGGCGGACTTATTCAGCATTCTATTAGTTGAAGAGCAAGGCGTTGCTGATCTTTTCAGAAAGATGGCAAGTGTCGCATGCCCGGCTCACGATCTTTCCCTCATGCTCTGTCTTCCCGTCGTGGCATCGGAAGCAATCCGTGAGGGCCCTTGTCCGTAAATACGAGCCCTCCGGATGGTCGGGATACCAGGGTTTATCGTCAGCCGAAAGATGCCCGCGCGGTATGACAATCGGATAGCCTTTGATCGGCTGTTCATGTACGACCCCGGAATGGCACGTCGTACAACCCTCCCCTTGTCCGCGCTTCGCAAACGCCTCGATATGTTTACGATGGCTCATGACCAGACCGACTTTGTTGACCGGAGGTGGCAGATCGCGCAGGGCGACCTCGGACAGACGAAGAATGTTTCGATGACAACTCAGGCAGACAGCGGAATCGACTTTCGCCTGTAGATTATGGGGATCGGTCGGGACGCCGAACAGGTAGATCGCCACATCCTTCGTTCCCGCCCAAGCTTTATCGCGAAGCCAGCCCTCAATGCCCGGTCGCACATGGCAGGCGACGCAGGTCACCTCTCGATGCGAGGATTTCACCCAACTCTCATACGAGGGGGCGATGATATGGCAACCGGCACAGAATGTCGGCTGACTCGTGAGAGGGATGGCCACAGCGCCAAGCGCCATGGCACCAGCAACAAGAACTAGGACGATGGCTGCTTTAGGTTTCCAGCCCATGCTCCGCACGAGACTGCGATCTTGGGAACTGCTTCATGATCAAGGCGGCCACGCCGACGACATCGTCCAGGCCAAACAGTGGAATGTGTAGATCGACGGGCTTGTCCGATACCACCGCGAGCAGCCCTTCCATGGAAACAGGGATTTCGCCGATCTGCTCACGGACGATGACAATCTTCGGATAGCCTTCGTGTTTCCATCCTTCGGCGATGATCAGATCATAGGTGTGATCCAGAAACCGGTCCCGCACGTCTTCGACATTCATCTGATCGGCCACATCGGCAAACATCGCCATACTCCCCTTGGAAAGTACCATCACGCTGCTGGCGCCGGCTCGCTTGTGGCGCCAGCTATCTTTCCCTTCTGTATCGAGGTCAAACCCGTGTCCGGCATGCTTCACCGTCGCCACCTTGTAGCCGGCCCGGACCAACTCAGGAATCACCCGCTCGATCAGCGTGGTTTTTCCGCTGTTCGACCGACCGACAAACGAGACAATAGGTACGGCCATGAATGTAACTGGTCAATGGTCAATCGTCATTGGTCCCAGGCGCTCAAGAATGATTCTCGCCATTGACCAGTGGCTGATGACTATTGACCTCCTTTCCTTATTCGCAACAGGACAACCGGTGAGGACCAATGTGGGCATGCTCTGCGTGACTGGCCCAGGCTTCTCCGCTCAACAGTTGAACCGATACCAGATCGCCCGGGTTCACCCGTTCAACTTCGACGGGGATATCGATCAAACAATTGGCCTTCACCATGGAAGTCAACATTCCAGACCCTTGCGCACCAGTCGTTCGAACCTTGAAGACCCCGTCTTCTCGAGTCAGCACACCCCGTAGAAAGTGGCGCCGGTCCGTGCGTTTGGAAAACCTCTCCTGGAAGATCGCCTGCACGACCGGCCGACCGTAACTCCGGTGTCCGCTCATTTTGAGCATTGCCGGCCGCACCAGCTGCTCGAACGTCACCATGGAGGACACGGGATTCCCCGGCAAGCCGAAGGCCAGTTTACCCTGAATCTTGCCGAAGGCAAGCGGCTGCCCCGGCCTGATCGCAAGTTTCCAGAAATTCATTTCTGCGCCCAGTTCGTGGAAAACCGCCTTCGTGAAATCGTAATCACCCATCGACACCCCACCGGACAGCACCAGAATATCTGCCGTCAGTCCATGCGATATCTTTTCCTTCAGCGCCGAAGGCGTATCCCTCGCGATCCCCAGCAATAGGGGAATGCCACCAGCCTCCTGGACCGCTGCCGCAATCCCATAGCTGTTGGAGTTGATGATCTTTTCTTCGCTGAACCGTTCGTCCAAATCCGCCAACTCATCACCGGTCGAAAGGATCGCCACACGGGGCCGTTGATAGGCAAAGATGAACGACTTGGCAAGGATCGCCAACATCCCCGCCTCACCCGGACGAACCTGGGTCCTCTTGGCGATGATGCACTCGCCCTTCTTGACGTCTTCTCCTTGCGGCCGAATGTTGGCGCCTTGCTGTTCCGGCTTGAAGACGCGAACGGAATCCGCAGTATGTTCCGTGTCTTCGACCTTTAAGACCGTATCCGCTCCGTTCGGGATCGGAGCCCCGGTCATGATGCGAATCGCCTGCCCCGCTCCGACGGATTTTGAAGGCATCTTGCCTGCCGCCACATTTTCGATCACCGTGAGCGTCACCGGCTTCTGAATCGCGTGCTCCTGTTTAATATCGTCCCAGCGTACCGCAAACCCGTCCATCGCACTGTTGTTCCAGGGCGGATTGTCCCGTTCCGCCACGATGTCCTCGCCAAGGACACGACCGAGTGCGTCGAGGATCGAAATCTTCTCCAAGCCCAGAGTCGGCGTAGCCTCCAACACGATCCGTTGCGCTTCTTGTAGTTGCGTGAGCCCCTCTGTCGTGTCTATGGACTTCACAGTTTCTCCTTCGTCAGTGCGCCTGCCGGGGTGCAATGTTCACGAGCGACCCGCGCTTCTTGCAGAACGCTTCGACCTTGTTGGCAATGTCGTGATAGGCCTCGGCCGTCGACGTGTCAGAATTAAACATCGCAAATGGCTCACCAGCATCAGACTGGATCACAACATCGGGATCGAGGGGAATGCGCCCGAGGAAGGGCACGCCCATATCAATCGCGGAGGCTTCCCCGCCACCTTTACGGAACACCTCGATTTGGTTGTGACAATGGGGGCACTCTAATCCGCTCATGTTTTCGACAATCCCAATGATCGGAACTTCGCTATCTTTGCAGAAAGTGACCGACTTGCGGGAGTCCAGCAAGGCCACTTCCTGTGGCGTCGTAATGATCACTGCGCCGCTGACATTGCCGAGCAGATCGATGGTCGTGACCGATTCGTTGCCCGTTCCGGGAGGTAAATCGACAAATAAGAAATTGAGATCCTGCCACTCGACACCGCCCAAGAGTTGGTTGATAAACTCATATTTGTACGCATCGCGCCAGATGATCGGATCGTCCGAATTCTGCAACAAGAAGGACATCGAGGCGATCTTGAGGTTATACGCCTGAAACGGGATGATCCCGCCTGAGCTGCTGATCTTGAGTTTCTGCCCTTCGGCCCCCACCATCTTTGGAATATTCGGGCCATGGATATCCATGTCGCAAATGCCGACATGCCACCCTTTGAGGGCGAGGCTCACGGCGAGATTCGTCGTACAGGTACTCTTCCCGACCCCACCCTTGTTACTCATAATGAGCACTTTGTATTCGATCCGCTCCATCCGTTTGGCCACCAACCAGCGGCTGTGCCCCTCCTTGTCCTTCTGACAGGTTTCGTTCTCATCGCATATCGCGCAGGCCCACATATATACGCAGGCATCGCTGCCGCCTGAGGTAGGAGGTTGAATGACGTTTAATTCACGAGCCATGCATCCTCCCTCTGTAGAACGTTTCGCCCGATCTGCGCGTTCCCGTCATCGCTGTCGACCTTTCGGCACGCCGACGTAGTCGCCCTCTCCTGCCGACGGCGCCTGGCCGTTTCCTGCCGCTGCGGTAGCCACGGCCGGCACACCCGACTCTTCCGGCACCGGCTTCTTCTTGTTGAAAAACCCAGCGCTCACAATTCCGATTTCGTAGAATACATACATCGGCAAGGCCATGAGACATTGGTTGAAGGGATCGGGCGTTGGGGTGAGAATCGCGGCAAAGATGAACGACCCCAGCAGGGCCCACTTGCGATACCGCTTGAGAAAAGGCGCATCGACCCACCCAAGCTTCGCCATGAGAGTGATCGCGAGCGGGACTTCGAAGATCAGCCCGAACACCATCAAGAACCACAGGGCAAATCCGACGTATTGCGCAATCGAGATCTGGGGAACGAAGCCGGCGTTGATGCCATAGGAGACCAAAAAGTTGAGCGCGAATGGAAGCACGAAGAAAAATGAAAAGGCCACCCCTGCGTAAAAAGCCACGGCGGTCAACAGCACAAACGGCGCGACGAAACGTCGTTCCTGGGAATGGAGACCCGGCACGACGAATCGCCAGACTTCCACCAGAATGTACGGGGTCACGGCGACGAGGGCAAAGAGCCCAGCCACCTTGACGCTTTGCCACAAGGCTTCAGCCGGCGCGAGAAAGACGAACGGAACGGTCGGCAGATCGGTCGGCACCCACGACAAGGATCCCGGCACAAACATGTTCTGGAGGGGGATGCGAAGCCACTTGACCAACGTGTCGGCATAGAAAAACGTGCCGACAAATACCACGGCGGTGATGATAACTGCGCGTGTCAACCGGACCTGGAGCTCCACGAGGTGCTCCATCACCGGCATTTTCTTATCTTCCAGCGGCTTAAAGATCGTGTCTTGCAGCCACTGGTTTAATGAATTCAGGCCGTAGGGCATACGAACCGTTCATCCGATGGTTGGCTGCGACCGCTCGGATGCCGAGCGGTCGCAGCCAGCGTCATGCGTGTTACTTGGGATTGATCGCGACAAACAGGTTATTCCCCTGCCGGCTCAGGAGCAGGACGGCCAACTCGTCTTTTTTCAATTGACTCGAGGCTTTCTGGTAGTCTTCGAGCGTCTTCACGACTTCGTGGTTCACTTCCTGAATCACGTCGCCGCGCTGCAGACCCGCCGCTTCCGCAGCGCCGCCGCTCTCGACCGACGTCACGACGACACCCGTCATCTTCGCCGGGATGTTCAATTGACTCATCGTGGCCGCGTCCAACCCCTGCACACGGAGAGAGGCCAAGACATTATCCGGTGGCTGCACCGTCTCGACCGGTTCCTTGGGAGCTGACGGCTCCTTCTTTGCCAACATTTCATCCGTCGGTCTCTCCGCCACCTTCACGGCGATCGTCTGTTCCTTGCCGTCTCGCAACACCTTCACCTGCGCATCTTTGCCGACAATCGTGCGTGCGACCAAGTTTCGCAATTGACTCACGTTTTGGACCGCTTTCCCATTGAACGCGATCACTACATCGCCGCGCATTATACCCGCAGCATAGGAAGGGCCGTTCTCGTTCACATCGCTGATGAGTACACCTTTGTGCTGTTCCGGGAGCTTGAAGGATTTGGCCAAGGCCGGCGTGATCTCTTGAATTGCGACACCCATCCACCCGCGCACGACCTTGCCGGACTTCTGCAGGCTGTCAACGATATCCAACGCAATACTGCTGGGAATGGCAAATCCAATCCCCTCCGACCCGCCGGTCTTTGAGAAGATTGCCGTATTGATCCCAATGAGTTCGCCGCTCACATTGACCAACGCCCCACCGGAATTGCCCGGATTAATTGCGGCGTCGGTCTGGATGAAATCTTCATAGTCTGCAATGCCGACGTTGCCGCGTCCCAAGGCGCTGATGATGCCCAAGGTCACGGTGGAACTCAGTCCGAACGGACTGCCGACTGCCAACACAAGATCGCCGACCTGCAAATTCTCATACTCAGCCCATTTTAAGGCTGGGAGGCCCTTCGCCTCGATCTTGACCACAGCCAAGTCAGTCTTCGGATCAGTTCCCACCACTTTCGCACTGAATTCACGTCGATCGCTGAGCGTGACGGTGATCTGCGTGGCGCCTTCGACGACGTGGTTGTTGGTGACGATAAATCCGTTCGGATCAAAAATGACACCGGATCCGGCGCTTTGATCAGGGCGTCCATGCCCTCCGCCGGGAGGCATCGGCGGAGGAGTCGGGAGTTCACCCCCTGGCGCTTCTTCACCAGGAGGTCCACCAAATGGTCCTGGCGGCAACGGCGATCTCCGGCCTCGTCCCCCTCCTTCTCCACCCCCGGTCACCGCAATGTTCACCACCGCTGGCGTGACCTGCTTGACGATCTCTGAAAATCCTTGTGTCAGTCCAGCTGAAGCCCCGGCGGCTAAGGCTGTGGGGGCACTCGACAGGACAGTAAACGCAAAGGTACTCATGACCAGACCGATACCTGCGACAAGACCTCGGACATTCCCCCCCTTACTCCGGGTGACCATAACAGCGTTCCTCCACAGGGTTAACCGACGCGACCGCATGAGTTGAACGGTGCATTGTACACTATCCGTTCCGAGGGCTTCAAAGACTAATAGTCCCCGTCGGACCCTCACCCAATCTGTTATCGCCACAGAAATCGCACGGCCCAGGTCCCGCTGTAGTCTTTCTCCGAGGCGAGCAAGAGCCTCTTCCGGAAGATTCGGAGCTGCACTAGCTCTGCCGTATCTAACACCATGACAAGCCCCGTCTGTAGTGGTCGCTGATTAATCCTCATGAAAGCGTCGTCGCCGGCCTCGTGCTCTGAGGAAACATAATTCCCGATCCCTGCAGGCGGAAGGGCGAAGGCACAAGAAACCAAGAATACCGCGCTGAGCATGAGAACGTAACGGATAGAACAGAAGACGCATCCCCTACCTCCCGGCCATACAGGTTCATCCGTCGCTTTACGCTCCCTCGGACAGGCTCGCTCCCCATCGGCAGATCTGCTAAAGCTAGCGGAGTCCTCCCCTTGCAATCCTGCCTGTGGCTCGGCTACCGTACTTCATCTTGGCTCTGATCTGGCGCTGCCCGGTTCACCCCAACAAGGCTGGTTTCCTGTGCCCCTCCAAGGCGCCCCAGGCTCTATCCAATGGTCGATCATCGTTCCAGCCCATAACGAAGCCGCTCGCATTCTTCCCTATCTTCGAAGCATCACCTCATACATGCGAGACCGAGGACAACCTTACGAGGTCCTCGTGGTTGACGACGGCAGCACCGATGCCACGGCCTCCGTTGTTGAGACCGCGGCTTCTTCAGCCCCAGAAATTCAGTTGCTCCGGACACCATTGCGCCGAGGTAAAGGCGCGGCCGTGCGGCGAGGCATGCAAGCCGCTGTCGGACGACTGCAACTGTTTGCCGATGCGGACGGGGCCACACCGATTCAAGAACTCGCCCGGCTCGAACAGGCCGTGGCGAACGGAGCCGACCTGGCCATCGGATCGCGCGCACTCGCCTCCCGGCTGCCAGATTATGCAGTCCGGACCCGCTTCTATCGAACTATTATGAGCGACCTGTTCAATTCCATCGTGCGGCAGAGCAGCCTCAGAGGGATCACCGACACGCAATGTGGATTCAAGCTGTTCCGCCAGGCGGTGGCAGCAGACCTCTTTGGAGTCACCGTAATCGACGGCTATAGCTTCGACCTCGAACTGCTCTATGTGGCGCAACAACGCGGATACCGCATCGCAGAAATTCCGGTGAATTGGTCCCATCAGCCCGGCTCAAAATTTCGTATCCTCAGAGATGGACTCGCCATGCTACGCGAATTGACCGTGATCCGACGGAATGGGGCCAAGGGCTACTACGCTTCTCCGTCACCGTCGCCGAATTTTCATCCGGCCACAGGCCGTCGCACGTGAAGCGTGAGGGCCGGCTGGTCTCTCTTGTTTATCCGGTCTGTCTCGTTTGTTTGGTTGAACCAGACAGACCAAATAGACCAGATGAACCAGATCAACCCCCGTCCGTCTCGCCCGTCCCGCCAGTTTTCGCTGGCCTCATCGTTATTCCGCAGCCTGCCAGCCCCTACCAGGATGATTGCACGTAGATCGCACGCCCCCCTCTTCATACTTACAAGACGCCCCCGCGCCCTGTTGCATTCAGTCTGACATTTCGGTACGGTTCCACCGTTGAATTTCAGCAGCCAAATCAGGTACGGCGGACAGCTTCCCGAGGGCATGCTCATCGGACGACACCCAACAGGCTTACCTCAACGACTCACGATACGCTGGGCCGTCCCCTTGAGTCTCCTCATTGCAGTGGGTGGGCCGTGGGGATGCGAGACGCTGACTACATCGTTTCACCGAACTCCCTTACCGGACATGGGTCCGCGTCTGGCCAACTCCGTCAAGCTGACCTTCGACCCCTCCTTGACCAATCTCAAGATGCAGTACATCGATGGATGCAATAGCCCGCACGAGCTCAACGTGGGGGAAGAAGTCGAATCGATTATGATTGACGCGGCTTCCCAAAATTTTACGGCCGTGAGCATCACCGGTGGAATCGCCGCACCGATCCAGCCCGACGCGGAAATCGTGGTTACGCTTCAACGCTCGAGTCTCAAACTTTGGGCTGATCATGTCTATGATCGGGTGCCAGCAGACATGACCCTCGAGACGCTCTTAACCTTTAAGGATGCTGCGGGGAATGAGTTTGGCCAGCAGACCGTTTCCATCGCACACAACCAACGCCTTATTCTAGAACCGACCCAACGCCGATGCGATTACGGCAATATCGGGGAGTTTGTGCATGACGCTGGGATTGCCCTCTCGACGCAATTCATGCGCACCGTTCGGACCCAGTTGGCAGCGACGAGCGGAGCCGCTCCCGCCACAGAGGGAGCAACGTCGGTGAGACCAATTCTTCCGGCAGCGACCATGCCTACCATGGGCACTCCCTCGGCCCTCTCGTTTAAGGCCACCCTGCTGGACGAAAACAGTAATTTAGTTTTTGAGGGAGGCGAGCGCATTCGGGTGCGCATCGACCTCGTGAACGGAGGAGAGCAGGAGCTTCTGGGTGCCACTGCGTCCTTGACGGGAACCACCTCGCTGCTCGCCCAATTTCCTATCACCATGCTCGCGGTCGGACGACTGCAACCGGGCCAATCCCGCTCGATCGAATTTGCGACGACGTTGCCACAGGCCGTTCAACAACAGAAGGCCGAGATCCAAGTAGCGGTCTCTAGTTCAGGAACCCGTACTCAGCCGCCGACTCAAACCCTGGTCCTCACGATTCAACCGACCGGCATCCAGGCCAACGACGTGGATCAAATCCCTGCTGTGGCCACTGGATTTCAGCAGCCCCACACCTACTTGATCTCAATTGGGATCGGATCCTATCGAGACCAGCAAGTCCCCTCACGCATGTTCGCTTCCTTGGATGCCGGGATGGTCTCGAGCTACTTTCAGTCCCTCGGTGGGTTGCCGGCCTCCAATGTTCGTCTGCTGCTGGACTGGAAGGCACTACGCTCGGATATTGACGAAGCCCTGCTGGATTGGCTGCCGCCTCATATGAACAAGGATTCGGTCGTCATTGTCTATTTCGCCGGTCTGGCGTCGGTCTCATCGACGGGAGAGACGTTCCTGGTACCGTACGATGGGAATGCCACGACCACCTCACGATCATACCCGCTCAAGGATTTGGAGGCAGCGCTGTCTCGCTTAAAAGCGAAACAAACGGTGTTTCTGTTCGATGGCATTGTGTCGCGTATGGGACTGGACAGCCGAAGCAAGACCACCCCTCCCCAATGGAATCCCACGGGAAGTTCGACCCTCCATGTCATTGGAACCAGCGGCTTCGGACGGGGGCTGGAGGACGACCAGCACCGGCATGGGCTATTCACCTACTATCTGCTGCGGGCACTGCGCGGCGAGGCCGATACCAACCGGAATGACGAGGTGACACTCGGCGAAACGGTGACGTATCTCAGCCAGAAAGTGCCCTGGGCTTCCAAGGCCCGCATGAACCAGGAACAGCGCCCGTTCGCTGTTCCGGCCATCCGCCCAACCGACCCTTCCGCTGCCTTAGTATTGACCAAGCTAGCGGCGATCCAGGGCACTGAAGCCCATTAACAGGATGCTGAAAAAAGTCTGCCAGCGCGGAGAAGGTTGAGGTTCAGGCTAAGGTTGAGGCTAAGATGGGAACGCCAGATCTTCACTCAACCTTGACCGCGACCTCAGCCTTCCTGCTTGATGTGGCACACGAGCGAAAGACGAAAAAAAGAGGGTGGAGGATTCGATCCTCCACCCTCTTGAACTCACAGCTGCGGAAAAACTACTCGCCTTTGCAGAAGGTCCGTTCGTAGTTGATGATCGTCCAGGCTTCTTGTTCAGTAATCGCGGCGGGGACCAAAGGGACCATGCCCGTACCTGCACTACCATTCTTGATCACCCAGAAGAGCTCGCCATCTTTTCGCTTCTTGTGGAACTTGCAGTTCGTGAAATTGCGGGGGCTCGGATTCAGAATCTTACCAGCCTCGCCCAGGCCATCCCCATCCTTACCATGGCAATTGAAGCAGGTACCCTTGCCCTCGAACAGCGCCTTTCCTTTAGCAATGTTCTCCGGGGTCGCATCAACCGGATTCTTGTTGGCCCTCGCTTCGCTCATCTGATCCGCCGGAACGCGGGGTTTAAGCGGATCACGCTCTTCGGCTCCGACCACCGAGACCGACAACATTATCAGCGCTGCGCTGATTCCCAGAAACTTAGAAAAATGCCCCATCACACTTCCTCCTTTGTGTTAACCACCGCACATAAATCCGGCATCGGGCCGCTGGCTCATACACCCCAAGTAAAAACGATATAGCGTTCGAAAATATAACAACGGTCTTTCGCTCATGTCAAGCAAAGCTAGGTACTATCGGAAGGTCTCCCTACTCCCAGACTCCTTCACTTCACTATCCCGTTCCCGGCCTGATACTCACTTCCACTCCGTCGGCTTTTGTGCAGTCCTACCAGCTAAGTATCAAGGCTCGTGCCAAAACACCCGCGCGCAAGGCACGATATTCCAGCTAGTTGGAGGCCTGCACAATCCCAGGAGTCTCGGGAGTCTCAAGAGGGTGGCGCCATTGCGCCTCAGTCCCTGCTAGGGCGCCCCATTACTCGACGTCGCGAAGCCTGTACGGCTCTCATCGAATCGAGCCGAGACCGCCAGGCGAGCAGGACGAGAATATACGCCAAGTTTTGGAGTTACAGTACTGCCAGCCGAAACGAGTGTGGAGGGAACCGTGATGTGACAGGATGGACGGTGCTAGTAGGTTTCAAAAAACTATGTTGACACACGGGAGCTTCGATGGTCTGCACGTGTGGCACAAGTAGGAGAACACTCCTGCAGAATGCTCAAAAAGGCTGTCCAGCAAGGCCGCAGGCGAGTCGAACCCGGAGGTGTACCCTCTGGGGTACGTTGAGGATTTCAATGAGCCGAGAACGCTGCTGGCGGACTTTTTCAGCATCCTGCTGAGGGCGGTTAGCGCTTGATGACAATATCGCGGGCGACTTTGCCGCTCGGGCCGAATGGCTTTAGAGGTTTGCCATTGAGTTCGGCTTTGACCCCCCCAGCGTTACCGAGCGTCAGAATAAATTGGTCCTGGCCTTTCCATGTGGCCTTTTCTCCAGGCCTGAGCAAGGCCTCTTGAGGACTGCCAGCATCGATTTGAACGACGACCCAACTCAGCTCTGTTGCCTCAAGGTCGAGCGCCAACTGTCCCTCCGTTGCTCCAGACCCCTCGAGTGAAATTCCTCCCAGCGGCCCGTCGCTCCCGAGCGACGAAGGTGCCGGAGCTGTCAGTTCCGGCACAACCGAAGCTGTGGGTCCTGAGCCGGTCACTGGCCCAGCATTATTGTCTTCGCCCGCCTTGGCTGGCACGGCAGCAGGCTCACTGGGTTTGGTCTTGGGGGCAGACGGAGCTGGCGGGACCGCCTCAGCCTGCTGGCTTGGCGGCGCGTCCTGAGATTCCTGAGTCATTGGAGCGGCCCGCTTAGATCCGGAAGCTGGAATGTCTGAGCTCGAACGACGAACCAGGAGCGACGACTGTTCCCGGCTTAAGAGAAAGATGAGCGTGAGAATCGCAATGCCAATCGCGATCGCAACGGCCTTTCGATTAGCTTGACGCTTCCGCTCTTCTTCCGCCTGCCTGACTTTCAAACGTTCCCGCTCGACTTGCTTGTCGTAATAGGCACCGGCCGATTGCGTGAATCGGTGGATCGCATCGTCTTCATCGAGTCCGAGAGACCTGGCATAGGACCGGACAAAGCCTCGCGCAAACACTTGATCGGGCAACTTGGCAAAGTTCCCATCTTCCAACGCCTTCACAAAGTCAGATCGAATTCGCGTCTTGGATGCAACCTCGTCGATGGTGAGCCCCTTGGTCTCTCGCACCTGCCTGAAAAATTCGCCCATCGATTCCATACGTGTCTCTCTACGGCTTGAGCCGTGTCAGCAGTTCTTTCGCGGCTGCGGCATACTCGCCGCCCTTGTCGAGCGTCGTGACCTTGGTCAACGTTTCCCGTGAACGTCGTTCGAACCCCATCTTGTAATACACCCGGCCCAGCTCCAAGTGTAATAGAGCCGGAGGAACATTGGGCGGATTGACCACTAAGGCATCCTCAAACGCTTCCATCGCGCCCTGGTAATCACTCTCGTGAGCTAGCACCTGGCCAAGATGGAATCGGGCCAGGTCCGGTGTGGCATACAAGGGATTGGTCAGCGCCTGACGGAATGCGGCAATCGCCTCCGTCGACCGCCCCTGTTTCTCCAAAACCTGGCCCAGATAGGTGTACGCTTCCGAGTAATTCTCATCAATCTTCGTCGCGGCCATCAATTCTACCTCGGCTTGAGGAAATTTACCCTGCTGCGCCAGAATATGGCCGAGCCCGTAACGTGCTTCCTTGTTCTTGGGATTTTGCTGCACCGCCTTCTGGAACGACACAAAGGCCTTCTGCTGATCGTGATCCAGGCTCGCGACCCCTTCTTGGTAATACCCTTTTGACTTCTGCAATGACTCATCCGATGTTGCACAGCCAGGCAACCATCCGATCAGCAGAGTCACCCCAAGCAACGGGGGAATAAATTGTCGAGCAACCGAACCAGCAAAGAGAATCGACATCACGAAATGTCCTCAAAATGGGTCAATCGCTTAAAGGCTCGAAACCGCTCCTGAATCTCTTTGTAGTCCAGGATTTGCAAACGGTCAAGACTAAAGGCTTCTACAGTAAATGACGCCATGACGCTCCCGAAGATGATCGCCTGTTTGAAGGCCTCAACCGAACGATTGCCGGTGGCCGTGAGATAGCCCAGGAAGCCGCCGGCGAAGGTATCCCCTGCCCCGGTGGGATCGCGCACGTCTTCAAGCGGAAAGGCCGGAGCCCCGAACACCTGCTTCTCGTTGAACATCAAGACCCCATACTCCCCACGCTTGATGATGAGATGCTTGGGTCCCCGCGCGAGTACTTTTTGTGCGACCTTCACCAGATTCGTATCTTCGCCGAGTGCCCGAGCCTCCCCATCGTTAATGATCAGAATATCGACCTGTTCCAAAACCCGCCACAACGCATCCCGCTTGCCGTTGATCCAAAAGTTCATCGTATCGCATGCGACCAACGGCGGACGCGAAAGCTTCTGCAGCACATCCAACTGGAGCTCCGGATCGATATTGCCGAGAAACAACAGATCGGGGGACCGGTAGGCCTCGGGAATCTTTGGCCGAAAGGTTTCGAATACATTGAGTTTCGTATCGAGAGTGTGCGCTTCGTTCAATTGATGCGTGTACTCCCCTTTCCATCGAAACGTTGCCCCGGGCCTCCGCTCCAACCCCGTCAGGTCGATGCCACGGCTCTTGAGGAAGGCCAGGTGTTGCGGAGGGAAATCTTCCCCCACTACTGCGATAAGATCGACGCTGGTAAAGTAGCTGGCCGCAGTCGAAAAAAACGTGGCCGAACCTCCCAGAACCTCGCTAACCTCTCCGAACGGTGTTTTCACCGTATCTAACGCGACCGATCCGACTACGAGCAGCTTCCCCATGGTTTACCGAATTCCTTTCTTCCCAGGAACAACCCGATCGATCAACAAGGCCAGCTTCCGTCGGAGCGAGGCGGGCATCCGATCCGGCGCGGTGATAATGGCATCCTGCAATGCGCGCTGACAGCTGCAGGCCTTGACGTTGGCCACTGCACGCATCGCCGTGCGCAACAGTCGTTTGGCCAGCGTAATATTCTGACGGAGCGTGGTCAAGATCGCCTCGACGGTGACAGCCTCTTCCGTCTCATGCCAACAGTCGTAATCGGTTGCCAAGGCCACCGTGGCGTAACAGAGTTCCGCCTCGCGTGCGAGCTTGGCCTCAGGGAGATTCGTCATCCCGATCACACTCGCACCCCACTGACGATACAAGCGGGACTCCCCTTTGGTTGAAAACTGCGGCCCCTCGATGCAAAGATAGACGCCGCCCTGATGTACAGTAGCGCCGACCGTATGGGCCGCGTCCAACAATGCCGCACCGAGCGAAGCACAGACCGGCTCCCCAAATGCCACGTGCGCAACAATGCCCCCCTCGAAAAATGTCGAAACCCGCCGTTTAGTGAGATCGATAAACTGATCCGGCAACACGACGTCGCCAGGCTTGATCGACTCTTTCATACTCCCGACCGCACTCACAGAAATCACCCGGCTCACCCCGAGCGACTTGAGCGCATAGATATTCGCGCGATAGTTGATTTCGGAAGGATTGATCCGATGTCCACGTCCATGCCGCGAGAGAAAGGCGACACGAATCCCGTCCAATTCGCCGAGCACTACCTTGTCGGAGGCAGCCCCGAAGGGGGTTTTGACCGAGCGTTCGGTGACCTTTCGAAGCCCCTCGACGTTGTACAACCCACTGCCGCCGATGATCCCGATGTCCGCGCGTGCGGAGTTCCCCAGTCGTGTCATCCCTGGTCTCCTAGTGTAGCGAGAAATCGATCCACCTGTCCGATCACCAGCGCTGCCGTGTGCTGGATCGATTCCGACTCCTCGATCGTCAACCACTGAATCCCCGGTTCCTTTCGAAACCAAGTCATTTGTCGTTTGGAAAAATGTCTCGTGTCCCGTTTGAACCGCCGAACCATTTCAACAACGTCATACTCGCCGGCCAAATGCTCTGCCACCTGTCGATACCCCAAGCCCTTCATGGCTGCACTATCGCGCTGGTACCCCTGGGCGAGGAGCTGCTTCGTCTCTTCTATCAAACCGTGAGCCAGCTGCCAATCAATCCGCTCCTCGATACGCCGATACAGCGCGTGGCGGTCTCGGTTCAAGCCGATGATCAAGGTTACGAAAGGCCGCTCGGCAAACCCATGCACTTGCTGAAAATCCGACATCCGACGACCGGATAACTGGTACACCTCCAGCGCGCGGATCACTTTCGATTCGTCGCGTGGGTGCAACCGTGCTGCAGCCACAGGATCAACATCCACGAGCCTCGCGAAGAGGCGGTCAGATCCTTGGTCCTTCGCCTCCTGTCGCAAGGCCGCCCGCATAATCGGATCGGCCTGTGGGGCGTCGCACAAGCCCTTGAGGAGAGTCCGCACATAGAGCCCTGTCCCACCCACGACCAAGGGAAGGCGGCGGCCTCGGTAGAGGCGTTCGATCTCATCGAGCGCCTCGCGCCGGTACAACCCTGCATTAAAAGATTCATCAGGATCAACGAGATCGATCAGTCGATGGGGAACCGCCTGGCGCTCCTCTGGGACCGGCTTATCCGTCCCGACATCCATGCCACGATAGACTTGCCGGGAGTCAGCCGTAAGGACCTCGGTCTCGAAGGCCTTGGCAACCTCGACCGCGATGCGGCTCTTCCCTACAGCAGTCGGTCCAACCATCACGATGACAGGCTTGAACTGGACTTGCGTCTCGGAGAGACGCCGCATCGCTCTCGCTGGAATGGCCATCATGACCATCCGACCCGGCCGAACAACTTGGCTAGCTCGTCTGTCGAAAGACGAAACGCCGTGCGGCGCCCATGCGGGCAGGTCATGATCAGCCCTTCCTCCACCCAATCGTGAATCAATTGCTGAATCTCAGGAAGCGCCAAGGCCCGTCCAGCGCGCACCGCTCCATGGCAGGCCAGCGACGCCAAGACGGGCTGTACCCGCATTTCCAGAGACGATGCGCTGTCCCACTCGGTCAAATCGTCGAGCAGATCCTGCACCAAGACCACCGCATCTACCTTGCCAAGTCCGACCGGCACCCCGCGAATCGCCACGGCCGTTGCGCCAAACGGTTCAATCAGGAGGCCGAGTTTCTCCAGATCATCAAGCCGCTTAAGCAACAGAGTGCTCTGCGCCGCCGACAGCTCGATCGGCTCAGGTATCAAGAGCGGCTGCGACGGAATTTCCCGGCTTTGCCACCCTCGCCAGAGCCGTTGGAAGAGGACCCGCTCGTGCGCCGTATGTTGATCGATCACTTGCAGCTCTTCGCCCACCTGCGCCACGAGATAGGTCCGAAGGATTTGTCCGAACGGCACGATGCCGGGCTTCTCTGCCCGCTGATACGTCGTGGCTGCCTCGTGGGCCAAGGCCAACTGACTCCCCTCGACCATGCCGGACAGAGGCACCGCATCACTCGCATTGATCCGGGAATCCTGTCTGCGAACTGAGAGCAATGCTGCCGGTTGAGAATCCCGGAACGATGCGGTCTGCCGCGTGGCCGTGGGAGCGAACTCCGGTACCGTCTGCGACAGCCCCGCCTGCGTGAGACCCAGCACAACCTTCCGCTCAGAACCTCCGAGTGCGTGACGGACTGACTGACGCACCAACTGATGAAGGGCTTCTGTTTCTGCAAAACGGACTTCTTTCTTCGTGGGATGCACGTTGACATCGAGTCGGTCCGGTTCGATATCCAGAAAGAGCACGAACGTGGGGTGATGCCGTTTGGGCAGAAACGACCCATACCCATCCATGACCGCATGAAACACGGTCGCATTGCGGATGGGACGCCGGTTCACAAACAGTTCCTGCGGCATTCTCGAGGACCGCGCATGGATAGGATCGACCATCACGCCGCGGATCGACAATCCCGCTGTCCGGCCTCGCACCTCAATAGTCCGATCGAGGAAGACCGAGCGATAGACCTGAAGTATTCGATCACGCTCTGCTGTCACGGCGGGATAGTTGAGAATCTCCTGGCCGTTATGGGTCAGGCGAAAGTGCACCGATGGCCAGGCGAGGCCTGCGAGTTGCACGACATGACTGATATGGGAGAACTCGGTCGTGGTCGATTTAAGAAACTTCTTTCTGGCCGGCTGATTAAAAAATAGATTGGAGACGTCGATCCTGGTGCCAGGCACGGGGGGCGCGTCCACGATAGAGCTACTTCCTCCTGCTACAAGGGTAAGTTGCGATCCCACCGTATCCTGCCTGGTCGCGGTCGTCACCAGCACATGGGAGACGGACGCAATGCTCGGTAATGCCTCGCCGCGAAAACCCATCGTCGTCACCGAGGCGAGATCCCGATCGGACCGGAGTTTACTGGTGGCATGCCGCTCGAAGGCACGGGGAAGATCGGCACGGTTGATCCCTTCTCCATCATCCGTGACTCGAATGAGAGCCAGTCCACCACCTTTCACATCGATCGTGATATGCAGGCCCCCGGCATCGAGACTGTTTTCCAGTAATTCTTTGACAACGGCGGCAGGGCGTTCGACGACCTCGCCAGCCGCGATGCGGCTGACTACATCGTCTGGGAGGACATGGATCTTGGCGGAGCGACTGGAGACGAGCATGACGTTAGACTCCAGGAAACCCCGGGAACAAGAGAGCCACTACGAGCCGTCTCGATGGACGTCCGCTCATCGAATTTCAGCCAACTTATTCTTGGCCAGCTTCGCCTCGTCCGACGTGGGAAACTCTTCGATGACCCGTTTGAGATTCTTCTTCGATGTGGCGAGATCTCCGGTTTCTCCCGCCGCGAGCCCCGATTTGAAGAGCGCCGCCGGCACCTTCTCGTTTCCCGGATACTCCGTCGAGAGGTACTCGAACGATTGCATCGCGCGCGCGTAATCTTTCTGCTGATAGGAAGACTCCCCCAACCAGTAGTAGGCATTCGGCGTCAGAGACGTGCCAGGAAAGTCTTTCACAAATCGCTGAAAGCCCGCCACGGCAAGATCGTATTTCCCGTTGAGATAGTCGTTGTATGCCAGATTGAACGCAGAGGTCGGGGTAATCGTGGGAACGCCGGGCATCATCGTCGGCACATCGGCAGAGGAGGACGGCTTCTGTGGTTTGGAGAGACGCGCGAGTTCTCCGGAGGGTGGCTCCACCTTGGGCACAGCCGGAATACCCAACATCTCGTCGGATTTGGCCAACCGGCTCTCTAACTTTTGGATCCGTGCAGTCAGTTCATCGAACTTGGGGTCGAGCTTCGGCCTGGCGGATTCGCTATCCTTCAACCGTTCCAGCGACTCCACGCGTCGTTGCAATGCATCCAGCCGCTTTTGATCTTGATCTTGAGACTTCGACACTGTGGACAAGTGGTCACGCAGCCCCACAAAATCTGCGTGGTTGGCACATCCGGCGAGCAACAGCACCGCCACGGCCATGAGAACGACCAACCCCTTTGAACCTGTTTTCTTTCGCATCACGGTTATCGCAACTCCTTCAACTGGGTTAGTTTGTCGGACGCTTTTCCTGCCTCTGGACTCCGTGGATACAACGTCACCACCTGTTTGAAGGCCGAAGAAGCGCGCTTCTTATCTTTCATCGCTAGGTACGCATACCCTTTCTTCAAGATCGCCGCTGGTACTTTCTCGCTGTGGGGGAAGTCCAGTTCAACGCGGTCATACGAATCGATCGCCTGCCTATAATCTTTCTTACCGTAGTGCGATTCACCGAGCCAATAGCGCGCGTTTGGAGACAGATCCGAGTTTTCATAGTCACGCAAAAATGCGGCGAACCCCTGTCGGGCTCCATCCAAGTCCCCCTCACGAAACAGTGCTAGTAGACGTTCGTACTCGACTTTATCGGAGCGCTCTCCCCTCCGGCTGACTTGCGGACGCGGCGACTCCTCGGACTCGACTGCCGACGTCACCGCCTCAATCGATTGTCCCGCTTCAGCTTCCATAGGGAGTACAACAGAAGGTGTTTCCTGCTCAACCTTTGGGGATTCAGATGAAGGCACCAACGCCGAACGATGGGCTGGCTTCGTGGTTGACTGACGTACCCCTCCCTTGTTTCCCCCTCGCACGTGCGCATCCTGCGCGACCTGGTCAACGGCCTTGGAGAGGGTATCCAGCCGACGGTCCTGCTCATCAAAACGGGCAGCAACCTTCTGCGCGACAGATGCGACACTCTTATTGACCTCGCCTAAGTGACCAGTCACCGCCTTGTTCATTTCATTGATATGGGTCGTCGACGCTCTGCCCGCCTGCTCTTCTTGGCTCACCCGCTCGCTCAATCCTGTCAGTGAATCCCTGAATGCCGTCAAGGACTGACTGAATTGTGCGAACTTTGCCGACAACTGTTCGGCCCGAGCCTGGTTATCCTCCAGCACCTTATGCTGCTCCTCCAGGCGTGCGTCGAGACTCTTGGTAAGTCCGCTGTTCGTCCTCTGCACGACCTCGATGATCTCTTTTCGCACTACCTCCATCTGTCGGCTCACGTCGTCGAGGCGCGTGTTCACGTCTATGCGGAGCTGATCGCGATCCTGCTTATTTTTGACATCTTGAGCATTGAGGCTCTCGCGCACCTGGTTATAACGAGCTGTGTTATCCGTCTCCAGCTTGCCGGCCAACTGTTCAAGCCGCTTGGTTTGTAACTCAAGTTGCACAGAGCGCTGCTTGAGGTCTTCCTGCTTGCCTTGGAGTTCCTGAGCTTGGTGCAACGCCCGCTCCAGTTCGCCGCGCAACTGTGGCAACTCCTGCTCTCGAAGCACCGAAATCTCCTGACTCTGTCGCGCACGGGTCTGTGCCGACTCATCGGTCGACTGCTTGATGCGCTGCTGAAGATTCTTCTCCGTCTGTTTGAGATCCGCTTGTTGGGCAATGCAGCCGGTCGACAACAAGGCACAGATCACACAGATCGTCGTCCAGATTCCCTTTGTATCCGAATGGTTCCACATTGTTCCACCCATAGATGATAAAGGAATCCCCTGTTCTCTCGTCGCGGACAACAACGTCACAACGTCGCGACAAAGAGTACGTCGCCTACTTCCCGGTCTTCACCACAAGATGTGCTCGCCGATTCTGCTGGTAGCACGACTCCGCATGTTCATTGCAGGACGGACGCTCTTTCCCATACGACACCACGGACAAACGCTGGGCACCGACACCGAGTTCGACCAGATAGTTCCGCGTGGCTTTTGCCCGTTTTTCACCGAGCACGAGGTTGTAGGCGGAGGTCCCACGCTCGTCACAGTGCCCCTCGACCTTGACCAGCGCGCTCGAATTGGACTTTATCCACTCGGCATTACGATTCAACGATTGACGCTCCTCCTCGGAAATCGTCCAGCTATCGTAGGCAAAAAACACATCTAGCAAGCCCGCTTCGGCACGAAACTCATCTTGTCTCCCAGCACTGCTGGAAGGATCCACCTTGGCCAGCATCGTGCCACTGCCCACACGCTCTTCTGACGGGTTCTTTTCGAGGCCCCGAAGCCCGCCGCCACCAGACTGGACGCCGGTGTCCGGGAAGCTTCCGACACCGGACCTGGAACCGTCCGAGCCTCCCCCCTTCGTCATTCCTTGAGCGGACTGGGAGTCGCCGCCAGATTGCACGGACTTTTTGGAGCAGCCAGGCATACTAATCAATGCCACGCCCATCACCAGCACCAAGCCGCAGGTATAGAGTGTCTTGTTCATAAATCCTTCTCCTTTTCCTAGGTTAGTCATCTCGATCACTTGTCTTCATTCATTCAGTGCAGTCGAAATGGCATCCTCACAATGCCGGAGACCAGGAGGGCGCGCTATTGTGCGTTCCCTCGAAGGTGAGCCGTTCTATGTCCTTACCATCGGCATCGATCATATAGATATGGCTCTTTCCATCAACCGTCGAACTGAACACCAGATGCCGGCCATCCGGCGACCAAGAGGGTGAATCATCGACACCCGGTCCTGTCGTCAATTGCATTCGCTTCTGTCCGTCCGGCGAGATGACACAGAGCTTATACTCTTTTTGCGTCCGGCACACATAGGCGATCCAGTTCCCACGCGGCGACCATACCGGCGCCGCATTGTAATCGCCGTCAAACGTCAGACGGCGCACGTTCGACCCGTCTGAACCCATCAGGAACAGCTGCGGCCCGCCACCCCGATCTGACACAAACACCAGCTCTCTCCCGTTCGGAGACCAGGAGGGAGACAAGTCACCGGATGGGTTTACTGTCAACCGTTGGAGGGCTTTCGTTCTTGTATCTAACCGATAGAGTTCGGAATTGCCTTCGTGACTGGAGGCAAACGCCAGAAAGTTTCCATCAGGGGATAGTGCCGGAGTGATGTTCAATCCCCCCAGGGAAATCAGGGTCCATCGCTTGCCCGTCGCCAACTCGATCATGTCGATGTCCTGCGTATTGCGATTGCGATAGGCGGTGAAGACGAGGAACCGGCGATCCGGAGACCATTGCGGCATGAGGTTCAGGAATCCATCGGCGGTAAGTTGGCGCGCATCGTGGCCATCATAATCCATCACGAACAACTCGCGGGCTTTCCCCTGTTCAGCCACATACGCGATCTTCGTCCGCGCGATGCCCGGCTCGCCCGTATAACGAAACACCAGTTCGTCGGCAAAGCGGTGCGCCATCAGCCGCACAACCGCGGGCGATCCCGCGTAACGCTTCCCCCCCACGACTTCATCACTGCCGCTGTCATAGACGAAGCCCTCCATGTTCACGTCGGCGTCTTTCTCCGCCTCTTTCAGGCCTGCTTTCCCCCAGACCAAGACTGAGACACCCTTCTCAGCTGCCTGTTTAAATACAGCCTTGGAACCAGTCCCCTTCCCATTGCCGATATCGGATGTTTTAATCCCAAGACTGGGCAAATCCACCAGATCAAAGACCAAGGAGCGTTTCACATCTTTTTTGAGGACTTCTTCGATCCGCCCCCCCAACCAGTCGGGGCCTCCCCCGTTTTGTATTCCCGCAACACCCAGGGAAATCTTTTGAAAGTCGGGACGGGTAGCTTCGAGGAACACATCTGCCGCCCCAGATTCAAGAATGCCGACAAGTCCCGCTATCAGCAGCACTCCCCCGAGCCAGATACTGATCAATTTCCCCTGTATCATCCGACCGACTCTCCGACTCGAAATACCATTTCTACATCCTTATAGCTGTCTGTCATATCGGCAGGAAACGCGGGCAGGAACCGTGACTGCTGCACGGCGCGCTGGCCCGCCATATCAAAATAAGCATTTCCCGACGACTGTTGCACAACCACGTCTTTGATCGTCCCATCTCGTTGAAGCCGAAACTTGACGATCATCATATAGGTTTGTCCCGCCATATCGACCGGAGGCGGCACCCACTGGCTACTAATAATAGACTGCACGCGAGCCCAGTAGGGATTCGATCCAGCCGCACCGGAAATCTTCAAGGTCGTCTCGGGGGTCTTGACCGACTGAGTTTTCACTTCTTGCTGGGGCACC
>JAQBES010000133.1:0-7035 GCA_032123755.1 Nitrospirota bacterium
CTCCGCCTCCGGCCCCCAGTAGGAGATATCGCCGATCTTCGTGCTCTGGAGATATTTTTCCGCCTTCTGCGCCACAAAGCGCGGATCGCGATCGTAGGGCTCACGCGTAATCGGATCGACGACGTTGCCGACGAGGCTCAGCGTCGGCACGGCACAGAACGGATCGAGACAGGCCGTGGCCGGATCGGGGATCATCAGGAGATCGCTGTCGTTGATCGCCTTCCAGCCTCGAATCGACGAACCGTCCAACCCGGATCCGTCCTTAAATAGTCCTTCCGTAAGCTCTTCCACAGGAATCGAGAAGTGCTGCCACGTCCCGATCAAGTCCACAAACTTCAAGTCCACCATCTGCGCCTTGTTCTTCTTGGCAAACTCCAGTACCTCGCGGGGATTCATTCCGGTCCTCCTTATACGTCATACGTCGCAAGCCCTATTTATCGTGGTGATCCTATCACTACGCCTTCCGACGCAGCAACCTGCTGGTCTATGAACTGATCGATATCCTTCTTGATGGTCGCACGGATGGCCTCCAGGCGAGTGTGGTCATTGATCTTGGCTCCGTGCTGGTCCGTCACGTAGATCACGTCAGCCACCTGGTCGAGCTCCTCCCTCATGGAGATTCGGGCCGCATGGACCGACAGATCGAGATCTAGAATGCTGCGGGTAATCGCATACAACAATCCCTGCGCATCATCGGCAAACACATCGATGATCGTGGACCGGTCACAGGTCTCGTTATCGATCTGCACCTCGGTCGCCTGGCGGGTGGTAGGCAGCCGACGACGAGAGGGCAGCCGGGTGTTTCGGCTTACCAACCGCTCGACGTCCTCCTCGCCCTTCAGCACCCGGACAATAGTCTCGGCAGTGGAATGCCGGCGCTCGACCGGGGGAACACCGGCATAATCAGGATCGGACACCTTGAAGGTGTCCACCACGACCCCGTCAGTTCGTGTGTTGATCTGGGCGTCCAGAATCTGAAGCCCCTGGGCCGTCATGACCCCGGCAATCTTGGAGAAGATACCTGGGGTCAGGTCATCGCGGGTAATCACCGAGTATTCGCAGACGCCCAGTTCCTCGTTGAAGTGCTCCTCGACCAGCACGTCTCCTGCTTGCAGCTTTCCAATCGCCCTCAAATGGGCTGCGATCTGCTTCGGAGACGTCCCATGCAGATAACGCAAGGGAAACTGGCCCAGTTGCGACTCGATCCAGTCGAGCCCCCCGGCCGCTGCGTCCGTGCACTCGCGCGCCACTTCACCAGCCAATTGCTTGAGGCGCTCCGGACCAGCCGGCTCATCCTGCTCACCCGACACCTCCGGCAGCGCGCGCAGATAGAGTTCGACGAGCAAGGACTCCTTCCACTTGTTCAGGACCCCGGGCCCCACCGCCGAGATATCGGCTGCGGTCAGGACCAACAGTTTGCGGAGGGTTTCCGGGGTCGCCACCTCCCTGACGAAGGGCAAGAGGATCTTCTTATCGTAAGGATCTCGCTGAAAGGCTATTTGAGCCATCAGCAGATGCTTGTGCACGAGAAAGACCAGCGTCCTCGTCTCTTGTTCGTCACATCCCAGCAGCGCCGCCGTCTCCTCCGCGATCGCCTTGCCCACTTCGCAGTGGTCTTCTTTCCGACCCTTTCCCATATCATGCAACAGTACCGCCAGGTGCAAGAGGTCCTTCCGCTTGATCTCCTTGCACACGTTCCCAATGACACCAGGCTCCTGGGCGAGCGCTTCAGCCTTGGCCACCGCCAGCAGCGTATGATGATCCACCGTGTACTTGTGAACATGGTTGAACTGCATCAGGCCCCGGACCCTGGCAAAGACCGGAATGATCTTCTCCAGCAGATGGGCGCGATGCATCACTTCCAGCGTGCTGGCCACTGCTCCCGGTCCGGCGAGGATCTTCAGAAAGACCCGGCTGACCTCAGGGGTCCGGAAGGCCTCGGCCGACATATTATTCATGTGGCTATGGATCTCATCCAGCAGGTCTGAGTCGATCTTGAGTCGTCGGGACCCTGCCAACTCGAACAGCCGGAGCAGTAAGTCCGGACTATCCAGGACCCGCGCCCGCAGCTCAGAGGGAACAGTCAGATGCTGGCCGGTCACCACGAAATACCCGTCCACATTGGCATCCGATTGGACGCGCCTCACAGGCCCGGCCAGGCAACGGTCCAGAAACCGGACCATGGTCTCGTGGAGTCCCGTCGTGTGCCGGTAATACTGCTGCATGAACTGCTCCACACCCAGGAGATGGGGGCGATCCTTGAATTCGTGCAGGGAGGCCAGCCGGACTTGTTCGTCGAACGACAGAATCTCCTGCGCCCTCCCGGCTTCGAAGTGTAGAAACGCCCTGATGCGCCACAGAAAATCCCGGGCCTCCGTCAGCGAGAGTAGATCCTCTCTTGAGAGGAAGCCGCGATCCGCCAAATCCTGCAGCGTACCAGCCTGGAACTTGGTCATGCCGGCCCACCGGAGCAGATGGAAGTCCCGCAGCCCTCCTTTGCTTTTCTTGACGTTGGGCTCCAGGAGATAAATCGTCTCTCCGAACTTCTCATACTCACCGCGACGCATGTCCATGAGCTGATCGATAAAAGGCCCCGCCCCCCGGCCGACGACCTGCCGGAAATACCGGCGATGGAATTCCTTGAACAGTTGCGGGCTTCCGGTCAAGAGCCTGGCTGACATCATGGCGGTCCGAATCGTAATGTCCCCAGGGGCCAGTTCGATGCAATCTTCAATCGTCCTCATGCAGTAGCCGACCTGGAAGCCGAGACCCCACAGATGGTCCAGCACATCACGGAACAGAGCCTGCGCCTCCTCCCCTACATTCTCGCGATGGAGGAACATGATGTCGATATCTGAATAGGGAGCCAACTCCCGGTAGCCATAGCCTCCCAGCGCCACCAGGCAGCAGTACTGGGATCCCGCGACCTGCGCCTTCTCCCCAGTCTGCCGCATGGCATTCCTGTACCGGGCAACGATCAGCTTGTCCACGAAGTCCGTCAGGGCCGTCATGATTTCAGCCCCCGAAACTCCATCCAACAACCGTTGCCGGAGCACTTGCCGGTACCCAGCCAGGGCGGAGACCGGTTCGATCTCCGCCCTGCGCAAGAGCCCCTCCGGCAACCCGCTATCGGGAGTCATCGTCATATCGCGCTTTCCCCCGTCTCGCCGGTCCTGATCCGTATCACAGAGTTGAGATCCGACACGAGGACCTTGCCGTCCCCGACGGTGCCGGTCTTCGCGTGGCGCGAAATGGTTTCGACCGCGCGCGCCACCATGTTATCCGGAACGAGCACTTCAATCTTTACCTTGGGCACAAAGTCGGTCTTATACTCGGCACCCCGGTACGTTTCCTTAGCCCCCTTCTGACGTCCGAGTCCTTTGACTTCCGTGACCGTCATCCCATGCACACCGATTTCCAATAACCCATCCTTCACCTCATCCAACTTGAACGGCTTGATAATGGCTTCAATCATTTTCATGTCGATGCCTCCCTCACAGGCTCACCCGAGGCCGCTGACCGCACAGCATCCTTGGAATAGCCGGCACGATAGTTTGATCAATCGTGTCATGGTTCGTTTAGGAACCTGATTCATGCGTGAAGAACAACTGAGCATACCGTCTCGGCTTCGTGCCAGGCCGGATTTGCCTGGCCATCCGGCCTGGCACCGAACCCTATGTTCTACATAGGGTTCGGTCTCCCTTGCCTTACGAATAGGCCTTCTCATCATGTTGACTGAGATCCAGACCTGTTCGCTCGTCTTCTTCACTCACACGCAGACCCATGATGCCACCGACCACCGCCAGGATGATTAAGGTCCCTACAAACACGAACACCACCGTAATCAATACGGCCATCGCTTGGATGCCCAACTGTGCGGGATTACCAAAGAACAACCCGTCTGCCCCTGCGTCATTCACCGCCTTCGACGCGAAGAGACCGGTTGCCAGCGCACCCCAAATGCCTCCGACTGCGTGAACGCCGAACGCATCGAGGGCGTCATCGTAGCCAAACAAGGGCTTCAACATCACCGCAATATAACATATTACCCCTGCTCCAATCCCGATTAGAAGTGCCGAAATCGGGCCGACGAACCCAGACGCAGGCGTGATGGCCACCAATCCTGCCACCGCTCCGCTGGCCACTCCCAGGGCCGACGGTTTGCCTCGATAGATCCACTCCGCAATCATCCAGGCCAGCGCCGAGCCAGCCGTCGCCGTATTGGTGGCGGTAAAGGTGCTCGCCGCCAGTTCTCCGGCGCCCAACGCGCTGCCGGCGTTGAATCCAAACCATCCAAACCAGAGCAAGGACGCGCCAACAAGGGTATAGGGCAAATTGTGCGGGTGCATCGCCTCCTTGCCATGTCCCATGCGCTTCTTTACCACAAGGGCGCAAGCCAAACCGGCAATGCCGGAACTGATATGGACGACCGTCCCGCCGGCGAAGTCCAACGCCCCAAGCCCTCCGACCCATCCCCCGACTGCCCATACCCAGTGACAGAGCGGATCGTAGATGAAGGTCGCCCACAGCACCGTGAACACGCAAAAACTGCTGAACTTGACCCGTTCGGCATAGGCGCCGGTGATCAGCGCCGGCGTGATCACGGCAAACATCATCTGGAAGAGCATGAATGCCTGGTGCGGTATGGTGGACCCGTAGTCGGGAGAGGGCGCGGTCCCCACGCCGTTGAGAGCGAACCAATCAAGGTTACCGATGATGCCGCCTATGTCAGGCCCGAAGGCGAGGGAGTACCCCCACAGCACCCACTGGACACTGATCAGACAGAGGATCACAAAGCTTTGCATCATCGTGCCCAACGCATTCTTGCCCCGCGACATGCCTCCATAGAACAGAAACAAACCCGGTGCGGTCATGGCCAACACCAAGGCCGACGAGACCAACACCCAGGCCGTATCGCCGGTATCGATCTTCAGTTCTGCCGGGGCGGCCTCCGGAGCAGCCTCCGGAGCAGCAGCAGGAGCGGCTTCCTCCGCCGCTGGAGCCTGCGCCCCTGCATCATGTACGTACAGAGCCGTCCCCCCTGCCACCATGGCAAGGGAGAGAAGGAATGGCAGAAACTTCTTCATACTGGTCATATGCGATAGCATCATTGCATCCTTTCATCCCCTAGATCGAGACGAGGTTGTCAATAAGACCGTTGAAATGTTCTGAGCGGCTCCCCTTGGTTGCCTCACGCCGCCCCTTCCGACTACGCTTAGGACTGGCTTCTTCGCCGAAACGTGCTGCTTCCGCGCGTGTGCCTGCGGACGCAGGCACACGCGCGGCCTGCGCCGAGTCGAAGACGGTCTCGATAAGATGGGTATTGTTGAGCAGAACCCTCACCCTGTGCTCCAACCATTCCCCGGAGCAGAGTCCGATGGATAGCTGGCGCAGGTAAAAGGGCATGGGCACTGCTCCTTGATATGTGGTGCCTGAGTGACTGGCTTGTCACCAGGCTGCGTGCTCGGCACGCAGCCTGGTCGTTCTCTCTTACCTGCCCGCCACTCTGCAGACAGGCCTTCTGGCTCTTCTCATCGGCCAACCGCCCCTAGGCTCCGGACGACTGGTCGGTGGCTCCCTCAGCAGACTGCTCCACGAAGAGAGCCACCCATCACCATGTCAACGGACTTCCCTATCACTTCGTTTAGAACAAGTAGACCACTTGGAACGACAGGGTCTGTTGATTGTTCGACGCCTCACTACCCCGCAAAAAGACGTTCTTGTCGGACTTGTCATACCGGAACTCGACCCTGGTAATCATGGCAGGAGCCGGCATGTATTGGAGTGTAGCGGTAGCCTCCCAGAGGGTCTGAGGAGTCCCTAACGATGCGGCGTTAAGCGCACCTGTTGTGCCAGCACAGACATTGGTGCCGCCCTGAAAATTCGTCCCACCTGCACAGGTCCGGGCACCCCCGGCATCTTCGAAGATTTCTCCACGAATCCTGGTGCTCCATTGATCATTGAAGTCATGAATGTGATAAGCACCGAGTCCATTCCAGCGGGCATTGCCTCCGGCCGCACTTTTGACCGTGCTGGCATTGCTTTCATTCCCGTAATAGGGCTCCAGGATGATGGTGTCACTGTCGGTGATCTTGGCCGTGATGATCGCACCAGCCACCAATCGCTTGGCCCTAGGATCGCATCCAGTTGTATACGTCACACAGGCACCGGGGGCCGTTAAACCTGCTGCAGCATTTCCATTTGACTGTTCAGCGCCGTAGGACCCGAAGAAATTCACCCCGAACCGCTCATGCGGCGTCAGAGCCACCAGCCACACGACCGTTTTGCCCCGGTTGTTGTCTTCGATGTTGTCCCAGCCATTGATGAGTCCGACCGTCGCGGTCACCATGGGATTGAACTGATAGGTGGCCCGGAGACCGGTCTCAGTGAAGGCCTGGGATAAGCCAAACATAAAGGTACGGGAGAAGTTGGGATTCTCCCAGCTGTTGATCACCTCATATCCGATCAACGTATGCATCTTCCCCGCTTGAATCAACAGTCCGTTGCCGATTGGGGCGAGGTACTCTGCATAGAGTTCTTGGGGATCCAGCTCGTTGTCGGGCACTCCAGGATTGAAATTCGTACGGGCCCGCGAGAATCTGGCATTGGACCCAAAACTGAGCCGGGCGCGAAAGCCCACCCGATCCATGGCACTGCCTGCTGTTGCAGGCCGTTCCAGCACGACCTGCGCCAGGTTCGGCGCGAATGAGTTGGCTTGCGTATCGAAAATACGCAGTGAATTGACGTTGGTGTTGGGGTTATTGAAATTCTGTGTATAGGACGCATCCACAGCCCCGTAGATCTTAAAGCCCATAGTCTTCCAGAGGGACTCCGCCGCATCTTCCTCCGCAGAGACAGGATTACTGCCCAGCAGCGAGACCATCGCACAGATACCTAGCCCTATTGCAATACGACTACGTACTGATATCATGCCGTCCTCCTCGTCCAATTGGTGATTCCGTTATCTCTTGCCACTATCACCTCGACATCGTCGTCGATACGCACGCCCTTGTGCGCAATATCCACCCCCTCTCC
>JAQBES010000134.1:0-6780 GCA_032123755.1 Nitrospirota bacterium
GAAAAGGGAACGTGGGGGAGTCCTGCTACAGTGAGCCTGGTTGCTACTGTAGCGTAAAGCAACAGAACGAGTAGGTACCAACGAGGGCCTGACGCCGCAACCTATCTGTTAGGGCTGCGGAGAACCCGCCGATCTCGAGAGCGAGAATACGTTGGTCGGATTGCCCAAGTACCCCTGGTCGCAAAAGAGGGACGGGATCGCGCGGCATCATGATTGCTTCGAACACTTTCTCAATAGAGGAGCAGGAGCCTGATGGGCGTGTAAGAGACGAGACCACGTAAGCAGGACCGGATGGGTCACAAGCGTTTATCGATTTCGCGCGCTCCCAAGCTGGCCAACTCAATCTCAACAACATGTATGTTCCCATCACGCATTAACCAGTACATCAGACCATTTCAACTGCCAGACCACGATCTCAACTCATTCCGTGGCTCTCGATTTCTTCACTGTGATGGGGATCGATCGGGTGACGAATTTTCCAGGAGACTGGGGTTGTGTAAGCCCCGGATGGGCAGTATGGTAGTAGCAGCAGCGCGCCAACAGACTATTCCCGTGCGTCGTTGAATGCAGGCCGAGGCAGGCCATGACATGATGAATAGGGGCATACGCACAGATGGGCATTCAGAAAGTTTCTACCGTTAGAGCTGATCCTCAAATTGAGGAAGTGGATCGGACCCAGAATGACCTGCGCACGCTGGCCGGGAAATTGCTCACGGTCCAGGACGAAGAACGTCGAAGAATTTCGCGCGATCTGCACGATGACGTGAATCAGCGTCTCGGTGCGATCGGGCTTCAATTGGACTCGTTGTGCCGGCATCTTCCGGAATCACCGGCCGCCGTTCGCCGTCAGATCCGGGCCATCCGTCGTCACGTCAGCGCCTTGTCGGACGATGTGCGGCAGCTCGCCTATCAGTTCCACCAGACGACCGTCGACGACCTCGGACTCGTCGTCGCACTCCAACGTTACATCAATGATTTCGTCAAACGCACGGGCGTCGAGGCTCGATTCATGAAACCCTCCCCAGTTGGGTCGATTCCGCCGCGTCTTGCAACCTGTCTCTATCGAGTCGCACAGGAAAGCTTGGGCAATGTAGCCATGCATGCGAAAGCGTCTCAGGTCAGTATCGAATTATCCGTAATGCCGGATACCATCTGCCTTTCCTTGCGGGACAATGGCATCGGATTGGACCTCGAAGAAATCCGACGGCGCATGCCGGGACTCGGTATGCTCAGTATGCAGGAACGGGTGCGCCTGCTAAACGGATCGGTGGAGTGGCACTCGACGCCGGGAGAAGGGACGGAAGTCGTCGTGCGCCTTCCTTGGCCAACGGAGCAGCCATGACGAAACCGAGGATTCTCTTGGCAGACGACCACACCATGTTCGTCGAAGCTTTGCAGAAAGTGCTGGAGCCTGAGTTTGACCTCGTCGGTTCGGTTGGTGACGGACGTGCCTTACTTGCCGCCGCGCCTCGTCTGGAGCCGGACGTGATTCTGCTCGATCTCTCGATGCCGCTACTCAACGGCATCGATGCCGCCCAGCAACTCCGCCGCCTTGTCCCCGATGCCAAATTGGTGTTCCTCAGCATGCACGGCGACCCGACCTATGTGACCGAAGCCTTCCGTGCAGGGGCATCGGGCTACGTGCTCAAACGGGCGAGCGCCACGGAGCTCATCCAGGCGATCCGGGCAGCCCTGCGCGGCCAGCTGTACCTGTCGCCGTTGTTGGAAAAAGGCGTTTTGGATCCATCCCTTCATCAACGCATGCCCCCGGCCAGCGCCCAAGCCACGCTCACGCTGCGTCAGCGAGAAGTCCTGCAACTCATCGCCGAAGGCCGATCGCTCAAGGAAATGGCGGCCATCCTCTGTGTCTCGGTCAAAACGATCGAATTTCACAAGACACGCATCGCCAAGCAACTCGGACTACACACGACTGCCGAACTCACCAAGTACGCTGTCACACACGGGCTGGTCTCTGCCTGATCGTCCTTCACGGCCCCGGTTGGCGGCGGCTGTCGTTGGTGCGAGTCTCCTCTCCCAGCTGTTCTCTGCGTCAGACGCCGGTCACAAACCAGGGATATACCTAGTTCCGTAACCCTCTCCCCGTCCGTATGGTGAAGAAAGTTTCGGGCGATACCCCGATCCTCTCGATATGCACAGACCTGACCTTAACCCTACGAGAAACGCCATGCACAAGCTGAACGACAGCAAGGGACGATGGGAACCAGCCACTCGGGGCTGGCAGCGTTGCCGACGACGGATGTCTTCACTGATCGTGGTTGTTTCTTTCCTGTCTATGGGAATGTGGAGCATCGGAGCGGCTCCCCTCCCCGCCCAGGCTGGCGGCACCATCGCCGGACAGGTCCTGTTCTCAGGCAAGGTCCCGCCGCCCAAGGAGTTTGCCTTCAAGAAATTCCCCAATCCTGCATTTTGTGCGAAGAACATGAACAAGTCAGTGGACGGAAAAATCCGCCTCCTCAAGCGAGTCCAGATTGCAAAGGGCGGAGGACTCCAGGATGCCATCGTGACTGTCCGCGATCTCAAAGATGAGACCTGGATGAAGGAATATACTGGCACCAAAGTACATTCCGAGCTGTGCGAATGGTCCGACTTCACAGGGGTGGTCGTTAATAAGGGCCGGTTCATCGTCGAGAACCACGATGCCGATCCCGATGGCCAGAAGTCGGCGACCGGGATTCGGCACAACCCACATGCGTTCGAGGTGAAAAAACCAAGTTCACTGACCCTATTCAACATTGGGCTCGCCAAGAAAGGGGACTTGCTGGACAGGCCAATCGTCCTGCGGAAGGCCGAAGCGGGGTCGGTCGTGCGCCTCCTATGCGATCAGCACGAGTTCATGCAAGCCTGGTTTCTCCCTGTGACCAATCCCCACTTTGTCAAGGTAAAGGAAGACGGCTCCTTCGAATTGGTCGACGTGCCATCGGGGAAGCACAAGCTGGCGGCATGGCATCCCATAGCCGGGCTTCTCGAACAGGAGATCGACGTGCAGGACGGAGAAACCGTCATGGTGGAATTCAGGCTGAAGGGGAAATAACCGGCATCGGTACTTGGACGATCGACGAGTCTTGTCGCATCAGAGTGATGTGGTCGGCTACACTGATATACGGAGTTGGTTGGAGGAGACGTAGCATGACTGATTCTATGAGACAACCACGACTGCTGTTCGCCGGATTTCATCCACTCATTCTAGAAGACAGTCTGGCGCGAGCAGGGGAAGCATATAAGATCGACACGACCAGCGGGGACGAAAGCCTGCTCCTGCAGGCGGTCGATCAGTCGAGACCCGACGTCCTGTTGCTCGATCTACTGCAAACAAGCAGTCTGCGAACCATCCAACGTGTCACGAGGATCAGACCGTCTTGTCGCGTCGTAGCCTTGACCGGCATGCGGTGGACGGACGTCACGGACGCCATCTATTCTGCAGGGGCATCGGGTATTCTCTATCGTTTCGATGCTGCCGCAGAACTATTTGTGGCCGTGCAGGCCGTTCTATCCGGCCAGCGGTATCTCTCGCCTACGTTCTTGAGAACGTCCACAAGCATAGACGGAGAACGACTCCGACAGTCGAACAAACTTTCCGCTTCGGACGAGCTGGTTCTCCGTCTGGTTGCGAGAGACTATCCTGCCCATCGGATTGCACGGGCACTCGGATTGTCGGTCGGAACCGTCCGCCTCTCCATTGCCTACCTCAAGCGACAATTCGGAAGGCGCACGAACCGCGCCCTGAAAGACTACGCGATCTCCCATGATCAGGCCTCCGATTTTCCATGAGATCATCATGGCAACATCTGCGCAAGCTCCACGAGTTCCAGCCAGGGAGCAGGGCTATATCTACTAGGACTCTTCCTAGTTCCCGGAAAAGCGACGTTGAGGCAGAATGAGGTCGCTCATCACAGGCACAAGTCAACAGCGTTGTCGTTCTTGTGAAAGGAATGTGACTCATGAATATGGTCAGCAGGCCCGATGCTCCACAGGGTGATCATCAAACTCGTCGCGTTCGATGGGGAGACACGGTGCGCATCGGCTTCATGGCGTGGCTGGAGGATGGAACGTTGGTCGATTCCTCGATCTACAGCGAGCCCCTGATCTTCACCACTGGGACACAATCTATCATGCAAGGGGTCGAGATACTCGTGATCGGCATGAGCGTCGGGGAGTCGAAAACGGAAAAGATCCCCCCCGATTCTGCCTTCGGACCTTACTGTCCAGAGCTCTCCTGTGAGGTGAGCCTCAGCTGGCTTCGGGCTCAAGATGTTGTGCCGCTGGTCGGGCTAGGGCTCGAAGTGCGAAAGACGGACGGCACACTGGTGCACATGCTCATCACCGGATTGGACGGCGACCGAGTGACCCTCGATGCCAACCATCGATTGGCGGGAAAGAATCTCATGGTGCAACTCGACCTCTTGGACATACTGGACCACGCCTGGTCAGGCCTGTGTAACACACCAACCCCGGCGGCGTAACGGAAGAGGGGTTCTGTATGGTGGAGCTCGGCCTGCTGATCACGGCTCTGGCCCTGTGGATCCTGTTCAGATGGAGATACAGACGTCGATGGTCCGTCCGCGGGAGGAAGAACAAGCCGCTACGACGTCTTTCCATCCATGTCTTCTGAGGATGCCCGCGGCTCGCACAGTTTTGAATACGCACAAGAAGAGTGATCAGATTGCTGCGATGAGGACAATATCTGAATAGGGGAAAGGATAGAGTAATGACTGCCACCACGACATCAGTGTTGGGCAAGCCATTGCTCATCATAGCCATAATCGCTACGAGCGTATGGCTGGCAGCACAGAAAGGGTGTGTGCCGACGCCTGATGTCGCTCCTAAGCCGGTAGCTTTTACCATGCGAGAGGAAGGACCGGCTCTCATTCAAGCCCATCAGTCATTCACACAATCTTTGGAACCGAAAAGCCAGTCACTCAAACAGGCGAGCGCCCTATTAAGGCACGCTGCCGACTTGGTCGACAAGAATGATCGACTGGCTATACGGCTCATCCGTCAGGCGATCGCAATCCTCAAGCACGAAGTCATTCCTGGGATCGACCTGCCCGACCATGAGCGAGTATCCATGCAATCAGTCCCTTTATTGAACGAGGCGTTCGAACGGAAGACCAGAATTGTGAACAATTAACGACTGACCAATATCGCCAGAGGCCCCATGATGACGGATCACGACAGTTACAGAGAACTCGTGCCAGTCTCACCCCAATCCCCCTGCCACGCCTGTGGCGAAACGACCCGGCGCCTGTGGCGTCATGACGAAGCTGGGACCGTGTGGCATCAGGACTGTTTCAATACGTTTCTCGATGAAGGTGAAGAAACCTAATGGGAGCGCAGGACCTGGGGCCCCATAGGCAGACTTATGGAGAGCGCATGCGTGAACTCACGACGAGCCCAAGGAGGAAGACGTGTCTATGAAAACCGAACAGACGTTCATTCCGTTGATGTGGGTGAAGAGGGGGCTCCTGTTAGTGGGCCTGCTTAGTCTCAACGGCTGCGACTATTGGCCACCAGCACTCCAGAGTCAGATCGAGGGACTTCAGGCTGAGTTGAATGACGCGCTAGACGACCGGCAGCGGCTTGACCAGGAGCTGACAGAGCGACGGGTGGAGCAGGCCTCATTACAGCGGGAGGTTGAAGAGAAGGCACATGAAAACGAGGTTCTCCAACAGCGCCTGGCGACAGTGCCCAGAACCAGCAACAGAGAATCGCCGGCCCGACATGACACGCCAATCATGGCCGGGATCGTGACAAGGCGGGCGGCTTCTCGTGCTGATGTGCCGCCACCGCCATCCATCCTGCAAGGATCATATGTCTCCTTGCTGCTGGAGCAGCCGCACCGTCGAGGCCCGCACATCGAGCGGCTCCAGAAACTCCTGCGCCGCCATGAATTTCCCATTCGTGTGGATGGAATTTATGGGCGCACCACGGAAGCCGCGGTACGGTCGTTTCAACGGGTCCACGGACTCCCAGCAGACGGCATCGTGGGACCGGTGACCTACAGGACACTCCGTCGCACCGCGCCGACCTCTCGGTCAGTCCGCCAACTCCGGCTACAACGGCCTCCGCTCCAAGGTCGGGACATTGTCAACGTTCAGCGGGCCTTGCGCCATGCAGGCCATCGAATCCTCATCGACGGCCACTACGGACCTGAAACTGATATTGCCGTGACCCGCTTTCAAAGAAAACACGGACTGGAGCCTGACGGCATGGTCGGGCCGCAGACATGGACCGCGCTGATGACGAAACTGCGATGATGTTTCCACCAATGATGAACGGGAATCGAACCAAGCGTCGTCGTTGTGAGACCTCTATCAGCGCCTAATCCGTTTGCGGCAGACGACTCAGACCCTCATGCATTGGACCTCTCTGTCCGTCAAGTCCACAGACCATCACTGTCATGAAGACCGGGCAGGCTCGAGTTGCAACAAGATGAAGCCGTGATCATCCTGCTAACCTAGCGCGCGACCACTATAAATGTGTCACGTCATCTCCATCTTCTTTGTCTTTCCGCCAGCGCCGTTCCAGCATATCCCGTGCAATGTTCCGCCCACCGAGGCCGACGGCAATGGACAGCGCCAGCACCACGCCTCCAAAGAGGATGGAGAATGCTGCCACGACAATTTCTTTGGCGATCCCGAGTTGCGTCAACACCATCGCCGCAGTGAGGAGGAAAATGCCCCATCGCACAAAGTTGGCGATGAAGCGGGCCTCCTGGATCTGCGCGTTGACCGTGGCGATCAAGGTCGCTTCGGCAAAGAA
>JAQBES010000135.1:0-3243 GCA_032123755.1 Nitrospirota bacterium
CTTCTCCACTTTCTCCAGACTCATATATGTTTCGCAATTGAGACAAACAAATTTCATAAAGACTCCTGTGGCAGTCGCTCGCAAGTGTGAATCGTGGAGGTACGCTATCATACGGATTTTCAGGGAGTCAAACGGCGTGAAGGCGGTGAAGTGATGGGGTGTGCATTCAAGATCCTCGCGCAACAGATTGGTGAAATGCATGAGCCGGACTGTGCCAGTTCAGGATTTTCCGTGGCCGATTGTTGAGCATCGTCTGCACCCGTTTGATCTCGCCCCGTGACACCGTATGAAAGTGGGGACCGGCGGCGTGGGGACGGCAGTGTCCGGACGGCCCGGACAAAGACCTGCCGCACTGCACTGGCATGTTGAATCGCACGACTGATCGATCGTCCCCTCCACGGCGCGACCGGACCATTCAGACCAGGCAACGGTATCCCCCCCCATACCGATTCCTCATGCTGTTCCGTCATCGTAGTACGCAGCCCCAGCCTCTTTCACACGCGTTTGACGTCATGGTACACTCCGCGCCGCTCTACACCAGCAAGTTAGATAATCTCACCCTATTTCATACGGGACGTGTCTTCATCACACACACAGGAGGGGAGTGCATGACAACGACATCGCAGACGAAGGGGTGGCGAACACGGACGTGGATGACGGCAGCCTGGCGGCAGGGACTGGTCGCGGGGCTTAGTGCGCTGGTCATCTTGTGGGCCAACGTCGGGACGCTCCGCGCCGACACGGTGCCCGCCGGCCAGACCCCGGCGGGGTTGACGGCCACCGAGTGGCGGACCATTCAAGCCGCCGTCGAGGAGGCGACCTACCGCGTCGACGCGGGAACGCACGAGGTGAATCCGGTAAGTTTCAGGATAGATGTCGCGTGTGCCTCAGCTTCTGAGGCGACCGTGCTCCATGCTCACGACCCCTGCTCCGTCGTTCATTCCATTCACGTGTCCGGTTTCTGTCACACCGGAGCGGTCCTGGTTTTCCTTCCGACTCGTTTCACCTGGTGCTGAATATGTTTCGCACACCGTGGCCCTAGGAACGACGATCGGCGAGCCGTCCGACCCATGGGTCGGGCCAGAATGGGCTCGTCTGGCTGTGATCAGCCGATCCGCCGTCTGGAGAGACCGGGTACGATCGTGACCAGGGCCGTGGCCGCTCCCCGTGCGACAGGGCTCCGTCGTCGCAGACGGCAGGCCGTCCTTCCCCCCATTCAACGTCACGCGGGCAATCCGTGTCCAATTCCGTGTGGCGCCGGACCACCGCGCGGGATGGGTGCGTTGAGCGGCCTGATACACCCGATCTCGGTGCTGTAACATCGCGATGTCTGTCCCGCTATGGCGTGAGCTATGATTGAAAGTTGTGTATGGCAGGATCGGAAAGGGCGGCGTACTCTTGATGGTCAACCACGATCATCCACCTTTTACAAGGAGTGAATACGCCGCATGAACCACGATATGGGAATAGAACTGAGGAATCCAGGGGTGTCCGGCGAAGTCCGGGATGTGCTCACCGAGGTCTTGCGCCAGGGCGCCCAGCAGTTGATCAGCCAGGCCGTTGAAACCGAAATGGAGGAGTTCCTGTTGCAGTATCGCGAGATGCGTGACGAGGCGGGTCGGCGGCGGATCGTCCGCAACGGCTATCTCCCGCCCCGTACGATCCAGACAGGCCTCGGAGGTGTGGCGGTGAAGGCCCCGCGGGTACGCGACCGCACCGGGACCATCCGCTTCACCTCCGCCATCCTGCCGCCGTATTTGCGACGCACGAAGACGATCGAGGCCCTGCTGCCGTGGCTGTATCTCAAGGGGATCTCCACGGGCGATTTCAGCGAGGCGCTCACCGCGCTGGTGGGCCCCCACGCTCCGGGGCTGTCGGCAGGCACGATCAGCCGGCTGAAGGCGGTTTGGCAAGACGAGCACGCGCGATGGGAGCAACGTGAGATAGGCAATACCCCCTACTCGTACATATGGGTTGATGGTATCCACTTCGGCGTCCGCTTGGAAGAGGCCAACCAGTGCATCCTCGTGGTCATCGGCGCCACGGCCGAGGGTAAGAAGGAACTCCTGGCCCTCACCGAGGGCTTCCGTGAGTCGGCGGAATCCTGGAAGGACGTGTTGCTGGACGTACAGCGCCGTGGCGTGACGGTTGATCCCCGGCTCGCCATCGGGGATGGCGCCCTTGGCTTTTGGAAGGCCCTCCCCCAGGTGTGGGGCCACACCCGCACGCAGCGCTGCTGGGTACACAAAACGGTGAACGTCCTGAACAAGTTCCCGAAGCACCTGCAGGCCAAAGCCAAGAGTGCGCTGCATCAGATTTGGATGGCGTCAACCCGCGAGCACGCGGGGCAGGCGTTCGAGGCCTTCCTCACGACGTACGCGCCCAAATATCCGAAGGCGGCCGAGTGCCTCGCGAAGGACAAGACGGCCTTACTCGCCTTCTACGACTTCCCGGCCGAACACTGGCATCACATCCGGACGACGAACCCGATCGAGTCGACCTTTGCCACCGTGCGGCTGCGGACGGCGAAAACCCGCGGCTGTGTGTCACGCACGAGTATCCTCTCGATGGTGTTCAGGCTGGCCAGGAGTGCCGAGGGCCATTGGGTGAAATTATGCGGGGCGGCACAGATGGCCAAGCTCATGCACGGCGTGCCGTTCAAAAACGGAGTTGAAGTCCAGAAGGAGAGCCGTCAGGAAATCGCCGCCTGATCAGATCGGCATACACAACATTTGACTATTTCTCGATAGTGTAGGTTGTGGAGTTTGTGCAGTCGCCAGATTGCCCATAGAACACGGTCTTACGAGCTGCCCCCCAGGGATCACGGGGCTTCCCCTGTCCACTGGTGTTGTCTCTATACTCGACACGAATTCCCGTAATAGGGTTGCCTGCGGCCACATGCTGCAGTTTCTGGTTCTTCCATTCCTCTGTTTCGTTCCGGGAAAGCTTCTTATTGGCGAGGCCCTCCGTGTCAATCTCGCCATTGTCGTGCTTGTAATCGATGCTGAGTACCTTGATGGCCCAGGGCTTCTCATTCTTGACCTTGATGTCTGGCTTACACGCGAGCTTCGCCGCGCTGGCTTGCGAGGCGGTGCCGAACGATAGGGCTAGGGCGACGCCCAGCATGACAAAGGTGTAACCCAACGTTGGGCGAGCCTGAACGATTGATCCGATTCTGGTGATATGCGTAGTCATACCGGTGACCTCCTTTGTGACCGGCGACCAGGGTGGGCGTTCGAGTGA
>JAQBES010000136.1:0-31649 GCA_032123755.1 Nitrospirota bacterium
AGAAAACCGGACAGATCATGTGCTACATAAACCGGACAAGTTAACTTGCTATCTACAGTCCACCGCGAGCAGGCCACGAAACGGTTCCGAGCAGATCTTCCCGATGCAACGCGGACAATTCTATTAGAAAAGGCCCGAACAGATCTTCGCTTGAGCGTGGATCGTATCGGTCGAGAGTGGACACTCTGCGACTGGGTTCAGACTCGACTGAACTTGAATCTGCCTGTCCATGTGCGGGAACAGCTCCGCCATGAGCTGGGCGAGGTTCCGATTACTTCGTCGGACTCGGAAGTTGTTGAACGGAGGTTCACTTCGCTAGAGATTCCTCTCGACCGTCGTGAGGGTTATCGCCGGTGCATTGATCGACACCTCAACAACATCGGTATTTTTTCCACAGAGCACCGTGACGCATTCCACGCCCACTGGCTGAAAGTTGAATATGAATGTCTCTGCCGACTCGTTCCCCGTCATCTCAGTGTGGCCGGGACCTTCTCCAGGCTTGCTTCCGGATGCGAGCACGATCTCGAGGCATACGCGGTCACTTATTTGTGGCACATGGCGCTCGCAGCGCGTAGTTTAGACGACCCACTCTCTCTCACGAACCCCGAAACCTTGACCGCTGAAGATTGCGCTGCTTCACGGCTAGATTCACTACATCGTCGTATCGTTGCGGTCGAACAGAACTGCGGGTTAGCGCTGCCACTGACCGAGACGATCCACGCCGCGATTGACAGAGAGGTTCACTTGGCAGCTCGCCGCCGAGAGCAACGCCGCGCCATCCTGTTGGGTCTTTGCCGTACTTCAAGGCCTGCGGATCCCAACCAGATGCCACCCCTCACGTTGACTGAGGAGGCAGAATCAAAGCTTCGAACGCCGCGCCCGAATGGTATCCGCTACTCAACCGGCCTCATCCGTCTCGCCTCTGAGCTTCGACTTCGCGAGGGATTCGACTGGCAGCTATGGGATGATGTGCTCGCTCAGCCATTGCTCCTCAGTCCCTCGCCGATCACCTCGCCGGTCAGTGACGAATCTTGCCGGGCCTTTCTGAGAGACGAACTCCGAGTTCGTCTCTCAGAGAACGTCCGGCAATCCCTGCAAGAACAGTTCTCCTTGCCACGGGTTGACCCGCAAGCCGAAGATCGCCGCCGGCTAGTCCTTGCCGGTCTGAAAGACGAAGGGTTGACGTGTGTCGCCTGGGAAGCATTGCAGGACGATATCGATCATTGGGACGACCTAGATACCACGGGGCGCGTGGATCCGGTTGTCGAGGAACGATTCTGTCGAATCGTGTTGGATGGCCTCCGTGAGACAGAACTGACCAGACCGGCCTATTACGCGCTTCGGCAGTTGATCGAACTTCGTGGTCGCACCTCTGCCTGCCGGCAGCTCCTAGCTGACCTCCGTCACTTGGACCCGAGGCAACACCTCGTCAAACATGCCCGTGAGGATTTGGCGGCTACCATGAGCACCTTGGGCCACGGCCTCACCCTGGGTGACCTCCTGCGCGAGTTGACTGAATTCGACATCGTCGATTGGGTGAACCGCTACATGATCAAGTGGTGCGGCGCGTTCCTTGACGAGGGTATCTCCGGCATTCCGATGCCCGGACGAGAGCAGGGATTCTTTCTCGCTTGGAAGAGGTTGGCCGCCGGGGAGCTTTCCTTGGTGTTGGGAGGAGTTGACGGCTGGAACGCGGCGGTCCTCGCCTTACCCGATCGAGCCGACGATAGCCTAATCCAGACCCTGAGCTCTTTGCAGATCGATGATCGCCACCAGAGTGACTACCTGAGCCGCTGGCTTCTCCAGCTGCCGGGGTGGGCGGGGCTGATTAAGTGGCGCGAACAGCATCCACAGCATCCACAGCAACAACGTCACCACATCGATCTGATCGAATACCTCGCGGTGCGCCTCTTCTGCGAATCGATGTTGATCAAGCAGGTATGCCGTAGCGTATGGGGGCTCGACGGCACCGCTCAGAGCTTGCATCGCTTGCATCGCGAACATCCGTGTGAGTTCTACGTGCGACGTGAATTCCATCGGGGCGGATTATCGGACTCCCTCCAAACCCGCATCCGCGACCATATTCGCTCGCACCTGCCATGTGATCGGGAAGAGTGGGTCCGTATGGCTGAAATGATCTGGATCTACCGTGAAGCCACAGCTCCAGGTCTCGACCCATTCCACACATCGTGCCATGACGCCTGGCAGCTGTTTCATCTTGCCCAGCTCCTCGGTCTGTCCGCTGGAGAGATTCAAGCCCTCAGCGTGAGCGACATTGATCGACTGATTGCCACGCTCAAGGAGTTTCCATCTTCAGCACATGGACCTGTCTGGCAACGGGCATTTGAAAGCCACTACCAGCGAGATCTCCTAAAGGGCCTCGATCAGAATACGCAACACGTTATTGTGCAGGGTGATCGGCCTCGTTCGCAGCTGGTGTTTTGCATCGACGAACGGGAGGAGAGCATTCGCCGGCACGTCGAATCACGTGATCCAGCCTACGAAACATTCGGCACGGCAGGGTTTTTTGGTGTTGTCATGAACTACACCGGGCTGCGCGATCATGGGAGCACGCCTCTTTGCCCTGTCGTGGTAACTCCAAGCATCCGTGTCCTCGAACAGCCGAGGGAAGAACATGGCGCACTATGGAACCGCTCGTCGCGCCGCGAGAAGTGGCTGGTGCTGGTGGAGCGGCTGTTTTCTTTACTAAAACATAATCTTGTTACGTCCTACTTCCTCATCGACCTGACCGCGCCTCTTATGGGGATCGTCTTGCTGGGGAAAACGATCCTGCCCAGACGTTTTGATCGCCTCATTGAGCGACTCCATCACTGGATCGTCCTTCCGGTCCAGACCACGCTTACGATCGATGCGCTGAATGCCCATGCCGAGTCCCGACCTCAGGCTCAGCAGCTCGGATTCACGTTGGATCAACAAATCGACATCGTTGAGGGACAGTTGCGGATCATCGGACTGACCAAGAGTTTTGCCCGGCTCGTCGTCTTCGTCGGTCATGGTTCAACGAGCCAGAATAACCCGCACGAATCCGCTCATGATTGCGGCGCCTGCGGCGGCAAACATGGCGGTCCAAACGCACGTGCGCTGGCATCGATGGCGAACAAGCCGGAGATACGGTTTGCATTGCGCAACCGAGGCATCGATATTCCTGGCGACACGTATTTCATCGGCGCGCAACATAACACCGCCTCCGACCGCTTCACCTATTTTGAGAGCGAACGGATTCCGACAACTCACCAGCCTGAATTTGCACGACTCGTTCGAGATGTGAACGATGCCCGCGCGCTCAATGCGCAAGAACGGTGCAGACTTCTACCGCTGGCACCAAAGGGCGCATCACCAGCGGCCTCGCTTCGCCATATGGAACGGCGCTCCGTCGACTTCAGCCAGGTGCATCCGGAGTGGGGCCATGCCACCAACGCGTCTGTTGTCGTGGGACGGCGCTCTCTGACGCAGGGACTCTTCATGGACCGCCGTACATTCCTACAATCCTACGACCCCGATCAAGATCCAGACGGGACGATTCTTGAACGTATTCTGACCGCGGTCGGACCAGTTGTGGCTGGAATCGGGCTCGAATACTATTTTTCGCGTGTCGATAATATTCGATACGGCAGCGGAACCAAAGTGCCGCACAATGTAACCGGACTCGTCGGCGTGATGGACGGCGCGCAAAGCGATCTTCGGACCGGCCTCCCATTTCAAATGGTCTGGGTCCATGAGCCGATGCGCCTGACCATTGTCGTGGAGGGACGCCCGGCCATTGTCAGCTCGATCGTTCAACGACACCGCAATCTCCAAAAACTCTTCGACAATATGTGGCTTCATCTTATTGTCTTGGACATCCGTACCGGAGAATTTCTCCGCTACCAGTCAGCCGGACACTGGTCAACTGCTCCACAGTCGGCATCCCGACTTGCACCCGAACCGGATACCCGAGTTTGCGAATCACTTGAGGCAATTCACCAAACATCCCCACTTCATGCAGGGGTTGAGGCTGTGGAGGAATCGCACGATAGGCGTCTGAAGGATCGAGGTCAGCTGGCGCAGTGATCATCATAATCTCGCCAGGTCGGGGATCCGAATGAAATGGGGCAGAGGTTCCGACGAGGACCACAATAAGGAGCACCGCCACACTGCTGATGACAAGCCCTGATGTCGCCGAAGGTTCCTCCTGAGTTTCCAATTGGCTGAGAGACCACCAGCCACTAAGCAGCAGCACAAACGTACCGACTCCACTCATGGTTAGACACGCGATCCAGGCCACCTCCACCGTGAGGGTTCCGTTTTCAGTCAAGAATCCCATTGTGACGATGGAAGTCATCAACACCAGGAACTGGATCGACCACACGATGCGGAGCTGCTTCCACCCATTCGGAAAGATAGAGAGGTGAATCATGGTCATTAGGACAGCGGTTCCCAAAGGAATCGTGGACATCCCGAGACGCACATTCCCGCCTAGCAACCCGGTTATGCGTTCAGTACTCACACCAACGAGATGATTCAGGGTGAGCCACACGCGTGGGACGATGCCGAGAAAGATGCAGCCAAAGGCGAAGAGCGTGCTCCCCAGCAATACAGCCCATTCAATTTGTCTAACCGGGGTGCCCCTCAAGCTGACTCGGCTGAATAAGATAAGTACCGGCGCTAGAAGCCGGACTGACGGTTCTGGCGCCAACAAACAGCCGATCGCCAACACCAAGGCCACAAAAGCCCCCACCGCTCCACGCAAATTCTCTTTCCATGCAAGAAGTCTTGCCTTGGTCCCACAGAGAACCAACAGCCCGAATACCGTACCCAGAGCAATTTGCAGGTGTTCAGAGAAGACGGCCAAATGGCCATCAAGAACGGCAAAGCTGAGACCAAGCGGGATAATGACCCAAGCTTGTGTTGGCAGAAAAACCTATTCTTTCTATGGCGCAAGACTGGGAACGCTTGGATGGGAACCATCAAAAACGACTAACTCAAGAAGTATGCGTCCACTTCACGATGAGAATTTTACTTCCCTTTGGGCAAATGCCCTTCCGCTCCAACTCCTGAAGATGCGCTTCGCCAAAGTCAAACAATAGCTATTTGACGGTCTCCCGCTGAGTCGCTGCCGAAGGATATCCCTTCCCCCGCAAGAAAGCATCTCACCTTCCGAGGGCAAACGGCCACAATAGAACCATAGAACCATTCGTCAGGGGCACCGCAGGCCGGAGGAGGTATGGCAGACGAAGACTCTGGCTGGACAAAAGACATGCTCAGGGCAGAACGTCAATAGCAGGGCCAAAGCTAGGCCGCCTGTGGGGGACGTGTCAAGGCTCTCAGACGCGTTCGCTATGGTGAGAGTGACCATTGGCTGTCACCTCTGTCCATAAAACCCTCTCAGGGCTTAATGGACGTTCCGGTGGGTATCTAATTCACTAGGACACAGGCGGTTCTGAAGAAATCGCTACCCTACCCTTTGCTCTTAGGTAGGATGCCCTTCCGCACAAGCTCATCGATTCTTCCCTCAGCTAGCTCGATCAGGAAGTCCTTCACCGTTTTTCCCTCATGCGCCGCAGCCATCTTCACTCGCCGCATCAGCTCACGCGGAATCTCTCGGAAGTTCCAAGCCCCAGTATCATCGGCTGGTATTCGTACCATAGCGCGAAGGTATCAGTGGTGTTCTCTAGATTCAAGTAGGACTAGACTTATTTCACTATCATATGATAGATATGCTAGTCAAGAGGTAAACTTGTTACACTGTTTCAAGGAGGGTGACTCATGGCACGGAAAGGACGACTCGACCGTGGGTTGATGCAGAAGCGGGATGCCAGTGGCAAGATCGGCTGGTTCGTTCGGCTCTATCACGAGGGGAAGGAACGACGATTTGGTAGCTTTTCGACCAAAACCGCGGCGCGAGACTTCTACGAAAAGGCGAAGCAGGAGCAAAAGACCGGTCGGTTCTTCCCAGAGCGGTACCAACACGGCGGGTATGAACTGATCGAGGACGTGATTGATCGGTACCTGTTGACCATACCGACCAAGAAACCCATGACTCAATTTGCCGAACGATTTTTTGCCAAATGGTGGAAAGGCTATTTCACAGGCAAGCGACTCAATACGATCACGGTCAGAGTGTTGGAAGAGGCACGGCAGACGCTGTTGTCTACCGTAGTGATGGAGGCGAAGGAGAAAGGAGAGACGAATAAATACATGACTCCGCAACGAGTCAACCGCTATACAGCATGGCTGCGCCATCTGCTGAATGGTGTTGTGCGTGAAGGGAAGTTGGCGAGTAATCCGGTTCTGAAGCTGACGATGTACAAAGAGCCGAAGGGCAAGACGCGATTCCTGTCGATGGAAGACGAGAAGCGATTGCTGGAGAAGCTCGGACCGATTTATGGTCCATGGGCACGGTTGGCTATTCTGACTGGACTCCGCCAGTCTGAACAATTCCAATTGCAATGGAAGAATGTCGACTTGGAACGAGGCATGCTGACGTTGCTGGTGACGAAGGCAGGGGGCGTGCAGTATGTGCACCTGAACGAGGAAGCCACGACCCTTCTGCGAGGCTTCGATTCCTGGCACCGGTCCAAGTGGGTCTTTCCCTCCGAGAATCCCGCCACAGCCTTGGATGTGAGGAACTTCTATAACCGGGTGTGGTTGCCTGCGTTGGCAGATGCAGGGATTGAGTGGACCACCTGGCATGACCTCCGCCATACCTTTGCGAGTCGACTGGCAATGAACGGCCAGAACGAGGGCACCATTGCTGCGCTGTTGCGCCATTCGACCACGGCCTTGGTCAAACGGTACGCCCACCTCAGTCCATCGCACCTGAAGGCAGCGGTTGAGGGGGTCGCGGGGTTCGGGAAGGCTCCGGCAGCGGTGCGAGAGAATCAGATTCCTGTGGGGGAAGCCAAGCCGGTTACCAATGGAACCGTGACAGGAACCGGAATGGTGAGTTCGGGTGGAGAGGGAAGCAGTGTCGATGTGGTTGAAAAAATTGGTGCCCCCGATACGAATTGAACGTACGACAAACGGTTTAGGAAACCGCTGCTCTATCCAACTGAGCTACGGGGGCGTAAAGGTACGATACTGAATGAGAGGTGAAAAGTCCAGGAGCCTGTCCGGCATTGCCGTTCGTGACGAGGCGAAGAAGATGCGGCCAGATGCAAGGCCGCAGGCCCGGAAAAACCGGAGGCGTATTCGCTGGAATACGTTGAGGATTATTTCGGGCCGAGAACGACGCAGATGGTCGTGGATTGTTCGCCGCAGTAGAATGGTCATGTCGGAAAGGCTCCTAGTCAGGGGCAGTATCTCGTACGGCGGCTAGTGCGAAGAGGCTTTCTTTTCGGATGAGGCAGCCAGCAACTCCTTCTTCGCAGGAATCTGCGTGAGCAGATCGGCGCGAATCTGGAATATGCCTGAAATCCGTTGCCCCATGGCGTAGGCCAGTCCGTTGGCATGGCTCCCAATCGAGAGTTTCCCTGCGATCTTTCCGTCCCTTCCCGTGGCGATAAACTCGGCAGCCGGTGTCACGAGGCCGTAAGGCGCCAATGGTCCGGACTGTTTGATCACGCGTTCCTCGGCTGGGACATTGGCGACACGGCTGACAAACAAGTCGGTGGCCGGTTGGTCCAATTTCTCAGTCGGCTGATCTTCGAAGACCCACTCGTTCTGTTGGTTGATCAGGACATATTGTTCGGTCGGCGTTTTGACGGAGAGCATGGCAACGTCGGTATAGTCGATGCCGAGCAGCCGCTTGTCTTGGAACGTAAATAATTCCTTGGTCAGGTCTCTGATTGCGGTGGAATTGAGTCGATAGAGCGGGCCCTTGGGGCTCGTTTCCGCGATGGCTGCGTCGCCGGCCTGGTCCGGTTGGTACAGTTTGACCGTCTGATCACCATCGGACGTATGGATGGCAATTTTCACTTTCGGTACGGTCAGCGTTTGGGCCAGGGCGTCGCGTTCGGGGCCAGGATCGACGATGCCCTGCGCTTTTAGGTCTTCGAGCCTGAAGAGAAGAGCCCGCACCTCCGTTTGATCAGCTTCGGCTTCGATCGGGTAGCGAAGTTTCCATTTGCTCTTGGGTTTTACCTGCCCCTGATAAAGCACAATTTCGGTGGTCGGATAGGTGAGGCGGATCCGTTCGACATCGCCTTGTGACATATGCAAGAGGTCCTTTCGTCGAAAGGTCATCAAGGTCTTGTTCACGAAGTCTTTGGGAGCCAGATTGGTGAGCAGGACCTTGCGATCCGATTCACGAAGGACATAGAGCGTGGAAGAGAGGGGGCCGCTATCCCCGATGGAGTAGGTCTCCCGTACGGCGCCGGCTACGACGGTGATGGTCGTCACCGGGTTGTCGAGCCCAAATGGAGTCAGGTTGGTCGGGTGGGCCTCGACGACGCGGGTCACGGTGCCGGTGACCAAGGCCCGGATCAGATTCTGTACTTCTCGCTGATCGGCCTCGGTGCTGAGGGGCGTGGTAATCATCCAAACCTTCTCAGGAGTCCGAGCGAAAACGAGTTCGTGCCGGTCGGTCTTGACGGTGAGCCCGGAGAGGGTTTCCTGGTCGAAGAGCAGCACCTTCTTGTCGGCGGTGTCTTGTCGTTCGTGCGACTCTTTCTGCGGGAGTTCGATGGCATAGAGGTACAGGCCGAGTCCGGCTAGTACGAGCACCATGACGAGTGTGGGCCAGTAACGCATCGGTCTAGCAGGCGGCGGAAAAACTCAGTTTATACACAATACACCGTTGGAATCTTACATAACGGTACCGATATAAAATAGCCTCAGGATGCTCAAAAAGGCCAACCTTCTCACCCGCCTAACCCTGGCGCGCCAAGGCGCGGCTTGTCCCAAGCAAGGCCGCAGGCGAACTAGCACTTACTAAGGGGTGGCGGGGATGATCTCAACTGCGCGCGTCCAACGAGGGTCTTCGGAGGCCGCGCGTTGCGCGAGCAAGGGGATCGTCCCCGCCATCCCGCCCCCTTTTTCAGCATCCTGCTAGAGGCGCCGGCGTCTGCGCCACACCATGACGCCGGAGAAGAGCATGGTGGCCGGCAGAAAGATGACTTGCATATAGAGCAGTGCTCGTTCCTGTAAGGGGTTGGGGGTAAACGGACGAAGCGCGGAATCCCTCGGGACGATTGACATCATGTTCCGTTCTTCAGCCAGCCAAGCAGCCGTATGGAGAAAAAAGTCGCTGTTGCCGGGAAAGTTCACGAAGGCATTGGTCGCGAACGTGGAATTGCCGATAACTACAATCGCCGGCCGAGGCTTACCTTCCTCCGGTGCGACCTTTGGCGCAAGGGCCGCAGCCATCGGCAGGGGGCCTTTGATGTCTTCCTTTTCATTCAGGTTGACGACGCGGCCTTTCAGGTCTGTTTCTGCCCAGCTGTTCGGCGACGTTCGGGCGAGCGGTACGTAGTCCCATGTGCTGCCGACCTGTTCATCGAAGGTGATATGTCGCGCGAGGGGAAACAGCACGGCGGCGGAGAGGTCCTGCGTAATTTCATGTTCTGTGAACGTGCGGACAAGCAGGGACGTCAGGTCGCCTTGGGCTAATCTATCTTGGAGATCGACCAGGGCTCCAGGGCCGACTCCCAGGCCCCACTGCTTGAGCAGAGGATTCAGGTCGGCCTGCGTATCCGGGTCGATGAGCAGCAGGAGATGGCCGCCCTTCTCCACATAGGTGTGAATCCGTTCTTGCTCCTCGGTCGTCACCGGCCGACGAGGCCCCGCTACGACGAGGATGGCGGTGTGGTCCGGCACGGCTTCCTCTTTGAGCAAGCTGAGGGTATCGACGTCGTAACCCTGCTTGAACAAGATCTCTCTGGCGGAAGACAGTCCGGTTCGCTCCCGATCGTCGAGACTTGGTTCACCATGGCCTTCGAGAAAGAGCACGCGTTTCTTGCTGTCTTGAGACACACGGATCAGCGCCCCTGTCAGTTCCACTTCCGAGGGAGCGGTGACCCGGACGGTGTGGCCGGCGCTTTCGAAAACGGCAGTGTCTGTTCTTGAAATGCCGTAGTTTTGGGCGATTTTCGGCTGCCGTTCCGGGTCGACAAACTCCACGGAAATCTTCGGGCTTGCCTGCCGATAACTATCGAGCCGTTCTTTGTAAGATTGGTAGCCAGGGTCTTTTTCTCTGGTGAAGACGGTGACGGTCACCTCGCGCGTGAGACCCCGCAACACGCGATGCGTTTGCGGGGCAAGGGAGAAGTTCTGGTTCTCCGACAGATCCCAACGAATGGAGTGGCGGGCAGCCAGAAAATTGACGATTGCGAGAATGCCGATGAAGAGGAGGATCATCAGCAGACTGTTGGCACCCATGCGCGTAGAGCGGCGGGTGGTGAAGGCTTTCAGGCCGCTGAAATGGACGACAAAAAATATAATGAGGAAGAGAATGGCTGATCCTTCCAGGAGGGCAACCAGCCAGAGTTTCTCAGGGACGAGGCTATAGCCGATCGCTCCGGCCACAGCCAGAACCACTCCGATCACGCCAAGCGGAATCGTCTTGAGGTTCATTTCCACCGTGCCGAGTCCACAACTCGGTGAGACAAAAAGAGCATCAAGGTCAGACCGCTGAAAAAATACACAAGGTCTTTCGTATCGACCAGCCCACGCACCAAGTGGTCGTAGTGCTCCATGAATGACAGGTACGAAACGACCTGTCCGATGGCCGTATCCCCGAGCAGTGAGCCCAAGCCTGCGAGGAGCCATAGAACCAGTAACAGGCCAATGCTCACAAAGGCCGCGACGATCTGGTTTTCGGTCAGTGCCGAGGCCAGCACGCCGACGGAGAGAAAGAGCGCGCCCAGTAAGACGAGTCCAAGGTAGCCGGTCAGCACAGGATACCAATCGAAATCACTGAATAGGGCGAGTATGAGAGGCATGAGACCGGTCAGCCCGAGTAAGCCCAGAAAGACGAGGAATACGCTCACGAACTTGCCGATCACGATTTCGTTGATGCCGATCGGAGAGGTCAGCAAAAACTCAAAGGTGCGGAGTTTGCGTTCTTCGGCGAATAACCGCATCGTCAGGATCGGCAGAATAATCAGGAGGATAAATCGTATGCTGGCGAACAGATTCCGGAAGACCAGATCGTTCAGATTGATCTGGGCGCTTCCCTGCGTCTGCATCAGCTGAATCGCCTGGGCTCCGGCAAAGACCACGTAGAGATAGGCGAGCAGGCCCACGATCAGGAGAAACACGTATCCCACGACATACACCACGGGCGAGACGAAGTACGAACGCAGCTCTTTGGCGATGATGGCTTGGACTGGTGTCATGCTGACTGGCCTGCCGATTCTGCTGAGACGGCCACTGCCTCCGGCGCGAAGCCTTCCTCATGTCTGGTCAGTTGGAGAAACACGTCTTCCAACGTCATGGAAACCGCTTTCAGTTCGAGCAGCCCCCATCCACTGGCAACCGCCAGGCGAGCCACTTCTTCCCGCACGTCCCGACCAAGTTCGCATTCCAGGAGAAAGGTGCCCGGGGCGCCGCTCGTGAAGACGTTCTGAACCCCCTGCACCGTCTTCAAGCGACTGTCGGTGTCTGCGGGGGGAGATTTGACGGTGAGCGAGATCTTTTCGGACTGGCGTAGGCGCGCCGAGAGTTGTTCGGGCGTGTCTTCGGCAACGATGCGCCCGCCGCTGATGATCACGACACGCTGGCACACGGCGGTAGCTTCGGGAAGAATGTGGGTGCTCAGGATGACGGAATGGGATCCAGCCAGGTTCTTGATCAACTCTCGAATCTCAATAATTTGTTTAGGATCGAGGCCGACGGTCGGTTCATCCAGGATTAAGATCGGGGGATCGTGCAACAGCGCTTGGGCCAGACCGACGCGTTGGCGATATCCGCGCGATAGATTACCGATGAGCCGGTGTTGCACTGTGCCAAGCCCAAGTCGCTCAATTTCACGCTGTATGGACGCGGTGAGTGCTTTCCTGCTCAGCCCGCGGAGACGGCCCACGAACTGAAGATACTCCGTGACTGTCAATTCCTGGTAGACCGGTGGAGTTTCTGGCAAGTAACCGATCCGACGTTTCACTTCGAGAGGCTGGTCGGCACAATCAAATCCCGCCACTCGTGCGGTGCCTTCGGTGGCCGGCATGAAGCAGGTCAGGATGCGCATGGTGGTGGTTTTACCTGCCCCATTCGGGCCCAGAAACGCCAACACCTCGCCTTTGGCGACGGAGAAACTGACGCGATCGAGGGCGGTATGTTGCCCATACCGCTTCGTAATCTGTTGGACTTCAATCATATGTGGTGATTGGATCGATTGGGTTGGGGAGTACTGCCGGTGGGTTGGTCCTTACACCCTAACAGGCAACCCATCGGCATCTTACTTAGTCGGATTGAGTCAGTCAATATCGTCTCCCAGTTGCCTACAACTTTACACGTTTTCTCCGTCCTGCTAGAGTCCGCTCGCGCGTGGGCAGGCCTGCCACGGGGGGGGATCGATCAATGACCTGGGTGCATCAAGCGTGGAAGGCACTATTCGCAGTCGCTGCGTTGATGCTGCTGCTCTGTATTCCGCCTGATAGTGAGGCAGCCAGCAGGCGGACCTATCGGGTCCATGGCCAGGTGATGGCAGTGAACGTCGCCCAAGTTCCCCCTATGATAGTCGTCAAGACACCGTTGACCAAACATAACGATATGACTGTGGGGGCCAAGGTGACAGCCCAAACCAAGATTGTGCGAAGGGGAAAGCGGATCGCGCTTCGGACTATCAGAGTGGGTGAAGTGGTGTGGCTGACCTACGTCAAACAGCGGGACGGGGTATTTGCTCGGATCATTCAGGTTAAATAGCGCTTCTGGTTCTGGCACCAAGACATTAAATGGGGTCCTCCGGGGTCCTAGCCCACATTATTCTTGACGGTTCGTCGAGAAATCGCCAGAACGCGCGTTCCTCGTGAAGTGTATCTCGTATCTCGCATACGGCGATACAGACACACTCTTTCCATCCTGCGCTTCACGAACAAGAGCAGCGGATCGGCGATTAGAGCAGAAGTGTTCATGAATAATGCGGGCTTGGGTTATCTTCGAGGTCGGGGGCCGTATGACGGTTTCAGGCATGGCGCATCAACCCGTCCCCATGTAGTACCGACCATGGGTTGACTGGCACACGTACTTTCTTCTATATATAGGCTAAGACCTCTAGGTTGCCATCCATGCTTATTGGGTCGTTTGCGTACAGTTCCTTCCCACTCTCTCCTTCTTCCTTCACCCCAACGTAGGGGTGAGGGCTACGCTCTCGGTATTGTTGGACCACCCGTTAGACCGTACTGTGAGGGTCCACAGGCCAGAATCCTGTGTGACAGGTGGTTCAACCAGGGACAAGGGGCATTAGATGATCCGTCGAACTCGTGAAAGTAGCCGACAGCTGTTCTGGGCGATGAGTCTCGGTCTGGGGATGCTCCTGGGTGCCTGTTCATGGGTTCCTAAGGGGGCATCTCAATTGGACGTGGGGATTGAGGATCGTGGGGTGGCCTCCTGGTATGGCGGGTCGTTTCATGGCAAGCAGGCGGCCAATGGCGAGCTGTTCGACATGGAGGCATTGACCGCGGCCCATCGGACCCTCCCACTCGGCAGCGTGGTCCGGGTCGTAAATTTAGCGAACGGGAAACATCTCCACGTACGGATCACCGACCGGGGTCCGTATGTCAACAACCGGATCCTCGATCTTTCCCGTGGCGCAGCGTCTCGGCTAGGGATGATGGAAGGAGGCCTATCCGTCGTACGAGTTCAGTTGGTTGGGGAACGCCGGCCCGCGGCGCTGCTCTCTTCTGAAGCCATGGAGGCAGTATCGGTCGCCCTCATTCTCGGTCTAGAGCAAGCTTCCTCAGGGACCGCCGAGCCCTTCCCTTCAGCTTGGGAAAAATCGAATCCTCTGCTGGTCTATCCCCTTCGACTGCCTCCTGGCGATATCTGGATCCAGCAACGCGCGCGACGTTTGACGGGGATGCAGGCGGCAGATCATACCGACTATACCGAAATTGCAACCGTCGTTTGTACCTAGCTCCCGCAGCGTATCTGCCTGACCGCCGGAGCTTCATTTTTCGAACAGTTGTGTGGATTGCACGAGTGGATTTGGAAGAGTCCGCCAGCGCCGTAGACCATGGCAAACGCGGACATTTTTAGCACCCTGCTATACCCAATCGGTGGGCCCCTGAGTCGGTCGTTCAGTCACCTGCCCAGCGAGCGCCTCACGAATCGTTCGACTTACCCGATCGATCTCTCCCACCTCCGAGGCAGGAACGAGCCAGGCATCTGCCGGTTCCAGTTCGATGCGATAGTGATTCTTCCTCGTCGAGAACCATTCGATATATGGATGCGGCATGAGGTTCGGATGGGGGTCGAACGAGATCAAGTTCACATCCCCGATCTGCGGATTTTCCATGTCACCAATCACCTGCCCGGCGAGATCCTCGTCCTCAAACCGACGATTCCGAAACTGGATCACCTGCCCCGCGATATCGGCCTTGAAGTTTCCCCGTAAATACACATCGACAGGACCGACCACCGCGAACACGATCCGCCCCACGATCGTTCCGTCAACACGATTATCAAGAAACCCTTCCTGCACCCAGCGTCCATTGCCAAATTTTTGTGCCATCTGACTCCCTGTAGCGGGCTAAGCCTCCTGGACCGTGCCAACCGCGGGCGATGATGACCGAGGGCCGCTCCCAAAGGCCCCCACCAACACCGCCAACAGAATGAGTCCACTTCCAACCCACCCCTGGAGATCCAATGTTTCTCCGAGAAAGTACCAGGCAAGTCCAGCCGCGTAGGCCGGTTCTGACGCAAAGATCAATGCCACCTGTTGCGCAGGCACAATGCGCTGCACCCACATTTGCACGGCAAAGGCTCCGGTCGCAAGTCCTCCGGTCACCCCAAGCCCGACAAGCAGCAACGCCGTCGGCGCATACGCCTGGGCCGGCGCCTGTTCAACCAGAAGGGTGGGAAGCAACAGGACGACCATGGCCAGCATCTGCCAGGCAAACAAAGACGGCGCATCGACCGCGCGCGTAAACCGTTCGAGGCAGGCAATATGCGCGGCAAACGCAATCGCACAGCCAAGCGTCAAGAGATCGCCAAGATTCCCGGATGCACTGGGCTTCACCAACAGCCAGAGCCCCACCGTAGCGATCCCGGTGGCCAACCACACGCGCCGCTCGAATCGGCGCAGGACCAATGGCACAATGACGACATACAGTGCCGTAATGAAGGCGGAATTCGATGCGGTAGTATAGTGGAGCCCAACCGTTTGGAGGACATAGCCAAGAAACAGCCAACAGGTGGCGATCGCACTTGCCCGCAAAACCGCCGAGTCGCGGTGCAAGCGCAATCTCCACAGCAGAAACACGCCCCCGACCAGCAGTGCTCCCAGGAGAAATCGGAGAAACAGAAACGACAGTGGTGGAATTTGCTCCAACGCCGCTTTGGTGGCGGGGAACGTGGCGCCCCAGATAAACGTTGTCAGCAGGAGTGCGAATCGTGGCATGGGATCACGTGATGAGCGATCAGTAATGAGTGATGAGCGGCCGGGATTCGGCCATCTGTCCCAATCCATCCGCGCCCATCACGCGTTACTGCTTAGGCTTTGCACAGCGGACAACGGCGCTGCTCGGTCGTCCCAGCTTGCTCCATCGCCGCTAGCGCCCGCTCTTTATCCGGGTAATCGAACCACCCACCTTCCCAAAAATCGCTTGAGGAGCCGATCGACGTAGACGGCACCTCAGAACAACGTTCCTTGTGGAGGGTGACCCGATCGATCGAACGCGCGATGTGAATCCAATAGGCCATAGAAACAGCGCCTCGCAGGCAGACCGCAGCATGGCCCTGTTATCGCGATGCCGGGCTCGGCCTCACTCACGGCCAGCGATCAGATTCCGATTCAATCTACGATGGAGTCTCGCCGACGATTAAGACGTGTGACACAACTTAAGGCAGGAGTTGCCACTCATCCTTCTCAATAAAGACCTTTACGCCCGTCTCGAGCTTCTTAATATCGTCCTTATCAAAGAGCTTCATGTACCGCTCGATCCGATCCGGATCGTCGATCCGCTCTTCCTGCATCATTCCACCGGCACTCTTGTACTTCCGAATCAACAGGGACATCGAAATCCTCCTCTTAAACCGCTAGAAGTCCTATCACCAAGGTGGGTACAATAAGGCAAAGCTCAACGGCCGGTCAAGAGTGCATTCGCTCTCTGCCCGGTTTTCATCTAGCTTGAAGGATACGAACCATGCCGATCTATGAATATCGTTGCGGACAATGCGAGAAGCACTTCGACGCCACCCAATCCGTCCATGCCAGAGCGGAAGACACCGTGTGCCCTCACTGTAATGCCCAGAGCGCCACGCGATTACTGTCCGCCTGCACGACACAGGTGAAAGGAGCGCGCAAAACGGGGTTCGCCGAAATGAAAGCCTACAGCATGTTAGACGAGCGGATGGACAAGTTCGCCAAACTCCCGCCACTGATGGGCAAACGCGCCGCCCCCGACGCGGCTCCACCTGCCGATCCCTCTAGCGACGGCACAACGGAGCACTAACAGGATGCTGAAAAATGGGGCGGGATGGCGGGGACGATCCCCGTGCTCGCGCAACGCGCGGCCTCAGAAGACCCTCGTTGGACGCGCGCAGTTGAGATCATCCCAGCCACCACTTGGTAAGTGCTAGTTCGCCTGCGGCCTTGCTTGGGACAAGCCGCGTCTTGGCGTGCCAGGGATGGGCGGGTGAGAAGGCTGGCCTTGGGGGGGCATCCTGAGGCTATGTTGACCTCGGCACCATGATGTAAGATTCCAACGGTGTATTGTGTATAAACTGAGTTTTTCCACAGCCTGCTAAGCGAGAACGTGATTGGCAAGGGACAATACGTCATCCCTTCCCAACATCCACCCCAACCCCATGGAGATCGCATGATCGCGAGACTCGTGCTCCCGCTAGGCCTCAGCCTTCTGTTCAGCTGGGGATTGGGCCTCGTCGCCCTTGCGGACGTCGCCGTCAGACTTTCGCCTATCGACAAGGTCGAACCGGAAGGCCCCACCGTCAAAAATGGCCGCTATCTACTCCAGTGCCCCGTCCTGCTCTTGTCCAAGAAGGAGCCGCATCCCCTGGCTGAGACATTCAGCCGGTTCGTCATGTTCCCGGCCAGTCAACAGCTCATTGCCGGGACGTATTTTCCGATCGAAGAGAAATAATCGTGCGTCGTAGTGATAGAAGGAGGTACCTATGCGGGCATGGCGATCATCAGTGTTCATGTTACTTGGACTCATCGGATCCATGGCTTCACCCATAACCGTATCCCACGCGGAGGAGCCAGGCGCGATGGTTGATGGCGCAGGATTCACCCTCTACGGTACCGAATCGATCAAGGGGTTCGATGCCGCAAAAATCGAACGGGACCCTATCTGCGACCGGAGCAAGCACCCACGGATCGCCAAGGTCGAGCCGGACGAAGCCAAGCCTGGCGACAAAGTGATCATCGCTGGAGAGAATTTCGGCACGAAGGAGTGTTTTCATACTGTGACCTTCAGCGCGGCCTCAAACACGCCCGTGGACTTCAAATTCATGAGCGACTCGACGATTGAAGCAACCGTGCCGGATGCGAAAGCGGGCATGTCGTTTATCATCATCGTCGCAGGCGGCGGAAGCGCCCAGTCAAAACCGGTCTTGATCAAGTCCAAATAGGCTCGCCCACCCGAGAAAGCTGACCAGGAGCTGGTTGATCTAGTTCATCTGGTCTATCCGGTCTGTCTGGTTCAACCAAACAAACGAGACAGACCAGATAAACGAGAGAGACCGCCTTTCCTCGTGCGCGTCACGGGCCAGGGCCGCCGACAAACTGTATCAACATCCTTCTAAGAACTGGCCCATTCTACACCCTGCTTCCCTCGACAAGACTCCTGATCCTATGCTAGCTTACGCGCTCATTTTCGCCTGATGATTCTCGCAGAATCGCGAACGATCTGAGGAGACAGGGACTGGTATGTTCAAGAAAATTCTGGTCGCCAATCGCGGCGAAATCGCCATGCGGATTATCCGCGCCTGCCGCGAATTGAACATCGCCACCGCAGCCATCTACTCCGAGGCCGACTCGACCGGGATCTACGTCAAGAAAGCAGACGAGGCCTACATGGTCGGCCCGGGACCGGTCAAAGGCTTCCTGGACAGCCAACAGATCGTGGACCTGGCTCAACGGATCGGTGCCGATGCTATCCATCCAGGCTATGGATTTCTCTCGGAAAACTCGCAATTTGCGCAGCTCTGTCATACCGCAGGCATTACCTTCATCGGCCCTTCGCCGCACGCCATCGAGTTGATGGGAAGCAAGGTCAAAGCCCGTGAGCTGGCCAAGAGAGTCGGCATCCCGATCGTCCCCGGCACCGAGGGTAGCATTACCGACGTCAAGGACGCCCTGTCGTTCGCAAAAGACACCGGCTATCCCGTCATCATTAAAGCCAGCGCTGGCGGAGGCGGACGCGGCCTCCGGGTGGTGCGCTCGGATGCCGAACTGCGCGAGAACATGGCCGTCGCGTCACGGGAAGCCCAGGCTGCCTTCGGCGACGGAAGCATCTTTCTCGAAAAATATATCGAGCGACCGCATCACATCGAATTCCAGATACTGGCCGACCGGCACGGCAACATCATCCACCTGGGCGAGCGCGATTGCTCGATTCAGCGCCGGCATCAAAAGCTCATCGAGATTGCTCCATCGTTGATTCTGACGCCACATCTTCGTGCCGAGATGGGTGAAGCGGCCATCACCATCGCCAAGGCGGTCGATTATAACAATGCCGGCACCGTCGAGTTTCTCCTCGATCAGGACAACCGCTATTACTTCATGGAGATGAACCCGCGCCTCCAAGTCGAACATACGGTGACCGAGCAGATCACGGCGATCGACATTGTGCGCAATCAGATCACCATCGCAGCCGGCAAGCCGCTTCGCATTTCGCAACAGGAGGTCACGCTTCAAGGCCACTCCATCCAATGTCGCATCAACGCCGAAGACCCCAAGAACAACTTCCTCCCTTGCACCGGCACCATCACAGCCTATTTCTCGCCGGGCGGGATCGGGGTGCGCATCGACGGAGCGGTCTACAAGGACTACGAGGTACTGCCCTACTATGACGGCCTCTTGGCCAAACTCACCGTGCGCGGCCGTACGTGGGAAGAAACCGTCAGCCGCATGAGACGGTCGCTCGAAGAGTATGTCTTGCGCGGGGTGAAGACGACGATCCCATTTATGATGGAGATCATGCAGGATCAGGATTTTATGGCAGGTCATTTCGACACCTCCTTTCTGGAAACGCATCCTGAGCTGTTCAACTACGACGATGTTGAGCAGCCGGAGGACCTGGTGCTGGCACTCTCCGCCGCCATCGCCGCCTACGAAGGGCTGTAGCAACACAGCCACCTATCAACCCCAATGATCCGATGACACGGTAACGAGCATATCTGGACATCATGGCGACAAGACGATCCTCACGAACACAGGCCCCCAAGAAGCGGAAAGCCGGACCAGCCGTCCGGACGTCAAAGACACGTGCCCGCAGCGGCCCAGAGCTGACGATCCAACCGGCGGCAGGTAAGCCAATCCTGATTACCGACGTCGCCTTGCGCGACGGACATCAGTCGCTCTTGGCCACGCGTATGCGGACGGAGGACATGCTGCCCATCGCCCAAAAGCTCGACGCCGTCGGCTATTGGTCGCTCGAGGTCTGGGGTGGCGCCACCTTCGACACATGCCTCCGCTTCCTCAAAGAGGATCCCTGGGAGCGGCTCCGCGCACTGCGTGCCGCCATGCCCAATACCAAGCTCCAGATGCTGCTCCGCGGACAGAACATGGTCGGATATCGGCACTATGCCGACGATGTGCTGGAGCGGTTCATCGAACGCTCCGCCGCCAATGGCATCGACGTATACCGCATCTTCGACGCACTGAACGATATCCGGAATCTCGAAAGGGCTATGCGAGAAGTGAAAGCCTGCGGGAAACATGTTGAAGCCGCCATCTGCTACACCGTCAGTCCCGTCCACAGCGTAGACCGTTTTGTGGACATGGCGAAACAGCTGGAGGATTTGGGAACCGACACGCTCTGCATCAAAGACATGGCCGGGCTCTTGGCGCCGCTCAATGCCTATCACCTCGTACGCCGTATCAAGGCAGCGGTAAAGGTTCCGATCCACTTGCATTCACACTACACTTCGGGGATGGCCTCGATGACCTCTCTCATGGCGATCCTCGGAGGTCTCGACATGCTGGATACAGCCATCTCACCGTTGGCCGGTGGCACCTCGCATCCCTCGACGGAAACGCTGGTGGCAACGCTGCGCAATACCCCGTACGACACGGGGTTGACCCTCGCCTCGTTCCTTCCGATCACCGAACACTTCCGCACCGTTCGCCGAAAGTATCGGCAGTTCGAAAGCGAGTTCACCGGGGTCGATGCCGAAATCCTCACCTCGCAGATTCCAGGCGGCATGCTCTCGAATCTCGCCGCGCAACTGACCGAGCAGAATGCGCTCGATCGGATGAAAGAAGTCCTGGATGAAGTGCCGCGCGTCCGAAAGGAAATGGGCTATCCCCCGCTCGTCACCCCGACGAGTCAGATCGTGGGCACCCAAGCTACACTCAACGTCCTGACGGGCGAACGGTACAAAGTCATCACCACGGAAACCAAGAACTACTTCCTCGGACTCTACGGGCGGGCACCGGGGCCCCTCGATCACGACATCATGGCCCGCGCGATCGGGGACGACCAGCCGATCAAGACGCGGCCCGCCGATCGGTTGGAACCTGAACTCGAAGCCCTCAAAAATGATTTACCCGCCTCGGCCGTAACGGTGGAAGATCAGCTCTCGTTCGCTCTGTTCCCCACCATCGCGCGAGACTTCTTTGAAGCGCGCGAGAAGGGGGACCTGGCGCTTGAGCCCCTCGAGAGCTTCTGGCCCAGCGGACCGGCTGCGTCCACCGAACTCCATTTGGCCCCCGCCGAATTCAACGTCACGGTCCACGGCGAGACCTACCATGTGAAGGTATCCGGTTCAGGACGGAAGGTCGACGGCCGTAAACCCTATTACATCCGGGTCAACGACAAACTCGAGGAAGTCTCCTTGGAGCCGATCCGGGAGATCCTGGCCAACGTGCCGGAAGCTCCCGACAGTGGGACCGGGGCCAAACCCAAACGGCCCAGGCCATCCAAGCCAGGAGACGTAGCCCCTCCGATGCCCGGTCGCGTCGTCAAAGTACTCGTCGCGATCGATGCCGTGGTCAAGGCCGGTGCCCCCCTCCTGATCATCGAAGCCATGAAAATGGAAAGCCAGGTCCCGGCGCCGATCGACGGGACAGTCACCGCCATCCTGGTCGCCGAAGGCGACAACGTGAAGACGGATGAAACAGTCATCCAGCTGGAGTAGTCCGATAGACCCAACTGTCCCCGGTCGTGCATACAGACAGCCGCATGTGGCGCTGTTTATTGTTAGTTTGTTGTGTCACATCATGACCGCCTGCTCGTCTCCGCCTTCGATTCCAACGCAGTTCGACGCCATTGAGCGCATTGCCATTAGAACCGTCCTCGTCCACGACCAGCGGATCGCCTTTCTGGATGTAGGCGCTGGTCCCCCGGTCATCCTGATCCACGGCTTCGGAGGATCGATGTGGCAATGGGAACATCAGCAGCACGCGCTATCGCAGCACTTCCGTGTCCTTACGCTTGATCTGCCCGGCGCCGGGCTATCCGATAAACCCGAGATCGACTACCGACCAGATCAGATGTTGGACTTCTTTGTCGGATTCATGGACGCCGTGAAGATCCCACAGGCCACGTTAGTCGGCAATTCCATGGGCGCCGGCTTGGCCATCGGCATGGTGTTGGCACACCCTACCCGTGTCGCCAAGCTCGTACTTATCGACGGGCTGCCACAACACGTCATGGAGAAACTCACCAGTCCGTCAGTGCGGCGCGCCTTAGAAACCAGTGCACCGTCCTGGCTCGTCTCATTAGGCAACTGGCTGTTCGGCGGCCTGATGATCGAGTCTGTCTTACAAGAAATCGTACATGACCCGGCACTCCTCACACCAGCCATCATGGAACGATCCAATCGCAACCGTCAGCGCCCCGGACTCATCAAACCCGTTATGACTGTTAGAGAAAACCTTCCGCTATGGGAGTCAGGATTTGCCACGCGCATCGGTGAAATCACCCACCCGACGCTGGTGATCTGGGGGGAAGAAGATCGGGTGTTCCCAATCGCCGTGGGCGAGGAACTCCACCAGACCATCAAAGAGTCACGATTCATCCGAATCCCCAAGGCGGGACACATCCCGCAGTGGGAACGACCGGATTTGGTCAACCAGGAACTCATCACCTTTATTCAACCGTAACAGGATGCTGAAATAGTCCGCCGGCGCAAGGAGACCGTTGTTTGGTTTGTCTGGTTTTTTGGTTGAACGAAACTAACCAGATAAACGAAATCAACCAGAGAAACAAAACAAACCAGATCAACCAGAGAGACCAGACAGACCGGGTTTGTCCCACATGTGCGAATCATCGAAGTTCTCGCGTACCAACATAGTTTTTCGGCATGCTGTAAATGACACATGCATAAGCCACTGTATTGTTGATAGAATGGTTACCGTCGCTTTACCAAGGAGGGCATTATGAGGGCAGCACATCGACTGATCATTGGGGCCACCGTCTGCATGACGCTCGGGCTCTCCGGATGCGGAAGCATGGGCAACTCCACCGGTTCCGCCTTTCTTTACAAGGACATCACCGTCGCTGGCGGCAGCACCATGGCGGGTGAAGGCCGTACGGTCCTTTACAAGGGAAACCCCCTGGCCCTATCGGGAACCGGCATTAAAGTCGGCGACTCCCTCCGGGAGGTGCAGCTGACACAGACGGACCTGTCGCCGATCACCATCACCGACACAAAGGGCAAGGGCAAAGTCCGGATCATCAGCGTCGTACCATCGCTCGATACCCCCGTGTGCGAACAGCAGACCCATTATCTGAGCGAAAAGAATAAGGGCCTGGACAAGATGGTCGAACTGGTGACCGTGAGCGTAGACACCCCCTTTGCGCAGAAACGCTTTTCGGAAGAAGCCCATATCACCAACGTGACCTTCCTCTCGGACTATCGAGGTGCCGAATTTGGAAAGACCTATGGGCTCTTCCTCGAGGCCCCCCACATCCTGGCGCGGACCGTCATGGTCATCGACGCCCACAACACCGTGCGGTATCTGCAAATCACTCCCGAGCTGACCCAGTTACCGGACATGGATGAGGCCTTCGCAGTGGCCAAGTCATTGATCACCGCGAGCTAGGCCCAATAAGGCTGAGGTCGAAGTTGGAGCCAAAGCCATGTTGTTCGAGGTTCGGCATTCGAGGCTTTGGAACTTCGAACTCCGAACCTCGAACTGTTCTGTCGGAACCTGAACCTCAGCCTTCTCTCACAAGGAACTCATGGCGCACTATGACATGCTGGTGATTGGGGGCGGACCCGCCGGCCAGAAGGCTGCGGTCCAGGCCTCTAAACTTGGCAAGACGGTGGGCCTGATCGAGCGCAAAGAAGTCGTCGGTGGCGTCTGCATCAATACCGGCACCATTCCCAGTAAAGCCCTCCGCGAAGCCGTCCTCCACCTGTCAGGGCTTCACCAACGCCATCTGTATGGAGCTGCCTATCGGGTCAAGAAAACTATCACGATCGAAGATCTCGCCTTCCGCTCCAGCCACATCATCAAAAGCCAAGTACAGATCGTCGAAAACCAAATGACCCGCAACCGAATCGATGTGATCTACGGAACCGCCAGCTTCGTCGATCCGCACCGCCTCCGCATTCAGCAGACTGACGGATCTGTCGAACATGAGGCCGATTTCATCGTCATCGCAATCGGAACGGAACCGGCCAGGCCTCCCGAGATTCCCTTCGACCACGACTCCGTCATCGATACGGACGGCCTTTTTGCACTGAAACGAATTCCGAAATCCATCGTGATCGTAGGCGGCGGCGTCATCGGAACGGAGTACGCCTCAATCCTCGCCATGCTGGACGTCCCGGTCATTCTGATCGATAAGCGGCCGCGGCTGCTGGAATTTGTCGATGCGGAGATCGTTGAGGCGCTGCAGCAACACATGAGAGAAACCGGCATCACGCTCTACCACAATGAAGAAGTCATCGAGATCAAAAAACAACCGGCCGGTCAGATCCATCTTCGATTGAAGCATGCCGAGCCGATTGAAGCGACGATAGTGATGTATGCGATCGGTCGAGTCGGCACGACCAACCGGCTCAACCTCGAAGCTGTGGGTCTTAAGCCGGACAACCGAGGCCGCATGACCGTCAACGAACATTTTCAAACAACGGTTCCACATATCTATGCGGCAGGCGACGTCATCGGCTTTCCCGCCCTCGCTTCGACCTCCATGCAACAGGGCCGACATGCCTCCTGCCATGCCTTTGGCCATCCCGACCACACCGACACGGACCTCCTGCCCTACGGCATCTACTCCATTCCTGAAATCTCCATGGTGGGACGGAATGAGGAAGATCTGGCCAAGGCAGGGATTCCCTATGGGGTCGGCATCGCGCGGTATCGCGAGATCGCACGAGGCCAGCTTATCGGCGATGAAACCGGCATGCTGAAATTGCTCTTCCATTGCCACACCCTGGAGCTATTGGGTGTCCATGTTATCGGGGAAGGGGCCACGGAGCTCATCCATATCGGGCAAGCCGTCATCGCCTACCGCGGAAAGATTGACTACTTCGTCGACACCATCTTCAACTATCCGACACTCGCGGAATGTTATAAAGTTGCCGCGCTAGACGGCATTAATCGTTTGCCGAGGCCCTGGGCTCCGCACGACTGACATTCGCGAAGCATCGCTCGTAACGCGAACCTCGTAGGAGGGTCCGGAACTTGCGAAATACGCTTCACGAGATGCGATTAACAAAGGAGAAGTGGCTGTATGTCGTTTTCCGACCATCTGCGAAAGTTGGCCCAACCGATGTGGAACGCGCAGCTCACCCATCCGTTCGTCGTGGCGTTAGGCAACGGGACCCTGCCGGAACGCAAATTCAAGTACTACATCCTGCAAGACGCCAGGTTTCTCGGTGACCTCGCCCGTGTGTTTTCTGCCGGAGCGCTGAAAGCGCCGGATTCAGAATCGGCCCTGCGTCTGACGAAGCTCGCCGAAGAAACCATTGTCGTCGAACGCAGTCTCCACGAAGGATATGGGTCACGGTGGAAGATGAGCGCCAAACAGATGTCGTCCGTACCCATGGCGCCGACGAACTATGCCTACACCAGACACATGCTCACCGCCGCCCATACAGGCTCGGCAGCGGAAATCACTGTCGTCGCCCTCCCCTGCGCCTGGATCTACTGCGTCGTCGGGCAGCATCTCTTGAAACAGGGCCCACCGAAAAAGAAGCATCCGTACCGGGACTGGCTCATGCTCTACGCCTCACCGGAGTTTGCCGAAGTACAGCGCTGGATGAGGAAGAAAGTAGATCAGTGGGCCAAGACGGCGGGCAAGGAAGAGACGCGACGGATGGAAGAGTCGTTCGTCATCAGCTCGCGGTATGAGTGGATGTTCTGGGAGATGGCGTGGAACGAGGAGAAGTGGCCGGTGTAAGAGGGCGGGCCAGGGCTCGGAGGCTCTCTCCGCTCGCAGCCACAGAGCGCCGTTGACCGCTCTAGGCTGCACCGCCGCTTGGCGCCGAAAACTTGCTACACCACTTGCTTTGCAGAGGTGTGGCTTCGGACATTCGTCACCACCGCCACAGGCGGTCGCTTTGGCTCAGCAAGAGCGGTAGCCCAACGGCGCTCTGATCACGCTCCGAGAGCCTCCGAGCCCTGGCCCTAAAATAGAACACCGGCCGAAAGGGAGAGAAGGGGGGAAAGAAATGAATGGGTCCTGTCGCTGACCAGCCCGTCCGTCCTCGCACCCCGCCCGGTGTAGGGACCCCGCTGCGGGCGGACGGGCTCCCAGGTCAGCGCCACCCGTCAAGTCACGACATGCCAGATTGGGAAAAGACAAAAATACGGAACGGGTGAAGGGGCAGGACCGTCTCGTGTGCTCGCAGAACGCGCACGATGAAACAGTGCTCGTCCGATGCGCGCACGATGGGGCACCCCACCCACAACCCCTTTGAGTTCACGTCCACTGGAATGGGGAGAGAAAGGGAAGATCCTCGTTGGACGCGCGCGGTTTGGGACAGTCCCCGCCTCTTACATTCACATACCAGCCACGGCTAGAAGATGGGAAGAAAACCTCGCTGAATCTTGGCTGGTTGGGAGGTGCTGATTGCCCTGCGGGGCTACCTACTTACAGCATACAGACGAAGCTGCCGACGGGGTTAGGATGGCTGAATTCATCCGCTGGACAGGCCCGGCCTACCAAGTATAATCTGCGCATCTGAGCAGTACTAATCAGGAGCCCTCATGACAGTGGAACAAGTCTTGACGATTGCCGGATCTGACTCCGGTGGAGGCGCGGGAATTCAAGCCGATATCAAAGCTATGTCGGCCAACGGCGTGTTTGCCATGTCGGTGATTACCGCCATCACCGCACAAAATACGGAAGAGGTCACCGACGTCTTCGAGTTGCCGACCTCGATCATCGCGGCGCAAATCGACGCCGTGTTCGACGACTTCGACGTCGCCGCGGTGAAAACCGGGATGTTGTCCTCGACGGCAATCGTCGAGGTTGTCGCCAAACTCCTGAGGCCTCAGAAGGTCGCGAATCTCGTGGTGGACCCGGTCATGATCTCGAAGACCGGCCATGCGCTGCTCAAGCCGGAGGCGATCGACGCCGTGAAGACACAGCTCTTCCCCTTAGCGTTGCTCGTCACGCCGAACATCCACGAAGCCCAGCAACTGTCCGGCATTGAGATCAAAACCCTCGCGGACGCACGCCGCGCCGCCAAAGTCATTCACGGGTTCGGCTGCAAATATGTATTGATCAAGGGCGGTCATTTGCCAGCAGAACGAGCTACCGATCTGCTCTATGACGGCCGGTTCTTCAATGTGTTCAAGGGAGAGTTCATCGATACGCCCCACACGCATGGCACCGGCTGCACGTTTGCCTCGGCAATCACAGCCCATCTTGCACGAGGCAAATCCATGAACGACGCCGTGCAGACAGCCAAGACCTATCTAACCGAGGCCCTTCGCCATAGCCTGGCAATCGGTCATGGAACTGGACCGACAAATCACTTCTATTTTCTCCAAACATAGCAGGATGCTGCAAAAGGCTGTCCTTTTGTTCGTCATCCGTGAAGCAATTACGGAATCAATTGACCTGTTGATCTGTTGAAGGTATGGAATTCGTCAGATCATCAGATCGACAGATATCTTCCACTTCACGCATCACGGATATCGAAATCGCTGATGGCGAACGTTTTCAGCATCCTGCGAGGAGAACTCCATGGGTCGTGTTACCTGCCAGCCACTGACCTTTCTGATCACAGGATTTAGCTGGCTCCTACTTTCCTCGCTGGTGGGATTGGCCATCCTAATTGGATTGGTCCATGGCACGCCGCTGCCCTCTTGGTTGAGAGTGGTCCATGCGCATGCCACCCTCATAGGCGGCATCCTGCAACTCATGATCGGCGGATTGTTCGCCTCCTTGTCACAGGCTTCCCAAAGCGACCGAATCCCCTCGAACTCCCATCCAGGGCTGTTCGTAGCCCTGAACGCCGCCACAGTCGGCTTGCTCGTTGGATTCGGACTCGGAAACATGAAGATCGTCGGCGTGGCTGGGATTGTCGTGATTGGAACAGTCGCCTCCATCGCCGCGGTCGCCTGGCAGTATGCGCGACCAAACCTGACGCAACCAGCCAGTCCCTCCTGGCTGTATCGATTCTCACTGCTCGCCCTACTCGGTGGATTGGCGATGGGCGTCGCGATGGCCTTTCGACTCATGCCAGAATACTATGCCCATGCGCGACTTCTTCATCTGCATGTGATTCTGCTGGGTTTCGTCACGATGGCGATGATCGGCGCCACGCATCGCCTCTTGCCGATTATCTTGAATGCCGAGCTATACAGCCCGCGACTCGCTCGCCTCGTGATGGTATTGCTTCCTGCCGGCTTCGCCGTCTTGATTGGTGGGTTTATCACCTCGGCCCTACACCTCGAGCTCGCGATCGGAGGGTTGCTCGTCCTCTGCATCGGCCTTTACGCCTACAACCTACTGCGCACCTGGGTGGGCTCCGGCCATCAGGGGAATGCCGCCTCGGAACACCTCCTGGTTGCGACGTTTTTTCTGGTCCTCATGATGATCATGGGCGTACTCGTCGGAGCCAACTATTTTCCACAGTCGCCAATGCTGCCGTTTGGATCATTGCACCTCGCAGCCTATACCCATATGGCTTTGATCGGGTTTATCTTGCAGACTGTCTTAGGGGCCTTGTCCTATGGCATTCCTGAGATACTGGCAACTAGCCGAATCGCGAGCCGGAAAAAACAGGGGCCCTATCGAGATCAACTCGCGGCCATCATGAACCGGGGGCGAATCATTCAGCTGACTGGCTTGAGCTTAGGGACGATGGGCTTCGGCGTACTTGCTACGATGACCTGGAATTTCCCGCTCAGTTCGCTTTCCATTCAGATCGCGACCTGGGTCACCGTCGGCCTGCTCCTTGGCAGCTTGACCCTCTTTACTGCCAAACTCGCCTGGGCCTTGGGGGTTCGGCCTTCCGACTAATTATCAATCTCCCTAATGAGATGCTGAAAAATCAAACTAGGCAGTACAGTAGTTCGATGGTACGTACGTCTGGGACACGCTTGGTCTGTCTGGTCTCTCCCGTCTGTCTCGACAATTTGGTCGAACCAGACAAACCAGATGAACCAGAGAGACCAGACAGACCAAATGGACCAGACAGGCTGGCGGACTGTTTCAGCATCCTAACTGATCGACTATCTTATGGAAGAAGCTCTGACCTTTCATGATCGCCATGGTCACGGCATTGCCGCGATCCTGAGTACGCCCGACGGACCAACGACGCGTCTTGCCGTGCTGTGCCATGGGTTTCTCTCCAGCAAGAACAGTATGACCAACAGGACCTTGACCCGCCTCCTCAAGGAACGGGGCTTGGCGACCTTTCGATTCGATTTTTTCGGCCAAGGAGACAGTGACGGACCGTTCGAAAAGATCACGACCACCCTGGCCGTGCATCAAGCCCAAGCCGCTCTGGATCTGGTGACCGCCAGGGGATATGACCGAATCGGACTCGTCGGCTCAAGCTTCGGGGGGCTCGTTGCCATCCTCACGGCAGCCCAGCGTCGCGATCTCGCCTGTTTGGCCCTCAAATGTCCTGTGGTGGACTTTGCGGAAGAGCTTCGCCTCACGTTCGAGGCTGAAGAGTTGGTACGGTGGCAGGCCACGGACACAATTCCGAACATCATGGGAGGGCCAGATCGAGTCCGTTTGCAGTATGATTTTTACGAGGACTGCCTCAGACAGATTGCCTATGGGCCGGCTGAACGAATCACCGTGCCCACACTCATCGTCCAGGGTGAGCAGGATGAATGTGTCCCCCTCCATCAAAGCCGGCGATTGCTTAACTCACTGGGAGGGCCCAAGAGGCTGGATCTTTTGCCAGGCGCCGATCATCAATTCACTCGAGGGGAAGACTTTCGCCAGATGACCACATCGATCAGCGATTGGCTCTTTACCCACCTCACAGCAAAGCCCTAGCAGGCTGCTGAAAAATGGGGCGAGGTGGCTGGGACGACCCCCCGTGCGCGCGCAACGCGCGGCCTCAGAAGAGCAGGAGGGGGAGTAGCCAGACCATCCTTCGTGCTCGCAGAACGCGCACGAAGGACAGTCTGGCTGCTCCCCTGAGGGCGAAGTGGGGAAAAACAGAAGGCCCTCGCCTGGGCAACTGGCACGTCTCGGCGTGCCAGTGGGTGGGCGGGTGAGAACGTTACGCGCAGTTGGGCTCATCCCATCCACCCCTTATTAAGTGATAGTTCGCTGCGGCCTTGCTTGGGATAAGGCGCGTCTCGGCGCGTCAGGGTTGGGCGGGTGAGAAGTCTGGCCTTTTTGAGCAGCCTGCCGCGCCCTTCTCCTCTCATAATTCCGATCATCTGTGGCTTGCTTACATTCGAATTTCCCCAGACGCTGATCTGCTTCCCGCTCACCGTAGGAAGAGTTCCCTTAGCGTCATGATTGATTCACAACTGACGATAGGCACACCCTCCGGTTTAAATTGAAATTTTTCTGGCGCACCACGCAGGTCCACGACACAATGCAGAGGTGTCACAGACAGAGGGCGGACACACAAATAACAAAAGCCGTCTCTGTCTGACTGAGTATTGTATGGCCTGCCAGGAAGAATGCTCGTGAACGATAACTCGACACTTCGTATCCAGATTCTCTCCCTTGTAACGGTCTTACTCCTGGGCCATCAATTTCTCGCGACACCCGTGATCATCTCAGCTGCAGAACAAGAGATGCCACGTCGGCATAGCCTGATTCACCGGTCAGCCGTTGAATCCGCTGCTCTGCCTGCCACGACTCAAGGGACTATGCTCCAACCTCCCGGCCATGAGCCAACTCGCATCACGAGCCCGACCGGAGCACCCCAAACGTCGATTTCTCTACCAACCAGGCCCTTGACGCATCATCGAACGTTGGCTAAACGTCCGGCTATTGCCTCGACAACTGCTCCTCCGACCTCATCCCAGGCACTCCGTGCAACCGTGACACCGGGCGTCGCAGCCGGACAGGTCCCGCAGACGGCAGCCGATACCGCCAAAGGCACAATTCCCACGACAACGAAGCCCATCACGAAGTCAACGGCTGCGCCTCTTGCGGGGCTCACCTCGATTGGCACTGTTGTGGTCACGCCGACTGCTCCCTCTCCATTCGTCAACGCGGCAGCCGGCCGCCCTGTGGCATCGGCAGGAAGCGGTTCAGCTTCCTCGTCTGGCGGTTCGCGATCGGCATTGAACTTACTCCAGAACTCTGCGATCGCGAGCTTGCTGCAACCCCCGACTCCTGTTGTCACCCCCCCTCCCTCAACTCCTCTCTCAACTCCTCCCTCAACTCCTCCTCCTAGCCCATCGACAGGGATCGTGACACTCACATGGACGGCGAATGCGGAACCTGATCTGGCCGGCTACAAGATCTACGTCGGCACGGCTTCCGGCACATACAGTTACCCTGGGTCGGCCTTCGTGACAGGAACGGTCACGACCTATACCGTCTCCAATCTTCCGAAGGACCAGACCTATTTCTTCGCCATGACAGCCTACGACAGTGCCGGTAACGAAAGTCCACTTTCGGCGGAAGTCAGCAAGACCCTCTACTAGCTGCTGCTGAAAACGATCCCCAGCTTCGCTCTCACCTCGCCAGCATCCTCATCGTAGCTCGGAGGCTACGCCTCCGGTGTTGCCATCGGCTGCGACCTCGCTGGGGATTGTTTTCAGCAGCCTATTATGATTTGGCGCAGCGGAAGCCCGTATAACTATTCTGAGTTTCAGGAGGCAGCTTGAAGCGCCCATAGGTGAGAAGATATTTCGGCAGGTCGGACCACGATCCACCGCGTAGCACTTTGAACTGTCCTTCTTCGGGTCCTTGCGGGTTTCGTTCAGGCGAGATTTCGTAATAGTTCGCCGCGTACCAATCCTGCAC
>JAQBES010000137.1:0-4488 GCA_032123755.1 Nitrospirota bacterium
TACAGGCTGAAACTGTTTGATCTTTTTCAGCTCTTCTTCTAACTCACGATTCAGATCATCACTGACCGTAGACCGCTGCAGAATCTTCGCGACCGGGTCTTGCGCCACATCCCTGACCCGTGGGATATCGAGTACCTCCGCCGCCTGTTGTGGCTGAGCCACCAATTTTGTAACGGGGCTCAAATCTCCAAATTTCGGCGCATCCGGTGGAAGCTGAAGATCCCGCAGCATGTCCCTTCTTCTCTCAACTATTGGAGGCGCGGCTGAAGGGGCTACGCTTGGGGCCACCGCCTTGACTACTGGCGCCGGTGCCGGCTTCGAGTCTGAAACTTTTGCTGATTCGACCGGCTTCGCCGACCTGGCTGGTCTCACGGGTGTCGGCAGACTGACCAGCGACACTTCCACGGACGTCAACGGGCGTTCACCCTGTTGCGGAAGTCGAAGCCCAACCGCCACGAGCAAAACCACAACATGAAGAGCAAGCGACAGCACCAGCGTTCGCTTAAGTCGAGAGGACAGCCAGGATTGATCGTCCTGGTCGAACCACGAACCTGACAGGGCCGACACCTGGGACGCCATAACAACCAGCCCCCTCGCGCACGTTGCGTCAATTTTTTCGCGGCGGGAGACGCGGAATTTGTGGCGCTCCCACGCGCTCGGGCCCGACCGGCTCCGTCACCATCCCGATCTTCTCGATGCCGGCTTTCTTGACACCGTCCATGACTTGCACCACGACCCCGTAGGGCACGTCGCGATCAGCCCTGAGATACAGTGACACATCGGGATGGTCCTGTTTCAAGAGCTTCAATTTCTGTTCCAGCTGAGCCACCCCGACCGGATCTTTGTCGAGATACAGCCGTTGATCTTTTTCAATCGTGAGCACCGTGCGCATTTCCGGTTTGATTGTATTCGTGGCAGAAGTCGGCAGCGTAATGTCCATCCCTCGATACAGCATCGGTGCGGTGACCATGAAAATCACCAAGAGGACGAGGACCACATCGACGAGAGGGATAACGTTGATCTCTGCCAGAAACCGACGGTGACGGGACTCTAGGGTCATCCTTGAACTCCGACCGGAACTGATTTTGTCTTCGATGCAGCGGTCGAGAGGGATGACAGAAGCTCGATGGAGACCGAATCCAACCGGAACGCCGTGCTGCGAATCCGAGTGAGAAAGTAGTTATAGGCTATGACCGCGGGGATGGCGGTGAACAGACCGGCTGCGGTTGCGACTAGGGCCTCCGCTACGCCGGGAGCAACAGCAGAAATACTGGCAGTCCCTTGCGTGCCGATCTCACGAAATGCATCGATTATTCCCATCACAGTCCCGAGCAGTCCGATAAACGGAGTAATGTTTCCCGTCGTGGCCAGGAACGGGAGATAGGTCTCGAGCTGTGAGAGCTGGCGTTGCCCGAGATGGGACGCCGTGCGCTCGATGACATGTTGATCAACTGGGCCCGAGCCAACACCATCCCTCCCCTCAACACGCCCAGACCCTACACGCTCCATCACCCCTTCGAATACGACCGCACTGGGACTTCCTTCGATTCGTCGAACTTGCCGATACAGCTCGTCGAGATCTCGTGTCTTCACTAGGAGCGCCAGGAACCGCTTGTCCTCGCGGTCTGCCACTCGAAACGCTCGCCATTTGAAGAAAATAACGGCCCACGAGATGACCGAGAAGACGAACAGGAGCAAGAGCACAATTTTGGAAACCGAGCCGAGCGAACCCACCAGTCCGATGAAACCTGTTTGAAACATACGGAAAGGACCTTTCCCGGCTCTAGGAAGTACTCACAGTCTTGCCTACGCAGTCTAGCAAACACAGGGGAAAATGGCGGGGCCGACGGGATTTGAACCCGCGACCTCCAGATTGACAATCTGGCGTCCTAACCAGCTGAACGACGGCCCCTCGAAACTCTACTTATAGCGGAAGATGTGGGTGACAAGACTATATCTAGCGGTTGGTCCCGTCTAAAATTTCATTATTTCTGTTCAATGATCTGTCCTGCCCCCCGTAAACCAGCTTTCGCGCTGGTAGGCGGAACAGGGATCGAACCTGTGACCTCTGCCTTGTAAAAGCAGCGCTCTCCCAATTGAGCTATCCGCCTGATTTTCTTAGCAACCTTCGCGGATGCTACCAACTCCCCTTGCCCTTGTCAATCGAATCTCGCAAGCTTCTTGCATTTTTTGGCCACTGCGCATTCCGCCCATATGAATCGTGTCTCCTCGATTATATTTTTCGCCCCCGACGCCGTTCCACCCGAGGGAAATACCGATCATGCACCAGCTTGAGGCGTCCCCGTTCAATGTGCGTGTAGATCTGCGTCGTCGCAATATTCGCATGGCCGAGCATCACCTGTACAGACCGAAGATCCGCACCGCCTTCGAGCAGATGCGTCGCAAACGAATGCCGGAGCATGTGAGGCGAAATAATCTGTGTAATCCCCGCTCGCTGGGCACGGCGTCGCAGCAACTTCCAGAAGGCTTGCCGCGTCAACGGCCCGCCCCGCCTCGACACGAACACATACCGTGAAGCCCGTTCCTTGAGAAGCCGTGGCCGCGCCTCATTCACATACTGCTGCAGTAACTGTCGAGCCCCCTCACCCATCGGCACGAGACGCTGCTTCGCACCCTTGCCCGTGACCAGGAGATACCCGACATCAAGATTCACCTGCGTGATTTCAGCCATTACCAATTCTGATACGCGAAGCCCCGTCGCATAGAGCAACTCCACCATCGCGCGATCACGCAGGTCTTCAGGGGTCGGAACTGCCGCCAGGTCCAACAATGCGATGACGGCTTGCTGCGACAGCGTTTTGGGCAGTCGAATGCCTCGGGATAATGAGACCAGACCAATGATAGGATTCTCCTCAATCATCCGCTCCCGCATCAGAAACCGGAACCACCCTCGAATAGCCGCGAGGCAGCGTACAGAGGAGGCGCGAGACAACCGTGCCTCGTTCAAGGAACGGAGAAATCCCGTCAACGTCTCCGGCGTAAGAGGCCCGAGCGGCACGATACCGGCTCGATGCAAGTAGGAGTGGAATTTACTCAAGTCGCGGCGGTAGGCTTCGACCGTGTTGAGGGAGAGACCACCCTCCACCCGGAGATGGCTCAAATATCGCTCGGCCAGCGGGTCTAGCATCATCTGTGCGATGATAGCCAATTGTTCAAATGAACACAACGAACCTTGTGGAGTTTACCTTGACACCCCACAAGGTTTCCGATAGTAGTCACGTGCAAATGACATATCCCTCACACCGCCCAGGAGCTCATGGCCCGCCCGTTGGCATCCCTGTATTCACATCGCTCGTACGTACTTTCGGTACGCTGGTACTATGTGCTTACACTTGCCTGGAGCATGCTTTGGCCAATCACTGGGTTCGAGTTCAATCCCCCCGTCTATGCAGAAACAGGACCCGCTAGCCCGGCAAACCATCCCACGCTGAACCAGGCGAAGCGCCTGATCGACGCAGATCAAGCCGAAGAAGCCATCACCATACTCCGTCGTTTTCTGGCGACCTCTCCGAAGCCCGACCTGCTCGACGACACCTATTTACTCCTCGGCGCAGCCCTGCACCGCACAAAGCAAAATGGGGACGCCCTAAAATACTTGCGGCAGTTGCAAACCGAGTTCCCCGACTCAGAATTGGCGGACCGAGGCAAGCTGATGCAGGCCCGAGCCCATGCGGCGATGGACAATCTCGACCTTGCCCTGCCGATCTTGACGGGCCTGCGCAACCTTTCCAAAGATGACAGCACGAAACGCGAAACCCTGCGGCTGATCGGCGACATCTACGCGCAAAAAAAGGACGCGACCCGTGCTATTCAGGCGTGGCTCGAAGAAGTGGCTTTGGGAACCGAAGACCAAGCGGAAGACGTACGGACCCGCATTCGCGAGCTCGTCAGTGAGACGTCTGACAAGAAAGCCCTCGAGCACATCCGGGACACCTTCCCACGCAGCTTTCCCGGCGATCTTGCGTCTCTCCGACTCGTCAACCTCTACATCGGCCGTGGAGAAGAACACCGGGCCATCCGTCAAATTCAGCAATTTCTCGTGAATTTCCCGATGCACCCGCAGGCAGCAAAAACCTCGGAACTCCTCACCACACTCCAAGCCAAACTACAGTCCAACCAGTTTTTCATCGCCACGGTTCTGCCGCTTTCAGGAAAACTCTCTCCCTTTGCCAATGAAGTCCTCAGCGGAATTCAACTGGCCATCGAAGCAAATAGAGACTGGGCAGGAAGCGCATCGGTTGGTCTTATCGTCAAAGATTTCGAATCCGATCTCGGCTCGTTTTTTGACGACTTCTCCGGACTGCTGAACACCGATCGCCCCCTCGCCGTAATCGGCCCGCTCCTCTCGAAAAATCTGCCGGTCATGGCTGAACTCGCCGAGCGAGCCCACATCCCTCTGATCACACCGACGGCGACCTTGCCCAACGTCAGACGACTCGGCAACTACGTGTTCAGCACGGCGCTCAC
>JAQBES010000138.1:0-4611 GCA_032123755.1 Nitrospirota bacterium
ATGGCGGGCTTGAGGGTTGGAGGCATCTTGTACTAGATTAGCTCCCAGTTATAGCAACCAAAGTCACGCGGAGTGTACGAGGAACATCATGACAACGCAAGTACGAACCTGCCCGAAGTGCGCGCAGCTGATGTGGCTGAAAGAAGACCAGTACGAACGGCTGGATGAGGAAACCATCCGCGGGAAGTGTCCGCAATGCGGGTCGACAGTTCGCTTCAAGCTCGTATCACAAGGGGACAACGCGGCTGGCCCAAAGATGGGGCATTAGCCGCTTCGCGGAGTTCTGAGTCCTGAGTTTAGAGTTTTGAGTTGAGGCCAAACTCAGCACTCAGCACTTTCAACTCAGAACTCTAGTCACATTCCCCGTCCTGCGCCGTCCAGTTCCGGCTTGTTGCCGGGTAGAATCTTATTCAGCGTGGACCGATACTCGCCTATGCGCTTCTCATCGATCCGTCCGATTTCAATATCTTTATCTCGCTGCATCCGTTCCAGATGATCGAGCACCGAAAGGAGCGGCTGGACGGAGCCGAGCAATCGACCAACCTCGTAGGCTTCCAGCGATTCCACAAATAATTCGTTCAGGACTTTATAAGGAGTCCCGGCGCTCTGACTCCTGAAACGAGAGACGATCTCCTCATACTCCTCCACCGCCTCAAGCTTGGGCTTCACACCGGTCGGCACCGCCGACAGATGCACAATCGGCGGCAATTTGGCCGCATACATCTTCAGCTGAGCAACCAATCCACCCATCGCGTCCAGCACATCGGAAGTCTGCATGAACTCATCCTTCAAGGTGGCATGGCTTACGCCACGCTGAGGGGTCTGTCAAGATTTTCGAGTACCGTGAGGAGGCGTGAGGCCCTCGAGGGCTTGAACGACCTGTTCCATATCGGATGGGAATCCCTTTGTATACTCCTGAAACTCTCCGGTGGAGGGGTGATGGAATCCGAGGGTCCTCGCATGCAACATCACGCGGGGGATCTCGACACCCTCTACCATGCAGACCTTCTTCCCGCCATAGGTCTGATCTCCCAGAATCGGATGGCCCAGGGATGTCATATGGACGCGAAGTTGGTGCGTCCGGCCTGTGCGTGGGTACAAAAGCACATGGGCAGCCAGTTTACCGAAACGATGGTCGACCTTGTATTCCGTCACGGATTCCTTCGGTCGTGCCGTGTGGGCAGAGAATGTTTTCCGTTCCTTCCTGTCTCGTCCAATCGCCAGCTCGATCAGCCCATGTCCTTTTTTCGGCACGCCGGAGATAAGAGCCTCATACACCCGCGTGATCGTGTGATGTTTGAATTGAGCTGAAAGACCACGATGGGCCTCATCTGTTTTGGCGATCACCATCACGCCAGAGGTATCCTTGTCCAACCGATGAACCAGCCCTGGCCGTTCTTTCCCACCAATCGTCGACACCGTGCCGCCGGATGTCTGAAAATGATGGAGGAGGGCATTCACCAGCGTACCGGCCCAATGACCAGGCGCAGGATGGACCACCAAGCCGGCTGGCTTGTTTAGGAGCAACAACACGTCGTCCTCGTAAAGAATCTCGAGTGGAATCGACTCACCTTTGAGCTCAAGCGGCTCCGCTTTCGGAATGTCAAAGGCGATGGTGTCGCCGGGTTTGATCTTTTGACTAGGCTTGACGACCTGACCGTTGATCCGCACACGTCCTTGCCCAATCAACCGTTGCAAGGCTGACCGAGATAACTTGGGCTCCCGATTGACCAGAAAGATATCCAGCCGTTTTGGTAACTCGCCGGCCGTCACGACAAACTCAGTCACCATAAGACGAATCGCCCTCTTTCGCACGTTCAGGCCACGCTACTGCAGCGCAAGGCTCAATTGCAATCGGAAGGCCTGCCGACCCGATTGCCTCTCCAATTGATTTGGACTAAGCTGACAACCGCGAGGCTGGTCTGACGTAGAACAAGGAGGCACAATCATGAGATGGAGACTCATCCTGACGGTGGTGGCGGTGATGGTATTTTCCTCGTTCACGATGACGGCGCGCGCAGCAGACTTGCCAGGAATTCCCCCGGAAACGGTCACGGATTACATCCATGCCGTCATTGAAGCCGACCGCATCTTTTACACCATTCATATTGTCGAGCGTCTGCAAAAAGAGGGCGGAGCCACAGCAGCGGAGAACTGGCGAACGGAGAAAAAGACCTTACCGCTACCAGCGCAGTTTCTCGCAGAAGCGAGCGACCTGTCCTCGAAGACCGGAACGAAGGTCCGCTACCGGCTAATCAGTCTGTGGCCGATCAATCCGCACAATGGCCCGTACGATGAGACGGAGAAAAGGGGGCTAGAAGCTGTGCGTGAGCATCCGGAACGGTCTGCCACCAGTACGATCAAGATCGGCGATCAGACCTATTTCAAAGCCATCTACGCGGACCGTGCCGTCAGCCAATCCTGCGTTGGTTGTCACAATGCCCATCCGCACAGCCCTAAGAAAGATTTTAAAATGGACGACGTCATGGGCGGTCTGGTGATCGAAGTTCCGCTGGGGAAATAGCAGGGACCTCTCGTGGTGCTGAGAACGTGCGGAGAGCCTCCACAGTTCTCAGGCGCCCGAAGTTTTTGGCCTTTTCCCGCAGATTGATGCAGTGACCCAGGGTGTCCTTGCGTTTAGGGTTACTCTCCCGCTACGCGCGTCCAACGAGGGCCTGCTGAGGCTGTTCGTAGCGCGAGCACGTGGGAGATCGGCCAGACTGCTCAACATTTCTGTCAGCCGCCGACCGAGCTTCTTGTCTTTCCTGAATTATCTGAGAAGGATGTCAGTGGCCGGTCTTGCGAGCGCGATCGGCGATCTTCTTGCGGAGGCGGGCTTTTTCAAGGCTGATTTCGGCTTCTTTGACTTCAGACGGCAGACCGCCGGCCTTCAAGCGCTGTTCGGCCTTCTCCACCGACTCTTGCGCGCGGTCGATATCGATATCTTCAGCCTTCTCGGCGATTTCAGCCATGACCGTAACTTTTGTCGGTGTGACTTCTGCGTATCCCCAGAGAATAGCCATGTGGTTGGTCTGATCCCCGACGCGATAGCGAAGCTCACCGATGCGTAACGTAGAAAGAAAATGACAGTGTCCCGGCAACACACCGAACTCACCCTCGGAGCCTGGTGCAATGACCTCATCCACCTGCTGGCTCAAGAGCAACTTCTCCGGCGTCACAACCTCTAACAATAACGTTCCTGCCATATCTCTCCTACGTGTGTATCACAATGTATAAGCAGCCGGGATGCTCTCACGTACGCGCATCGACCGAGCACGGTTTCATCGTGCACGGTCTGCGAGCACAAGAGCGCCCGCCTGCTTATACTTTCACTCCCATCTTTTCGGCTTTCGCAATCACTTCCTCGATTGGGCCGACCATGTAGAATGCCTGTTCCGGGAGATGGTCGTACTTGCCATCGAGAATTTCCTTGAAGCTCCGCACCGTATCCTTAAGCTTCACGTACTTACCGGGCGAGCCGGTAAAGGCTTCGGCCACATGGAACGGCTGCGAGAGGAATCGTTGAATCTTGCGTGCGCGGGCCACGGCCATCTTGTCATCTTCCGACAATTCGTCCATACCGAGAATGGCGATAATGTCTTGGAGGTCTTTATACCGTTGCAAAACAGACTGGACCCCTCGTGCGACCTTATAGTGATCTTCGCCAATGACTTGAGGATCGAGAATACGCGAGGTGGAGTCGAGCGGGTCGACAGCTGGATAGATACCCAGCTCAGCCAATTGCCGCGACAACACGGTGGTCGCGTCCAGATGGGCAAAGGCCGTGGCTGGCGCCGGGTCAGTCAGATCGTCTGCCGGCACGTAGATAGCTTGCACCGAGGTGATCGATCCACGCTTGGTGGAGGTGATGCGTTCTTGTAGTTGCCCCATCTCGGTCGAGAGAGTGGGCTGATAGCCGACGGCGGACGGCATACGGCCGAGCAAAGCGGACACTTCTGAACCGGCCTGGGTAAACCGGAAGATATTGTCCACGAACAGCAGCACGTCCTGATTCTCTTCGTCGCGGAAATATTCGGCGACGGACAGTCCGGTCAACGCGACGCGCAAACGAGCGCCAGGTGGCTCGTTCATCTGGCCATAGACCAGCGCGACTTTCGACTTGGTGAAGTCCTTGGGATCGATAACCTTCGACTCCTGCATTTCATGCCAGAGGTCGTTGCCTTCACGAGTCCGCTCACCGACACCGGCGAATACCGAGAAGCCGGAGTGCTCGACCGCGATATTACGGATCAGCTCCATCAGCGTTACCGTCTTGCCGACGCCGGCGCCGCCGAACAGTCCGATCTTGCCGCCCTTGGCGATCGGCATGATCAGGTCGATTACCTTGATGCCGGTTTCCAGCAACTCGTTGCCGCCGGCCTGGTCCTCGTAAGCGGGGGCCTTGCGGTGGATCGGCATGCGCTTTTCCTCGCCGATGGGGCCTGCCTCGTCGATCGGGCGGCCCATCACGTCCATCACCCGGCCCAGGGTTTTCTCACCCACCGGCACCGCGATGGGTGAGCCTGTGCTGGTCACGGCCAGGCCGCGTTTCAGGCCATCGGTCGAGCCCAGCGCAATCGTGCGCACGATGCCGTCGCCGAGTTGCTGCTG
>JAQBES010000139.1:0-2506 GCA_032123755.1 Nitrospirota bacterium
GAGCTGAAGCCGGGTGAATTCACCTGGCACCCAGAACGACAGCCATATGGCCCGGTCTCGGTGATTGTGTCGCTGACGGATCAGCGGGCGCATGTCTATCGCAACGGCGTGCGCATTGCCGTATCGACCTGTTCCACCGGCAAGCCCGGCCACGAGACCCCGACCGGCGTCTTCGTTGTCCTCCAGAAGGACCGGAATCATCGTTCCTCGACGTATAACAATGCGCCGATGCCGAACATGAACCGCCTGACCTGGGACGGGGTCGCGCTGCACGCCGGGAATCTTCCCGGTTACCCGGCATCGCACGGCTGCGTCCGCCTGCCGCTCAAGTTCTCGGCCCTGCTGTTCGAGGTCACGCATCTGGGCACCCCGGTCATCATCGCGGATGAACATCACTTCCCCGTGGACGTCGTGCATCCGGGGATGATCCTCTCTGGCTACGCCGAGACCGAGTTCGAAGATGTCGTGGCGACACTGGACGGACGAAAGCATCCCTCGGACTGGGGGATTGACGATGCACACCCCATCACCACGGCAATCGCATCGTCGCACGACCGGAAGATCGTCATCATCGAGAACGACGTCGAGGTCGCCTCGGGTCCACTTGTCTGGAACGGCGATCCGCTGGGCGCGCATGTCTATGTGCTGAAGGGCAAACACGAGGGCGCCAAGGGTATGCATTGGCAGGCGCTGACCTATGGTGACTCACATAGTGCCGAGATGCAGGATCTCAGTCGCGTGCGCACCGACAAGGATTTCGCGAAGCAGATGGTGAGCTACATTCACCCGGGCATGATCTACATTCTTACGGATCTGCCGCTGCATCCGGATTCCCGGTCCGAGCGTGACTTCGTCATCATGTCGTGAAAGTGGGTCGGGCCAAAATGCGGAGCGGGACGGTTCAGGAAAGAACTTTCACGCGTTCCGACAATGGTGACGTGGCCGCAGGTGATCTCTTGAATTGAGGATAACGCAAATGAACAGGATACCCCATCTCGTCGCGACCGGAATGACAGCCTTCTTGCTTCTGCAGGGATCTCTTGCATCGGCAGGCGATTGGTCGATCCTGTCGGTCAACGGGGCGGAAGCCATTGGCGAGCCACGCATATCGCTCGAAGCCGATGGTTCTATCTGGGGCAATACCGGCTGCAACAATTTCCGGGGAACGGGACGTTTCGAGAATGCAGCGCTTGTTGTTTCCGGGCCGTTTGCCATGACGAAGATGGCGTGCCCTGGCGACGGTCTCGCGGAACAGGAGGACGCCATACTTCGGCTTCTGGAGGGGACGACCTCCTTCGTGCACGATCCGTTCAGCGGCGCCTTCGCGCTCGTGCGCGGAGAGGAGCGGCTGGAACTGGCCGAGGAAGCTCCGTCGGTATTCGATGCGGGATTCGTCAATGTCCATGGCCTGAGCGGCCCGCTGAACATTCGAAACGCGCCGGGAACGGATGCGCCTGTCGTCGCGCGTGTGCTGCCCGGCACCCTGCTTCGGAACGACGGGTGCCAGACCGGCCAGGGTCATGACTGGTGCAACGTCGCCTTTCTGGATGCCTCCGGAACGGCTGGATGGGCTGCTGCGGAATTTCTCCAGGCAGCCCCGGCGGCCGTCCGTGCGAAGCAGGGGCTGTTTGACAATATCGGCGCGCTCTCGTGTCGGTCATCGGCGCAGGCCGATACCGCGCTCTGCGACTACGGGATCGCGCGGGACGGCAACCATTCCGCGGTTCTGGTAGTCTACAAGACCGACGGCAGCGAACGCGTCGTGCATTTCGCGGAAGGCGAATTGGCCTATGTCGAGATCAGCGAGGTTGAGGCCGGAAACACGCCGCATGGCGCGGTCTCGGCAGGAACTATCTCGGTGACATTTGTCGGGGAGTACTACGAGGTTCCCCAGAATGTCGTTCTGGGTCAGGTCGAATAATTGACCTCGTGCAAACGACTTGCGGAAAAGCCAACTGCCTGATGATCGGAGGAAGCATGGCGCGCAGTCTGAGAAAAGTGGTTCGAACCTGCAAGGTGGCGTTTGCCGTTCTGTTGGTTGGAACTGCAACGGGCTGGTCTGAAGAGACGTCCGATCTCGATGCAATCGCGGGACACCTCGTGCCGGAAAAGGTTGCGAAAGCTCTCGTCGGGATACCAGACGAGTCCCGCAAGCTTCTGGCACTCCGCAGTTACGTTCGCTTCTCCGGCGATCTCGACGAACGCTGGAGCTGGACGGAAGAGGAAATCGCGGCTTTCAGGGGCACAGATGCGCAACTCGCCCTGCAGGCAGAAATCGACGCCATTGGTGCTGACTTTTCAGAGCGCAATCCCGGCCATGAGATCTACGTGCATTCCAGCGTGCGCAGCCTCGACACCCAGATTGCGCACTGCAACGAACACGACTCGGTCGGGTTGTCGGCTTGGGAACTCCATGATGCCTGGCGTGAGAGCGAAGCGGCTTCGATCGACCCGGCCGATCCCGACGCCCTCAGGCGCTTCAGATCATGGCTGAAAGGGTTCGATC
>JAQBES010000140.1:0-3169 GCA_032123755.1 Nitrospirota bacterium
ATCTCCGAACCCTCGCCGGAACGATACCCCATCGGATGGTGAAGCTCAACAGATGTGCAGCGGAGTCAGACATCAGCCGCACCCCCTCTCCCCCCTCCAAACTCGCTCGTTTCTCTCTTCGGAAGGTGGCCTGGTCGATCCTCAACTGCCCGCGTCGAACGAGCTCTATAATGCTCCCTCCAAGCTCGCTCGTTTTCCTTCTCCTCCAAGTATGCGGCGGCTGGAAGGGATGGGCACGGCGTTGGCGACATAGCGGGAAACTGTGTCTGGTGGCAGTACAGACAGCGTGCGACGATATTGCGCCGTTTCGGCGCGGTTTCATAGGAGCACGCGAGGTATGTCCCTGAGGCCAATGGCCTAACAGAATCATCGCATTATGTCGCCACCGAAGCTGCCCGCCCTTCGTCAGCCGCACCCTCCCCCTTACACCCACTCCGGCGCATGCTCCTTCCCCGCTTCTTTTTCTGCAAACCCTCGATACAGGGCCGGCAGCACCACCAACGTGAGCGCGGTCGAGGTAAAGAGACCACCGATCACGACAGTCGCGAGCGGCCGCTGCACTTCGGCCCCGATCCCCTGCGCGAGCACCAACGGCAGCAGACCCAGCAGCGTCGTCATCATGGTCATGACGACCGGGCGAAGCCGGAGGACGCAACCCTTGACGATAGCCTGGTCCATCTGCGTGCCTTCATTGCGCAATTGATTGATATAGGAGACCAATACGATCCCGTTCCCCACCGCAAGGCCGAATAGTTCGATAAAGCCGATGGAAGCCGGCACGCTCAGATATTGCCCGCTCAACCACAGAGACACGACGCCCCCGATCAAGGCAAAGGGGAGATTTATAATGATCAACGTTGCGTAGCGGAGCGAGTGAAACGCCCAGAAGAGCAGAAAGAACACGAGCCCCAACGTGATCGGCACCACGATCAACAGCCGCGCGTTGGCCCGCTCCATATTCTCGAACGCCCCACCCCACGTTACCTGGTACCCTTCCGGCAGGTGTATTTGTTGCTCCAGCTTCTTCCGCCCTTCATCTACGACACTGCCGATGTCGCGCCCGACAACGTTGAAGCCGATGTAAATGCGGCGTTTCACATGTTCGCGGCTGATGCGGGCCGGGCCTTCGCGCATCTCGATCGTGGCGAGTTCGCTCATCGGGATCAGCGCACCAGACGCAGCCTTCACCCGAATCTCTCCGATGGTGCCGATACTGTTGCGTTGCAGTTCCGGAAACCGAAGCGTCAACTGAAACCGCCGCTCGCCTTCGTAGACATGGGTCGCCGCCTTGCCGCCGATCGCGGTGGTCACGATCTCCTGCACGTCTGCCACGTTGATCCCGAAGCGGGCAATCTTCTGCCGATCAATGTCGACCGTCAGATAGGGCTGGCCGGCGATCTGCTCGACCTTGATATCTTTGACACCGTTGATCTGCTGCATCAAGGCAGCAATCTCCTTCGCCTTGTCGTGCAGGACATCGAGATCCTCTCCGAACAGCTTAATGGCGCATTCCGTCCTGATGCCGGAGATCAGCTCGTCCACCCGTTCCTGGATCGGCTGGCTCATCAGCACGGAAATACCAGGGATCTCTGCGAGTTTCCGGCGGATCGCATCGGTCAACCCCGATTGGGTCTTCGCCGTCTTCCAGGTACTGCGGTCGTGCAATGATACAATTGGGTCACTCTCATACAGATCTTCCGGATGGTAGGGAATTTCGGCTCTTCCGATTCTGCTCACAGCCATCTTCACTTCGGAAAACTCCAACATGGCCTTTTGGGTTTGCTTCTCCAACTCGATGGACTCGGCCAGCGATACACTCGGCAGCTTCACGACTTGGGGAGTCAGGGCTCCTTCCTCAAGGAGGGGAATGAATTCCCGCCCCACGAATGGAACGAGGGCGAGGCTGCAGAGCACGATCGCCATCGAACTGGTCAGGACGAGACTGCGGTGCCGGAGCGTCCATTGCAACACAGGAACATAGCGCTGTTTCATCCAACGCGTGAGGCGCGTTTCCTCCGGATGGTCTCCGCGCAAGAGCAGCGACGCGAGCACCGGCGACAGGGTCAATGTGACCACGACCGAGGCCAGGAGCGCGATCACCAACGTATAGGCCAGCGGCGCAAACATCTTCCCTTCCATGCCTTGGAGCGTCATCAGCGGCAGGAAGACGACGCAAATGATCAGAATGCCGAATAGGATTGGCCGGCCCACTTCTTTCGTGGCCTGAAGAATCACCTCCGACGTGCTCTTCCTCGTTGCGCCATTGTTCTGCGCCAGGTGCCGATAGACGTTTTCCACCACGACCAGCGAACCGTCCGCGATCTCGCCGATGGCGATGGCCAGCCCTCCGAGCGTCATCAAGTTGGCCGAGAGCCCCAACCGCTGCATCGCGATGAACGTGATCAGGGGGGTAACGATGAGTGAGACCGTCACCACGACGGCGCTGCGGACGTGGCCAAGAAAGAAAAAGAAGACGAAGACCACTAGCACGATCCCCTCGATCAAGGCATCCCGCACCGTCTCGATCGCCGCATTCACCAACTCGATGCGATCGTAAAATGGCAGGAGCTTCGTACCAGCGGGGAGGATGTGATGCTGCTGCAGATCGTCCACCTTGGTCTTAACCGCCTCGACCACCTGACGCGCATTGCCCCCGCGAATCATGAGCACCGTCCCTATCACGACCTCCCGCTCCCCATTGAGGACCACCGCCCCATGGCGAACGGCGTGACCGATGAGGACTTCCGCGACATCACGAACGAAGACCGGCGTGCCACCGGCCTCTTTCACGTTGATGGACTCGATATCGTTCACGCTCTTGATCAGGCCCAAGCCGCGGATGATCGCGCGCTCCGCATGGCGCTCCAGCACATTGCCGCCGGCATTGGCATTGTTCTTCGCCACCGCGCTGTAAATGTCGTGGAGCGTCAAGTCGAACTTGCGGAGCTTGGCCGGATCGACCAGGACTTGATATTGCTTGACGAACCCGCCCATACCGTTCACATCGATCACGCCCGGCACGCTCTTGAGCAGGGGGCGCAGGACCCAGTCCTGCATCGTGCGCTGATCCGTCAACTCCGTCTCGACGATCTTGGGATCGGTCGCCGTCGCATTCGGCCCTTCCACATAATATTGATAGACCTCGCCCAGCCCCGTCGTTACGGGAGCC
>JAQBES010000141.1:0-8477 GCA_032123755.1 Nitrospirota bacterium
CGGTGGCTGGTGCAGTTCCTGAAAGCCGGGGCACTCTCGGAAGAGCAGTTTCTGCGAACCGACGCTGGCACCCCTCAGGGCGGAATCATCTCGCCCTTGCTTGCCAACATCGCTCTGTCAGTTATCGAAGAGCGATATGAACGCTGGGTCAATCATCAGACCAAGCGCAGGGCGCGACGGAGTGGCGATGGCATCACCGCGGCGATGGAGGCACGTTCTTCCGACCGCCGAGCGGGCCGGCCGGTGTATTTCCCGGTCCGCTATGCCGACGACTTTGTCGTCCTTGTCAGTGGGACTGCAGAGGATGCAGCGGCCGAACGGGAGGAATTGGCGACCTTACTGCAGCAACGCATGGGGTTGACACTCTCACCCGAAAAGACGCGCATCACTCTTCTGACCGATGGGTTCGAGTTCCTTGGACACCGGGTCAGAATGCGATGGGATACGCGGTATGGATGGACACCGCGCATCGAGGTTCCGAAGGAGAAGGTTGCTGACCTGCGGTACAAGGTCAAGCAACTCACTGGACGAGCCACCACACCACTGCCGTTGATCGAACTCCTCCAGAAACTCAACCCCATCCTGCGTGGGTGGGCCCACTTCTATCGTCACTGCACCGGAGCCAAAGACATCCTGTCGAATCTGGACTGGTATGTCGGCGACCGACTCTGGCGATGGATGCGCACGAAGTACCCGAAGGCCCACGTACGCACGCTGTTACGCCACCGCCGTCCCAGCCGTATCCGACGCACGCGTCGGGTATGGCAGGAAGATGGCTGCGAGCAATTTCAGATGTCGTTGCTCAAGGTCGAGCGCTACAAGCGGGGATGGATGCAACATCCTGACTTCACCAAGTTTGCTGGAGAGCCGGATGCATAGCGAAAGGTGCATGTCCGGTTCGGCGAGAGGGCATGCGAAACCGCTGGTCGCAAGACCGGAATGGCGCGCATGTCCTACTCAACCCTACATCCCGATGCAACAAGGGTTCGTCTATCTGTTCGCCGTGATCGACTGGGCAAGCCGCCGGGTGCTGTCGTGGCGGCTGTCCAACACCCTGACCACCGACTTCTGCAAGGAAGCGGTGCAGGACGCCATCAACCGCTACGGCACACCGGCTATCTTCAACACCGACCACGGCTGCCAGTTCACCAGTCTGGACTTCACGGGCCTGCTGAAGGACCACGGTATCCAGATCAGTATGGACGGCACCGGCTGCTGGCGGGACAACGTGGTCGTGGAGCGACTCTGGAAGAGCGTCAAATACGAGGAGGTGTATCTACACGCCTACGACAGCGTGAACGAGGCAACGAGAGGGTTGGAGCGGTACTTCACGCTCTACAATCAGCAGAGGCCGCATTCATCACTTGACGACAAAACACCGGATGAGTTTGACTTCGAGAACCTGCCCGCACTGCTTCAAACAGCGTAGGCAAACAACCGCAGGGCTACACTTATGAAGACGGAACTTCTGTCCAATCAAGCGGAGCCACTTCTCAGGGGCCACCTCACACTGACCTCATCTCGCCCCTGCACCTCGACAAGAACAATCTTCCGTGATCGGTCACATTAAGAAGGTACTGCCGGAGTCGGCACGAGTGTGGTGCCGAATGTTTGCAGGAGGAGAGCGGTTTTGCAGGTATTTTTGGTCATCAGTCGGTTGAAGTCTGCCCGCATCACGCCATTCTGTTTCTTGACTCTCTTTCCGCCGCTTTGTTAGACTTCCCAATCCAATTCTAAGTCATTGAAAGACCCCTTGTTTCTTCGTAACTACTCAGGTTGATAGGCTGAAGGGTTTTAGGGGTTGGGCTTCTTGCGTAACGAGGGTTCATCTCTGCTTGAGCCCAAGGTCGTAGAAACCGGGAAGGTATTAAATGGCTTGGTTCGTGTTTTGCGAGATCATATATAGCCTTCAGCCTGAACACCTGAGTAGTTACGTTTCTTCCAACTGGGTGTCTGTAGCCACAGGATGCACCACCACATGAACAAAGCCTGGCTGCTTGACGAGATGTTTCAGTGTAATCGAACGCATCTGACCATTGAAGGCATCCAGGGAGAGTGGGGTGCCGGCGATTCGATCGCCGCAGAAGAAGAACTTCCACCACCACCATCACACGTGGTCGCGAAATCGGAGAATGGTCGGATCACCATTACCTGGGATCCCGCTCCCGATGCCATGTACTACAATCTCTATTTCCAAACCACCAAGGGCGTGATGATCAAGTTTTCCGATCTCACGCGTCCGATTGCCGGCGACGAAGATTTTAAAGCCGTCATGGGGGTGAAAAAAGAGAAAGGTACCTGTTTAGAAGGCATCCAGAGTCCGTTCGTCCATGACGATCTAGCCAATGGGACCTGCTATCACTACGTCGTTACGGTGGTGACGCAGAAGGGGGAGAGTCTCGAGTCCCAAGAGGTCATGGCGATTCCCTCGCCCTATCTGTTGGCCCTGAGTATCGGTCGGGAAGGCGTGGATGACGGGGAGTTCAGCTCGCCCACTGGAATCACGCTCGACAAGGATGGCAACATTTACGTTGCTGATACTGATAACCATTCGATTCAGAAACTCGATAAGTCGGGGAAGTTTCTTGCGCGCTGGGGTGGCGATCCCTCTTCTCAGGAAGGGAGCTTCTACTATCCGCGTGGATTGGCAGTCGGGCCGAACGACGTGCTCTATATCGCAGACAGCGGCAATAACCGCATTCAGAAATTCGATCTCGACGGCAATGTGATGCAGGCCTGGGGTAAGTTCGGGTTTGCGTGGCGCGGGGCCGATCTGGGCAGGTTCGATGTGCCCTGGGGGCTGGCGACGGACGTAGAAGGGAATCTCTACGTTTCCGATACGAGCAACGCACGCATTCAGAAGTTCACCTCGGACGGGACGGCGTTACTCAAGTGGGGTCGTGACGGGAGCTTCGACGGCGCCTTCTTTTTCCCCCGCGGCGTCGCGGTCGATTTTGTCGGCAATATCTTCGTGGCCGATGAAAGCAACAATCGCATTCAGAAGTTCGATGCCCGTGGGAGCTTCCTAGCCAAGTGGGGGCGGGAGGGTGCGGGCCCTGGCCAATTCAAGTCCCCCTGGGGGATTGCCTGCGATGCGCTCGGCAACGTCTATGTGGTCGATACGGGAAACCATCGCATCCAAAAGTTCGACGGCAACGGGACGTTCCTCTGTGCCTGGGGAAACCGCGGACGAACAGAAGGACAGTTGAATTATCCCTACGGGATCGCGGTCGACAAAGAGGGCGCAGTGTACGTGGTCGACAGCGGCAATGGCCGGATTCTGAAGTATGTGCCGACGGACGAAGAGCTCAATCGTGGGAAGGATGAGGCTTTCACCAGTCAGGTGCCGAGTGAGACTCCGGCGCCCCGTAGCGTGGCGGTCAAAGCCGGCGATACGGAAGCCTTCCTCAGTTGGATCGAGGTCCCTGGCGCCCAGTCTTATAACCTCTATTTCAATACCGTCCCGAAGCTCACGACCCAGACGGCGACAAAAATTGAGGGCGTGACGAATCCCTATGCGCACACCGGTCTCTCGAATGATACCCCGTACCACTATGCCGTGACTGCGGTGTTTGAGGCCGACGCCGAAAGCGAGTTATCGAGTGAAGTGACGGCCACGCCGGTGCTCATCGATATCACGGCGCCGCAAAATCCTTATGCCGTGATCAATCATGGCGCGTTCATGACGAACACGCCGGAAGTTATCGTCACGATTTCAGCGAACGATGTCGATACCGGAGTCGCAGCCTACTTTGTCTCCGAGGCGCCGATGTCTCCCATGGCGGGGACGCCTGGATGGGTTGATGTGACGCCGGCCACCAAGTTCGGCGCGACGATTCCGTTTATTTTGTCACCGGGAGACGGGCAGAAGTCGATCTACGTCTGGTTTAAAGATGTAGGAGGGAACGTCTCCGTCCCTGCAAGCACCACGATTTTGGTCAATACGTCGGGGTATCTGTGCGTATCTCAATGGGGCCGTACGGGTCGCGGTGCATCATTGCTGCATGGCGGCGAGTTCATGGCTCCGGTGTATGGTCTTTGCGTTGATCAGCAAGGATCGCTGTTCGCGGTCGATAACGGCAACAACCGGGTTCAGAAATTTGACAATGCCGGAAACTTCATCATTCTCTGGGGAAATTTCGGTTCGGCCAATGCGAACTTCCATAACCCCACCGGGATTGCGTGTGACGGCAAGGGCGACGTCTGGGTGGTCGATACGAACAATCACCGTGTCCAGAAATTCGACGGGAAGCTCGGCGGCTATCTCATGAAGTTCGGGTCGCGCGGAAACGGCGAAGGGCAGTTCAACTCACCCTGGGGCATCGCGGTCGACCGAGTGCGTGGGTATGTCTATGTGGTCGACAGCGCCAACTTCCGCGTGCAGAAATTCGATATGAACGGGGAGTTCATCATGTCCTGGGGCAGCTTCGGGAACGGAGACGGCCAGTTCTACTTTCCACGTGGCGTGGCGGTGGATCAGGCTGATGGGTTTGTGTACGTTGTCGACATGGGAAATCACCGGATTCAGAAGTTCGACACCAGCACCAACGTGTTGCCACAGCTGCTGACCAAGTGGGGCGGCAGTGCCGAGCCGGGACACGCCAGCAGTCCGCTCGCACAGGAGGCAGGTCAGTTGCGGTCTCCCTGGGGGATTACGGTCGATGGAGTCGGCGATGTCTACGTGTCGGACACCGGCAATCACCGCATCGAGAAGTTCGATAAAGAAGGCAATTTCATCACCCAGTGGGGTGGGTTTGGGAACGGCAAAGGGCAGTTCAATTTTCCCTACGGCATCACGGTCGACGTCAGAGGAAGCGTGTTTGTCGTCGATAGCGGGAACACCAGGATCGAACAGTTCATGCCGGCGGACGAGGGGAGCGAACGGCTCCAGGAAGTCGCCGAGACAGCAGCGGAGCTGACGCCAGAATCTGAAAGTCTCAAGTCATAACGTCTTCAAGTCTTTAAGGTCAGATAACTTTCAGGTGGCTCGACCTTGATTTGATGACGTTCAGACATTATGACGTGATGACAGAGCCATTATGCTAGATAAAGAACCACGCTTGGGACTGACCTACGACGACGTCGTGTTGGTTCCGGCCAAGTCTCAGATCTTGCCGAGTGAAGTCGACATGCGTACGATGCTCACTCGCCACATCAAGATCAACATTCCCATTATCAGCTCGGCCATGGATACGGTCACCGAGTCCCGTTTGGCCGTCGCCATAGCCCGCGAAGGCGGCCTGGGGATCATTCACCGAGTGTTGTCGCCGGTGGATCAAGCAACCGAAGTGGACCGGGTAAAGAAATCCGAGAGCGGAATGATTCTCGACCCGATCACGATCTCGCCAGATCAAACGATTCGTGATGCCCACGCGTTGATGGCGAAATACCGGATCTCCGGGATTCCCGTCACGAAAGACAAAAAGTTGGTCGGTATTATCACGAATCGTGATCTGAGGTTCGAAACCCGGATGGATTTGAAGGTCTCGCAAATCATGAAGCGAGATAAGCTGATCACGGCGCCCGAAGGGACGAGCTTGGAAAAGGCTCGGGAGGTGTTGCACGAGCATCGGATCGAGAAGCTCCCGGTCGTGAACAAGCATTTCGAGCTCAAGGGACTGATTACCATTAAGGATATCGAAAAACGCATCATGTATCCCAACGCGTGCAAGGACGGACATGGCCGACTCTGCGTGGGTGCGGCGGTCGGGGTGGGGCCGGAGACGGAAGACCGCGTGGCGCGACTCAAGAAGGTCGGGGTGGACCTTATCGTGGTCGATACCGCCCACGGGCATTCTCAAGCGGTGCTGAACACGGTCAAGATGATCAAGAAACGTTATCCTGAACTCGAACTGATAGCCGGGAATATTGCCACCGCCGAGGCTGCGAAGGACCTCCTCAGGGCCGGTGTCGATGCCGTGAAGGTGGGTGTGGGGCCTGGCTCAATATGTACGACCCGTATCGTGTCAGGAGCCGGGATGCCGCAGCTGACGGCGATTGCCGATTGCGCAAAATTCCTCGCGGGCAGCGGGGTTCCGATCATTGCAGACGGCGGGATCAAGTATTCAGGCGATATCACGAAGGCCTTGGCAGCAGGCGCCTCCTCGGTCATGCTCGGCGGACTCTTGGCAGGCACGGAAGAATCGCCGGGGGAAACCGAACTGTACCAAGCCAGGACCTATAAAGTGTATCGCGGCATGGGCTCGATCGGCGCGATGGAGCGCGGTGGCGGAGATCGTTACGGGCAGGGCGGTCGTCCGGTGCAGAAGCTGGTTCCGGAAGGCATCGAAGGGCGAGTGCCCTATAAGGGGAAGCTCTCCGCCGTCATCTACCAATTGATCGGCGGTGTGAAGTCCGGCATGGGCTATTGCGGGTGTAGGACGATCTCGGACTTACAGCAGAAGGCCACGTTTATTCGCCAGACGGTCGCAGGCCTCCGCGAAAGTCACGTGCACGATGTGATTATTACGAAGGAAGCGCCGAATTATCGGATGGATTGGGAGTAGGATGTTAATCGTTAACCGTGAGCCAATCTAAGCCTGGTACCCACCGTTCTTTCCCCCGTTTCACGTAGCACGGTTAACAAATAACGCACTCCATGGAACTCTGGCACAATAGAATCCTGGTCCTCGACTTCGGGTCGCAATACACCCAACTGATTGCACGCCGCATTCGCGAAGCCCAAGTGTACTCGCAGATTCTGCCCTGCACTGTTCCCTTGGCGACCATTCTTGCCTATCGCCCACAAGGCATCGTGCTGTCGGGTGGCCCTTCCAGCGTGTACGAGAAAAAGGCGCCAAGTGTCCCCAAGGAACTCTTCGATCAAGGCATTCCCATTCTTGGCATCTGCTACGGCATGCAGTTGGTGACCCATCTCTCCGGTGGGGAGGTGGCCAAGTCCAAGCACCGGGAGTACGGCCGGGCCGATCTGACCATCGACGACAAGAGCGATCTCTTCAAGGACATCGGCAAAGACGGTTCGACCGTCGTCTGGATGTCGCACGGAGACCGTATCGAACGGATGCCGCCGGGATTTCGATCCATCGCGCATACAGCCAATTCACCGATTGCCGCGATGAAGCGCGACGATCGCAAGCGCCGGATCTATTGCCTCCAGTTCCACCCCGAAGTGGTTCACACGCCGGACGGGACTACAATTCTTCGCAACTTCGTCTACGAGATTTGCAGCTGTAAGCCGACCTGGACCATGCAGTCGTATGTGGATACGGCGGTGCAGCAGATTCGCGAGCAAGTCGGCAAGGAGCGAGTGATCTGTGCGTTGAGCGGAGGCGTGGATTCGTCCGTGGCTGCCGCATTGACGCATCGGGCCATTGGCGACCAACTGACGTGTATCTTTGTCGACAACGGGTTGCTGCGGGCCGGCGAACGTGATCAAGTGCAGAAGACCTTGGCCTCGCAAATACACCTCAATCTTCGTATTCTCGATCGGACCAATCAGTTTCTGGCCGGTCTCAAGAACGTGATTGACCCTGAACGCAAGCGGAAGATCATCGGTCGTCAGTTCATTAAGAATTTTGAGGAGGAGTCCAGGAAACTCAAAGGAGTCAAGTATCTGGTCCAAGGCACGCTCTATCCCGACGTAATCGAGAGTGTAAGCTTCAAGGGGCCGTCGGCCACGATCAAGACCCATCATAATGTGGGCGGTTTGCCGGCTCGCATGAAGCTCAAGTTGATTGAGCCCTTGCGAGAACTGTTCAAGGATGAAGTGCGGGTGTTGGGTAAGGAATTAGGTTTGCCGGACGAGATTGTCTGGCGGCAGCCCTTCCCCGGGCCCGGGCTTGCCATCCGGGTGCTGGGAGCGGTCACCAAGGAGCGACTGGCAATTCTGCGGGCAGCCGAGTCCATCCTCGATCAGGAGATTCGTGCTGCCGGTTTGTATCGAGAGATTTGGCAATCGCTCGCCGTGTTGTTACCGATTAGGACCGTGGGTGTGATGGGCGATCAGCGAACGTACGAGTATGTGATCGCGATCCGTGCGGTCACGAGTTTGGATGGCATGACGGCCGATTGGGCCAAGATTCCGAATGACGTGCTGGGCAAGATGTCGAACCGGATCATCAACGAAGTGAAGGGCGTGAACCGGGTGGTGTACGATATCAGCTCGAAGCCGCCGGCTACGATTGAGTGGGAATAGGACGTCAATCGGTATTCGTTAAACGTCGCAATAAGAAGGATCTTGCGTTTCACGATTCATGATTCACGAAATGGAAGTTAGATTGCAAAAAGTCATTGCCGGGACCGGATTGGCTTCGCGGCGAAAGGCCGAGGAGTGGATTGCCGCTGGGCGTGTGACGGTCAACGGCAAGGTTGTGACGGAACTCGGCACCAAGGTTGATCCGGATCGCGTCCACATCAAGGTGGATGGCAAACACATCAGTTCCACCCAGCCGTATGTCTATTTACTACTGAATAAGCCGAAGAACGTGATGTCGACGCTGAACGATCCGGGAGGCAGG
>JAQBES010000142.1:0-4203 GCA_032123755.1 Nitrospirota bacterium
AGTCGTTTTCGCTATGCCGAACGGCAGAAGGAAGAGGCGTATTTTGAGGACTGGTTTCGCGGGCAGGGGTACGAAGTCGTGACGCTGGATCCGGACCGCTACTTCGAGGGGGCCGGCGACCTCTTGGGATTTCCCGACACCTGGTTCGGTGGCTATCGACAACGATCGGATATCCGTGTGTTCCCGATGCTCAGCGACTGGTTTCACCGAGAGATCATCCCACTCGAACTGGTCGACAAGCGATTCTATCACCTCGACACCTGCTTGTGTCCCTTGAGCGGCGGTGAGCTCCTGTATTTCCCTCCCGCCTTTGATCGTTATGGGCAAGAGGCTCTTGCCGAACGGGTTGCTCCTTCCAGACGTCTCGTGGTGCCGGAAGTTGAGGCTCTCAGGTTTGCCTGCAATGCCGTCTGTGTCGAGAAACACGTTGTGCTGCCCGCAGGCTGCCCGGAAACAGAAGCCCTGTTGACCTCGCGCGGCTATCTCCCTCATTCAGTCCCGCTCGATGAATTCATGAAGTCGGGCGGCTCGGCCAAGTGTCTGACTCTGGCGTTGGACTGAGCAGATTCGCTGGTCATCAGTCAATAGTCACTGGCAGAGGACTGCCCCGCAGTCTTTTCACCAACCAATGACTATTTGACCCACTAGCAGGATTCTTAACAATTCTGCGTAGGATGCTCAAAAAGCCCGCTCAGCAAGGCCGCAGCGAGCTGTCACTTCATAAGGGGTGGCTGGGATGATCCCAACTGCGCGCGTCCAACGAGGGTCTTCTTAGGCCGCGCGTTGCGCGAGCAAGGGGATCGTTCCAGCCATCCCGCCCCCTTTTCAGCATCCTGCTAGGGTTTTTGCCGGAAGAGGAAAGATCCATAGAGCCCGGCGATGGCGATGGTGACGAGTTCGATCGTCAGCAGCAGTCGGCTGACAACGGCGTCCGGTGTCGGGGGCGCAAAGATAAAATGCAGGCCCAGGAATTCGGGGGCTTGTGCCGGCGGGGTCTCCCAGGGTGGGAAGAGGATCGCGAGGGACAGCATTGCCACCATGCCATAGAGGAATTCAAGGTTGAGCTGTCCTGGTCCAGGTGCCGCGTGTGGCGGAGGTGGTGGGGGCGGGGGAGTCTCAATCGAGTCGGCATGAAGCCGTTGGCCGCATTGCGAACAGTAGCGGCTAATCTCCGGGAGTTCATGTCGACAGGATGGGCAAAGTTTCATGGGCGGTTCCGTACCTAGGCTACACGGAACCACGTTGAGATACTAGATGGGGGTGGGAGTGGATTGGCTCAATAATCAGAAGTGGTAACTGACGCCGAGGTTGAATGTGAGGGGGGTATAAGTTGCTCGAAATGCGAACGGGTCCGCGTTTAAATCGCTATCGTTTGAGGAGTAGTTTATGCGTGCGTAGTTATACTTTCCTTCTCCGAACAAAGCCCAGCTACGGGTAATGTAGTATCGTAGCCCGATTTCAGCATTGAAGCCGAACGCGGTGGCGGATTGTCCTGGCGGTGCATCAGGACCATTTAAGGAGGCAAAGTAAATGGATGGTCCGATCCCAACGTATGGTTGAAGGCGAAAACCAGGATACCGAAGAATGATGCTGCTGTCCCACGTAATCATGCGCTGGTGAACGCCCGCAAGAATTGGCGAAGTTAGCGACCCACCGGGACCCGAGAATACAAGAGACCCTTGTTTAATATGTGGGGTGGAGTAGGATACTCCTGTCTCGATACCTATCCAACGGGCTTTTGTGAAGAAGTGGCCAAGTTTCCCGCCTAGGCTGAGTGTGTTCTGCAGCGGCTGATCAGAAATGCTTAGTCCGCTGATTTGGACTTGGGTGACTTCCCCATTGCTCAGGTCCTGTGGCTCAACCAACCCAACCTGTCCCCCCACGTAGGTTTCTGCATACGCCTGAGGCAGGGAGAGAACAATCGCCGCCACGACGGTCAGCAGGCTCGTGGTCATGAAACGCCTTGTCAATCGTGTGGTTTTCATTGCCATCTCCCTTACTTTCCCCTGTAACGACGCCCTACTGATACTAACCGTCCGGTGCATCCGCACGAAGGAAATTGTGAAATCGTACAAAGAAGGAGCAAGGCATGTGCCACCCCTGTTCTCCCTACCCTGATTTGGCAGGGCTGTGGAGCCTGGCTGAACTTGACAGATTTGAAAGACTGTCTCTCATTCATTGACAGGTGAAAGAACCGGTTCCTATAATCCGCGTGGTTCGCAAACCCTGTTGATGTCGTCCCTTCCGTCGCAATCACTTTTTAATCATGCCATCTATCCATCGCATAGGAGTGATCGGGGCCGGTGCTTGGGGCACTGCCCTGGCGAAGCATCTGGCGGAGAAAGGTCTCGAAACTCGTCTCTGGGCTTATGAACGAGAGGTCGTGGATGCGATCAACGGGAAACACGAGAATCCGGTCTTTCTGCCAGGCGTGGCCCTCCCTCCATCGCTCGTTGCCACTGGATCGTTGGTGGATCTCACCGAACAGTGCGAGGGATTGCTCTTCGTGGTGCCGTCCCATGTTGCACGTCCTGTGTTGCGCGAGCTGGTCCGGTCCCTTTCCACCCCTATCCCGTTCATCAGCGCGACAAAAGGGGTTGAGGAAGATACGTTGAATGTGATGACTCAGGTCATGACCGAAGTACTTCCTGCTGTCATGCACCGGGATCTCATGGTGTTGTCCGGTCCGAGCTTTGCGACAGAAGTGAGCGCAGGGAAACCAGCGGTGCTCTGTTTAGCAGGGAGCAACGAGGAACTGGTCAAGACATTTCAGGCCGCGTTGATGACACCGGCCTTTCGCATATATGCCGACAGTGATGTGCTGGGCGTCCAGCTCGGCGGCGCACTCAAGAACGTGATGGCGCTTGCGGCCGGCGTGGTGGATGGGTTGGACCTCGGTCATAATGCGCGGGCTGCGTTGATCACGAGAGGATTAACCGAGATGGTGCGGTTGGGTGTCGCGATGGGCGCGGACCCACGAACGTTCTATGGACTGTCCGGCGTCGGCGACTTGATTTTGACCTGCACCGGAGCCTTGAGTCGGAATCACACGGTCGGCGTGAGAATGGGGAAGGGCGAGCGGCTGGAGACGATCCTCGGAAGCATGCAGGCTGTGGCCGAAGGTGTGCGGACGGCGAAGGCGGCGTTAGGACTCGCGCGACGTCATCGTGTCGACATGCCGATCGTGCAAGAGATCAATTCGGTGTTGTTCGAGGGCAAGTCCTGTCGCAAGGCGGTGACGGATCTGATGGAACGCGGCGCAAAGCCGGAGAAAGGGCAGGCATGAATTCCGAGGCACTTGAACGACTGCTGACCAAGGTGCGAGTCGGCACTCTGCCTGTGGCGATGGCTATCGAGCAGCTCCGTTCGTTGCCCTACGAAGATCTTGGATTTGCCTCGGTTGATCATCACCGATCGTTACGGCAGGGATTTCCCGAGGTCATTTTCTGTGAGGGGAAGACGGCGACCCAGATTCGAGCCATTGCGAAGGCGTTGTTGAAACATCATCGCCCGTTGTTGGCGACGCGCGCGACTCGCCAGGTCGCGACGGTCATTAAACGGCTCGATCGTCGAGCGGTCTATCATGACGAGGCGCGTATTGTGGCGATCCGCGACCCCAAGCGGCAACTACGGGGACATGTCCTGGTGATTTCAGCCGGCACCTCGGATATTCCTGTCGCGGAAGAAGCGAGAGTGACGGCGGAGGTGATGGGGAGTAAAGTTGAGACCATCTATGATGTTGGCGTGGCCGGCATTCATCGATTGCTGGAGCGTCAGAGCCGACTGATGCAAGCCCGGGTGGTCGTGGTGGTAGCAGGGATGGACGGAGCCTTACCGAGCGTGGTCGGCGGCTTGGCTCCCTGTCCAGTTGTTGCCGTGCCGACGAGTCGAGGTTACGGCGCGAGTTTCGGCGGACTGGCTGCGCTGTTGACGATGCTGAACTCCTGCGCTGCGGGGGTCGGCGTGATGAACATCGACAATGGGTATGGGGCCAACTGTCTTGCGCACCGGATCAACATGTTAGGGGAGAGGCACGACGAGCGAGAAGTGCGCGACAAGCGCGAAAGGTGAGATGTTGAACAAGTGACAGATCTTGCTCCTCCCGCCAGTCGCGCCTGTCTCGCGCGTCCCGCCGAGGCTTATTTCACTTCTACCGTGCCGCGTTTCGGCCAGGCAACCATCTGCGTCCTGGGACCTTTCTCG
>JAQBES010000143.1:0-8301 GCA_032123755.1 Nitrospirota bacterium
TTGTGCGTAGCCATTTGTATCGACGCCAGAAGCAACCGCAGATGATCACCAACCTGTTTCGCGAGAAACATGTCCGCTATGCCGCTCGATGAACTACGCACTATTTGGTGGTCGGCTCAGTATGTTGGAACACTTCCAGCATGTGTATGCGGTAGAACCGCACCAGGGCATGCGTGCGGTGCTTGCGACGAGGTATCCGTGCGCACAGGTTTTCGATGGCACCCTCATCTCCACAATCCCGCCCACCCCAGTCGCAGTTGGGCTTATCAGTCATGTATTTTACCATGTTCCCGACCACAAATGGGGTGCCTATACGATTCACGCGGCCAATCAGCTCACCGAGGATGGCGTCTTGGCCGTGACCCTCAAAGACCCAGATTCTGGATGTAATCAGATGCTCGAATACTTCGGGGCGCCCCGCTACAACATCTATGATGGTCTAGCCAGAGTGATGCGGCTTCATACGGAATTCGACTTTTCGTTTACGCGTGTACCAGGTTCCATCTCTACGCCCTCGTTTGACGATACGCTCCAGATCGCCCGGTTCATGTTGTGTGATCGCGACGCCGATGCCTTCTCTCATTCCCCAACCGAGGAGGAGTTTCAGGAGTATGTCCGCGAGCACTTCTGGGACGAGCGGAGTGGCACAGGGGGTTGGCACTACGAAGAGGTGGTCTGCTTCGTGCGCCGCAACGCAGTGCATGGGAAGCAACCTGAAGGTAGGAGATAAGTGTTGCCCATAATCGTGACGCCCGTAGCGTTATTTCTTGGCGGATGTTGCCTATCGATCCTGTGGAGTCGGACGCGCCGTGCGCGCGCCCCTCACGTACTTTGCTCTTGACTTGGTATACAATTTGGTGTTCAAGTTCGGCCTCGAGAAATACACCGCACGACAGCTCATGACTTCCAAGTTAAAGATCTCTCTTGGGGGGCGGTTCGTGCAGTCATCCCAGACGAGACACCATGCTGCAGGAATTGACGTTCGCCAGATAAGCCACCGGGGGGGTCGTGAACATGGCCAGGGCGACCAAAATTCTCCGCAATTTCTACCGTGATTCGGTCTCGCTGATGCAGCTCTCTTCCACGTTTGCCAAGTTGCCCGGTGTGGAACAAGCCTCGGCGATCATGGCCTCTGCAAACAACATTAGTTTACTCAAAGAAGCCGGCTTGCTCGGGGAGACTATTGAGGCCGGTGCCAACGACCTGCTCATCGCGCTTCAGGGAGACGACGACGCCCTTACTGCTGCCATGGTTGCAGCTGAGGCGGCCTTGAACCAAAACCCGCCTCCAATGTCCGGAAACGGGCAGTCATCTGCCATGGCCCCCCGTAGTATAGAAATGGGTCTCGGAGAGATGGTTGGCGCCAATCTGGCATTGATCTCCACGCCCGGCGAATACGCCGCTGCTGAGGCGTTCAAGGCCTTGCGTCTTGGCCTCAACGTGATGCTGTTCAGCGACAATGTCGAGTTGAACGATGAGATTGCGCTGAAACGCTTCGCTCAGGACCACGATCTCATTGTCATGGGACCGGATTGCGGGACCGCCATCATCAATGGCATCCCGCTCGCCTTCGCCAACGTCGTGAGGCGCGGGGAGATCGGTGTCGTCGCAGCGTCTGGTACCGGTCTTCAACAGGTCACCTGCCTTATCGATCGATGGGGCAAGGGTATTTCTCAGGCGATTGGAACCGGAGGTCATGACTTGCACCGGGATGTGGGGGGTATTTCCATGCTCCAGGGCCTGAGGGCCTTGGCTGCCGATCCGTCCACCTCGGTCATTGTTCTGATTTCCAAGCCTCCATCGCCGGAGGTTGCCGCACGTGTTCTGGAGGTTGCGGGTAGTGCCGGAAAGCCGGTGGTGGTGAATTTTCTCGGCGCAGACCCGGAGGGTATCAGGCGTCAGAATGTATTCCCGGCCCGGACTCTTGAGGATGCTGCGGCTGCTGCGGTGGCACTTGCCGACGGCAGGCGGCCTGAAGAGGGCCAGCCTGAGCGCTCGCCTGTTGCGATGCCCCCCAGGCTGGTCTCCGGGCAGTAATACCTGCGCGGTCTGTACAGTGGGGGGACGTTTTGTTACGAAGCCTCACTTCTGCTGAAAGAAGAATTGGGACAGGTCTATTCAAACACTCCGGTGGATCCCGAAGACCGCCTGAACGATGTCTGGACCAGCAAGGGACATACGGTCATTGATCTGGGCGACGATCTCTTCACCCGGGGGCGTCCCCATCCCATGATCGATCACCGACTGCGCAATGAACGCATTTTCAAAGAAGCAGGAGATCCCGAGGTGGCGGTGATTCTGTTGGATGTGGTGCTCGGATATGGCTCTCATCCAGATCCGGCGGGCGAAATGGCGCCGGTGGTTGAAAAGGCCAAAGCGTTGGCCGACAGGGCAGGCAGACATCTGGTCGTTGTCGGCTTTGTTTGCGGCACAACATTGGACCCGCAGAATCTCTCTAAACAGGAAGCCGCCCTGCGAAACGTAGGGATGATCCTGGCCGAAAGCAATGCCCAGGCAGTCCGCTTGGCGGCCACCGTTGTGTTAGGGCCGACCACAGTTGAGGGAATGCCATGATGCAGGCCTTGTTTCAGAAGAGACTACAAGTATTGAACGTCGGCCTGTCGTCATTTACCGAATCGGTCTCCCGGGCGGGCGGGACGGTATTACAGATAGACTGGGCCCCGCCCGCGCAGGGTCATCAGCCCGTCGGTCGTGAATTAGCCCAGCTCGTGAACCTGCCGGCCGTCGAGGCGGCCAACCAAAAGGCCTTTGATGCGTACCTCTCAGCCCAGCCGGTCCTTCGGGGTATCGGGATTGCCGGCAAGGTCCTCCCCAATATGGCGGAGCGCATGATCCTGCACGGAGGCCCTCCCATCGCCTGGGAAAATATGTGCGGTCCCATGCAGGGCGCCATCATCGGCGCCATTCTCTATGAAGGATGGGCGAAGAATATCGCTGGTGCGTGGGCCCTGGCTTCCGGTGGTGAGGTTGTCCTCGAACCCTGTCACCATCATGCTGCCGTCGGCCCGATGGCTGGCGTCATTAGCCCGTCTATGCCCGTGTGGATGGTGGTCGATGTTACCCATGGCAATCAGGCGTTCAGCAACTTCAACGAGGGAATCGGCCGAGTGCTCCGGTTCGGCGCCAACAGTCCCGATGTGATCGACCGCCTTAAATGGATAGGACAGGTGCTCGGACCGGCGTTGCGGGCAGGAGTGGAGACTCTCGGCGAACTGGATCTCAAAACGTTGATGGCGCAGGCGCTGCACATGGGCGACGAGGTGCACAACCGTAACGTCGCGGCGTCGTCCCTGTTTCTGAAGCGGCTGATTTCGGCGTTGCTGAAGACGAATACGCCGTCGGCCGATATTGCCGCATCCGTCGACTTCATCGCCGGCAACGATCACTTCTTTCTCAATCTCTCCATGACCGCCTGTAAGGCCATGCTCGATGCCGCCCACGGTGTTCCAGGGAGCAGTATGGTCACGGCCATGGCCCGTAATGGCGTCGAGTTCGGCATCCGTGTCAGCGGCACGGGGGATCAGTGGTTTACCACGCGGGCGCCGGTGGTAGACGGACTCTTCTTCCCCGGCTACACCAAGGAGGACGCGGCGCCCGATCTGGGGGACAGCGCAATCACCGAGACTGCGGGTGTGGGTGGCTTCGCGATGGCCGCCTCCCCGGCGATCGTCAAGTTCGTCGGCGGCACGCCGCAGGATGCGATCGACAATACAACGGCGATGACCTATATCACCCTGGGCCGGAATGGTGCCTTCACGTTGCCGGCGATGAACTTTGCCGGCGCGCCGGCGGGCATTGACGTCCGTAAGGTTGTCGATACCGGCATACAACCGATTATCAATACGGGGATTGCCCACCGTGAGGCCGGAATCGGACAGATCGGGGCCGGTATCACGCGCGCCCCCCTGGCCTGTTTTACGCAGGCGGTGTCCGCGCTGGCAAGCACCATGCGCGGCAGTCAGTGAACGAAGAGGATGGTTCCGATGACAGTCGCCAACAAACTCGCCGTTGTCGCGGTGGGGGGCAACTCGTTGATTCGAGACAAACAGCATGAGTCCATCCCAGACCAGAGTGACGAAGCGGCGATTACCGCACACTATATCGCCGACATGATCGAAGCCGGGTGGAATGTGGTGGTGACGCACGGTAACGGCCCACAGATGGGCTTCGTGTTGCGACGATCGGAACTCTCGCTTCATGAAGTGCCTCCTGTGCCCATGGATTATGCCGGTGCCGACTTGCAGGGAGGCATCGGCTACATGTTCCTCAAGGCACTGTATAACGAATTTCGCAAGCGCCGGATGGATCGGAAGGCTGTGGCCGTGGTCACCCAGACCATTGTCGACCGTCAGGACCCGGCATTTACCAATCCGACCAAACCCATCGGTTCTCAATTGGACGAACCGACGGCGCGCCGTCTTGCCGCGCAACAGGGCTGGACCATCAAAGAAGATGCGGGGCATGGGTGGCGGCGCGTAGTACCCTCGCCGCTGCCACAGACCATCGTCGAACTCGAGATGATCAGGTGCCTGGCCAAGGCGGGGTATGTGGTCATCGCGTGCGGCGGCGGGGGGATCCCTGTCGTCAAAGATGCCGAGGGCAATTTGGTCGGCGTGGAAGCGGTGATCGACAAGGATTTTGCGTCGAGCCTATTGGCGCGCGATATCGGGGCTGAACTGTTGCTGGTCTCGACGTCGGTCGAAAAGGTCGCGATCAACTTCAAGAGGCCCAATCAGCAATGGTTGGATCGCATGACGGTGGCTGAAGCGAAGAGACATTTCGCGGACAAACAGTTTGACCAGGGCAGCATGGGACCGAAAATTCAGGCGGTGATCGAATTCTTGGAAGGGGGCGGGTGGATGGGGCTGATCACCAATCCTCCCAATATTGGTCGCGCCCTGGCCGGTGAAACTGGAACGTTCATCGTGCGGGAGGGTGCGCCGGCATTCACATTTCACAATTAAGGAGGACCTATGGCTCCATCACATAAACTGACAAGACGCCAAGTTCTGAAAGGAACCGCCGCTGTCGGCGCGCTGGGAATGTTGGGCAGCTTGGACTGGCTCGGCCAAGCATGGGGGGCACAGGACAAGGTCAAGATGGGGTTCATCTTTGTGGGGCCGCGAGACGACTATGGCTACAACCAGGCTCATTATGAAGGCAAATCCGCGGTGGCTAAACTCGACTGGGTGAAGGCCTTCGATGAAGAGAAGGTGCCGGAGACCATCGAGGTCCAAAAAACCATGGAGAGTATGATCAAGCTGGACGGGGCCCAGGTTCTCTTCCCCACATCCTTCGGCTATTTTGATCCCCACATTCTCAAGGTCGCGCCCCAATTTCCCAACGTTCGTTTTTTGCACTGCGGGGGGCTCTATCAAGAAGGTAAACATCCCAAGAACGCCGGGAGTTACTTCGGCTACATTGACGAATCGGAGTATGTGGCCGGCATTGTGGCCGGCGGGATGACCAAGAGCGGGAAGCTGGGGTTTGTGGCGGCCAAGCCTATTCCACAGGTATTGCGCAATATTAACAGCTATACCCTCGGGGCCCGCAGTATCAGACCGAACTGCACGACCCATGTGATTTTTACCGGGGACTGGTCACTCCCGGTCCGTGAGGCGGAAGCCACCAACAGCTTGGTCGATCAAGGGGTCGACGTGATCACCTGCCATGTAGACAGCCCCAAAGTCGTCGTGACCATGGCCGAAAAGCGGGGCATCTATTGCACCGGCTATCACGTCAACCAGTCAAAACTTGCCCCGCGTGGGTACCTCACCGGTGCCGAATGGAATTGGGCGAAATTGTATATGGACTATGCAGACATGATCCGTAAAGGGACAGAAGTCCCGCATTTGATACGAGGGGGCCTCAAGGAAGGCATTGTGAGGGTGTCGGACTATAACCAGGTGGTGACTGAATCCGTTCGCAAGCAAGCCGACGCAGCCAAGGCAAAATTCATGGATGGTTCAATGGTTGTCTACAAGGGCCCCCTCAAGGACAATGCAGGTAATGTCGTCATTCCGGCCGGAAAAGAATCTGTCCAAACGGATATCGGGCTGGAGAGTATGGGTTGGCTGGTGGAAGGGGTAATCGGTTCGACCAAGTCGTAATCATGGATGTGCCGAAAAACCTGCACAAAGCGCTGGAACCGTTCCTCATCATCTTCGGGTCTCTCTTGGTATCGATGGTGTTGTTTGGAGGGTTTGTGGCGGTGGCTGGGGCCAATCCCTTTGAGGTGTATTACACCATGTATCGGGCCGCTTTTGGTTCTTCGTTCTCGTGGCAAAATTCGTTAATACGAGCCGCACCGTTGATGCTGACGGCTCTCTGCACGGCACTGCCTGGCTATCTCGGATTAATCATCATCGGGGGAGAGGGGGCAGTGGTGCTAGGGGGATTGTCGGCAGCCCTAGCTGCACTGGTGATGCCTAATGCTCCTCCGATCGTGGTTCTCACTACCATGGCGTTCGTCGGCATGGTGGCCGGTGGGGTCTGGCTCGCCATTGGAGGTGTATTGCGGCACTATCGCGCGGTCAATGAAACCATCAGCAGTCTATTGCTGAACTATATCGCCATTGCGGTGCTGAACCACCTTGTCGGGGGCACCTTTCGCGATCCGGAAAGCCTCAATCATCCCTCGACGTATCATATTGGAGAGGCCAATATGATCGGCCTCATCCCAGGAACCGACCTCCATTGGGGATTGGTGTTCGGTATCGTAGCTTGTGTCCTGGCCTGGTTTCTCATGCATCGCACCGTCTTCGGCTTTGCATCCCAGATCGCAGGAGGCAATGTGCGCGCCGCTCAGATCGCAGGATTGCCGGTCGGGCGGTTGATTCTCATCGTCTGTTTCGTGGCGGGAGCAGCCGGTGGATTGGCCGGCATGGTGGAAGTGGCGGCCATCCATGGCAGGGCCAATGATACCCTCAATGCCAATTATGGGTATGCCGGCATTCTCGTGGCATTTGTCGCTAGAAATAACCCGCTGGCAATCATTCCTGTAGCCGTTCTCCTGGGAGGGATTCGTGCGAGTGGCGGCTTATTGCAACGGGTACATGACCTTCCAGATGCCACGGTGCTCGTCATGCAAGGGATTATGTTCCTCGTAATTTTGTTCAGTGAGACGCTCTACGGACGATTTTCAAAATTTCAAAAACAAGGAGCCGCGTGATGGAAGTCGGTTGGTGGGGAGTCTTAATCGCCGTGCTGGGGGGAGCGATTCGGATCGGCACCCCATTTCTGTTTGTCTCGTTAGGTGAGTGCTTGACCGAGAAAAGTGGCCGCATCAATTTGGGTCTTGAAGGCACCCTGGTGATGGGCGCGATGACGGGGTACGCCATCGCGTTGCATAGCGGGTCTCCGTGGCTGGGGGTCTTGTGCGCCGGATTATCCGGCGCCGTGCTCGGCGCCTTGCATAGCTGGCTCTGCAGCTATCAGCGGGTCAATGATATCGCAGTGGGGATCGCGATGATGCTGTTCGGCACCGGCTTGGCTTTTTTCCTGGGGAAGCCGTACATTCAACCATCCGCTCCTCGATTGCCGTCCATCGATCTCGGAGGCTGGAGTAATGTACCGCAACTCCAAGCGGCCCTGCAGATCAACGGCTTGTTTCTGATCGGGATTGTCGTGGCGATTGCGCTTGGGTGGATATTGAAAAATACATCGTGGGGGTTGAAGGTGCGTGTGGTCGGCGAGAGTGCGGATGCGGCGCGCGCCCTCGGATTGCCGGTCGATCGAATACGGCTCCTGAGTACCGCCCAGGGAGGATTTCTTGCGGGAATTGGCGGGTCCTATCTCTCGCTCTACTATCCGTTCAATTGGAGCGAAGGCCTTTCGAGTGGCCAGGGATTGATGGCGGTGGCACTGGTGATCTTTGCCCGCTGGCAGCCGCTTGGCTGTCTATGGGTTTCTCTCTTGTGGGGAGGAGCGGCTGCGTTGGGGCCAGCCTTGCAATCCGTGGGGATCACCTACGGATATTATATCTTCAACGCGATCCCCTACATTATGACGTTGGCAGTCATGATTATAACCTGTTCCCCCCGGCGCAATCTGTTGGGGGCGCCCCATGAACTGACCGTCACTCGGTAGCCCGAAGAGTGAGCGTTGAATTTTTCTGCGTGGAGGTGGCTATCATGAGCAAGTATGTCACCGCGGATCCGTATCCCTATCCATACAATGGGGATCTCCGCCCGGAGAACACGGTATTTCTCATCATCGACATGCAGACCGATTTTTGTGGGAAAGGGGGATACGTAGACAAGATGGGGTATGACATCTCAC
>JAQBES010000144.1:0-4974 GCA_032123755.1 Nitrospirota bacterium
AAAGTATTCGACCATATCAGTCAGCTTCCCGGGTTCAGCGAACAGTCGGTGCGGATGCATCTGGCGCTCTATCAGGGATACGTGAACAATACCAACCTGCTCGCAGAAATGATGCGCGAGTGGCTGGCGGTCGGAAAAAGCGGAACCATTGAATGGGCGGAAATGAAGCGGCGGTTCGCATGGGAATTCAACGGCATGCGGCTGCATGAATATTATTTCGAGAACCTCACCGCGACCGCCACGGCGCTGGATCGCCAGTCGCAACTCTATCATAAGATCGAAGAAGACTTTGGTCCGTACGAACTGTGGGAGCGAGGTTTCAAAGGAACGGGCGGGATGCGCGGGATCGGTTGGGTCATTTTGGCGTACGATGTGCAGACCAGCCGGCTGTTCAACGTGTGGTTGGGCGAGCATGATACCGGTCTGCTGGTGGATACCAGACCGCTGCTCGTCATGGACTTGTTCGAGCATGCGTTTCTCCTCGACTATGGGCTCACGCGCAAGGACTACGAGGAGGCCTTCTTCAACGTGATCGATTGGGGCAGGGTCGAGAAGCGCCTGGCGGCTTGTCTGAAGGATCAGCCTATTGTTGTGGGCGAGAAAAGACGGAGACGGGCTACAGATTTCCATAATTGAAAGCCGGAAGGAGAAACAGGTTGAGCACAGCCTTGCAAGGCACACGCGTATTGGCGATCATCATGGCAGGGGGGAAGGGCGAACGGCTGATGCCGCTCACCGAGCAACGGAGCAAGCCGGCCGTGCCGTTCGGCGGGAAATATCGCATCGTGGACTTCGTCCTGAGCAACTTTCTGAATTCCGGGATCCTGGCCATGTATGTGCTCGTCCAGTATCGCTCGCAATCGCTGATCGAACATCTGCGGCGAGCCTGGCGGATCGGCGGACGGATCAAGCAGCACTTCATTACTGTGGTGCCGCCGCAAATGAAGGCCAGGGGCGGGTGGTACGAGGGGACAGCCGACGCGGTCTATCACAATCTGAATATCATTCGGGACTTCGGGCCTGACCTGGTCGCGGTCTTTGGGGCCGATCATATCTATCGCATGGACATTAATCAGATGATCCAGTTCCACCAGGCGAAGAGGGCCGAGGTCACGGTAGCGGCCTTGCCGGTACCGCTGCATGCCGCCACGGGATTCGGCATCATCGAAGCCAAGGGAGACGGCCGGGTCACCGGCTTTGAAGAAAAACCCAAGCATCCGAAGCCGATACCACGTGATCCTGAGCATGCGTACTCCTCAATGGGGAACTATATATTTAACGCCGAACTGTTGATGAAGGTCTTGGAAGAAGATGCCGCAAAGCCCGGATCGCACGATTTTGGACGAGACATTATTCCGCATTTGATTAAGGGCCATCGAGTCATGGCCTACAACTTCTGCGACAACGGCGTGCCGGGGACCAAACCCTACGAGGAACGGGGCTATTGGCGCGACGTCGGGACATTGGAGACCTACTGGCAGGCGCATATGGACATGTTGGGCTCCACGCCATTGCTCGATCTTCGTAACGAGGCGTGGCCGATCCTCTCGGATACCTTCGACGGCCCGACGGCGAGTTTCGCACGGGCGACGATCGAGGACTCTTTGGTGGGACAAGGGAGTCTGGTGACCGACGCGACGATCCGCCGGTCGGTGATCGGCCGCAATGTCCACATTGAGCACGGCGCCGAAATCGACGAATGTGTGATTCTGGACGGAGCCAGGGTCGGATCCAAGGCGCGCCTCCGCCGGGTCATTGCCGACCGATATAACGTGATTCCGCAGTCGGCAGAGATGGGGTTCGTACCAGAAGTCGATCGGAAAAAATATCAGACGACCAAATCGGGGTTGGTCATTCTTCCGCGAGGCCAGACCGGCGGCAAGAGCGGCTTCAACGTCCCGGAGCGATTATAGTGGCGCCCATGCAACAGCCATCCCATCCTCGCATTCCCGTTTCGACCTATCGGATTCAGCTGAACCGGACCTGCACGTTTCGCGACGTCGCGAAGGTCGTGCCCTATCTGCACGATCTTGGGATTACGGATCTCTACTGCTCGCCCTACTTCACCGCAGTGCCGGGGAGTATGCATGGCTACGACGTCGTCGACCCTACAACACTGAATTCGGAAATAGGGACTGAAGAGGATTATCGCGCGATGGTCGACGAGTTGCACCAGCGCGGCATGGGGCAGCTGCTGGACGTGGTGCCGAACCACATGGGTATCTCTCAGCAACTCAACGGATGGTGGCAGGACGTTCTCGAGAACGGGCGCAGCTCGCCCTACGCGTCGTTCTTCGATATCGACTGGGACCCGATGAAGCCGGAGTTACGTGACAAGGTCCTGCTCCCGATTCTCGGAGACCAGTTCGGGGTCGTGCTGGAAAACCAAGAGTTGCGATTGGTCCATCAGGACGGGCGCTTTGTCATTCGATACTACGACCATTGTCTTCCCGTCGCGCCGAAGCCGTCCGCGTTGATCCTGGCTCATCGGGTGGATATGCTGATTCGCGAAGCGGGCGCGAATAGTCCAGAGGTGATGGAACTGGAGAGTATCATCACGGCATTGAAACATTTGCCGTCCCGGCAGGATCAGACGCCTGAATTGGTCGCCGAACGTTACCGGGAAAAGGAAATCATCAAGCGACGCCTGGCCGCGCTGGTCGCGGGTAGCGCGACGATTCAGGTGTTTCTCAACGAAAATGTTCGATTGCTCAATGGGACGAAAGGCGACCCTCGGAGCTTCGATCTGCTGGATCAGGTGCTCAATGATCAAGCCTATCGGCTGGCGTACTGGCGAGTCGCGGCGGAAGAGATCAACTATCGCCGGTTTTTCGACATCAACGAGTTGGCGGCGATCCGCATGGAAAATCCGGCGGTCTTCGAGGAGACGCACAGGCTGCTATTTCGATTGATCAAGGAGGGAGCCGTCACAGGGCTTCGCATCGATCATGTGGACGGTCTCTACGATCCCGCCGACTATCTGAACCAACTGCAACGCTGGGCCAGGAAGGAACTGTCGACGATATCCGAGGCAACAGATCAGCCGTTGTATGTCCTGGTCGAAAAGATTCTCGGAATCAATGAACAGCTTCCGGTGAACTGGCCGGTCTTCGGCACGACCGGCTATGATTTTCTCGGCTGGCTGAACGCGCTCTTCGTGGACCGCACCAACGAACGGGCTTTCGATACCATCTATACGCGTTTTATCGGGAGGGTCGAACCGTTCGATGAACTCACATATCGCTGCAAGCAGTTGATCATGCAGGCTTCGATGGCCAGCGAACTGAGCGTGCTTGGCCATCAATTGGACCGGCTGTCCGAACGGAACCGGCGGTCGCGGGATTTCACGCTCAACAGTTTGACCCACGCGATTCAGGAGATCGTCGCCTGCTTCCCAGTGTATCGCACCTACATCCCGGGGGAGGCCGACGGCATCCTCGACCGAGACCGGATGTTCGTGTGGCAAGCGGTGACCCATGCCAAACGACGGAATCCCGCTGTGAGCAGCTCGGTCTTCGATTTCGTGCGGGATCTGCTGCTGAAGTCATCGAACGCCACTGAACAGGATCGCGAAGGGCGGCTGAGGTTTGTAAAAAAATTCCAGCAGATGACCAGTCCCGTCACGGCAAAAGGCATTGAGGACACGGCCTACTATCGCTATCACCGGTTTATATCGTTGAACGAAGTGGGGGCGGATCCCCAGCAATTCGGCATTGCGCCGTCGCTCGTGCATCACCAATGGAAGTCCCGCCAGGAGCACCGGGCGGCCTCGCTCTCGGCGACCTCGACACACGATACCAAGAGGAGCGAAGACGTCCGGGCACGGCTCAACGTGCTCTCGGAACTCCCGAAAGAGTGGAAAACTCATGTGACCCGTTGGCACAAGATGAACCGAGGGTTTAAGACGAAAGCCGTCGGCGAATCGGTTCCCGGCCCTAACGAAGAGTATCTCTTGTATCAGACCTTGATCGGGGTGTGGCCGCTCGAACGAATGAACGAACAGGACCACTCCCGATTTGTCGAGCGCATTCAGGCCTACATGAACAAGGCGGTCAAAGAGGCGAAGGAACACACCAGTTGGGTCAGCCCGGCTGCCGAGTACGAAGAAGCGATCAAGCAGTTTGTCGCCAGGTTGTTGGATCGCTCGACGGCGAATGTTTTTCTGGAAGATTTTCTTCCGTTTCAGGAACGGGTTGCCCAATACGGTCTCTATAACTCCTTGTCGCAAGTGCTGGTAAAGATAGCGGCGCCCGGTGTGCCAGATTTCTACCAGGGTACGGAACTGTGGGATTTCAGCCTGGTCGATCCAGACAGTCGGCGCCCGATTGATTTCGCGGGGCGAGCCAGGCTGTTGGCTGAACTAAACAAGGCTGCGGCAGCCACACCGGGCCGTGTGCCCTTGATCCAGGATCTGTTCTCGCAACGCGCGGACGGTCGCATCAAGCTGTTCCTTGCAGCGGAGGCCTTACGGTACCGGCGCGATCATCGCGCGCTGTTTCAATCGGGCGAGTATGTTCCGCTACATGGAACGGGGGAGAAGTGCGCGCATGTATTCGCCTTCGCCCGTATTCACAGCGAGGAGTCGATCGTGACCGTCATCCCTCGTTTGCTGACCGGGGTGATTCCGGATGTTCACACAGCTCCTTTGGGAGAGGAGGTGTGGAAAGACACGTGGCTGACCCTGCCGGCCTGGGGCGAAGGTACAGAGGTACGCAACATCTTCACGGGAGACCTGTTGCGCACGGTGACACGGGACGGTTGCCAGGTATTGTCTGTGGGAAAAATTTTTCTGCACAGTCCGGTTGCCTGGCTTGAAAGGATGGCCTGACGATGCGGCGCATCGACGATCGTGAGGAGATGCAGTGGCTCGGTGGGGAGGCCCATGTCCGCGCAAACGACGGCAGATCGAGCCGCTCGCGCGTGCTCCAGTGGCTGTCATCAGAGGCCATGACCCTACTGGCCGGCGCCGCACTC
>JAQBES010000145.1:0-3297 GCA_032123755.1 Nitrospirota bacterium
TCGTGCACCGATCAGCACCGCGTGAGGCATCCGTGCATCTCGGAAATCCGCCTGGTCGAGATTCGCGTGGTAGAGGATCGCCATTCTGAGGTTGGCAGACTGCAGATTGGTCTTCACGAGGCGCGCCCCCTCGAAGTTTACTCCCTCCAGATCGGCCCTTTGAAAGCCTGCCGATTGTAGATTCGTAAAGCGGAGATCGGCTCCCCGGAGCAGCGCGTCTTGCAGGCCGGCCTCCGTCAGATTGGCTTCGTCCAGGTAGGCTCCTTCCAGATCCGCTTCGACCAGACGAGCGCCCACCAGTTGAGCCCCATCCAAGAGCGCGCCTTGCAGGTTGGTCTGATGCGCGTTGGCTTTGGTCAAGACTGTGCGGCGGAGGTCGCCCCCCATCAGGTCTGTCTCTGTCAAGATGGCCCGGGCGAGGTTGGCGCCGTAGAAGTAGGCGTCGACGAAGGAGGCGTTCTTCAGATCAGCTGATGCGAGGTCCGCCCCCTCGAAATGGGCCCGTTCGAAGGTGGATTCGCGCAGTTGTGCCCCGGTCAGAACGGCGTTGTAGAGCGCCGCTTCATCGCCTATCGCATGGGACAGATTGGCGTTCGACAATCGTGCATGCCGGAGATCGGCTCCCACGAGGTTGCTATCTTCCAAGACGGCTCTCGTGAGATCAGCTCCCGAGAGGCTCGCTTGTGACAAATTACTTTGGGACAGATTCGCCTGGCGGAGAAGGGTCCCTTCCAATCCTGCCCGTTCCAGATTGGCCCCGGCGAGTTTCGCGTGGCGCAAGTCTGCCTGGCACAGGTCCGCGCGTTGATATTCCGGCTTCTCACGGTGTTCGAGCCACTGTCCATGCGATTCCACGATCGCCTGCAGCTGCTTGGGCGGAACGGGTTTCTTCCTGTATGTGCTGTCACAGCGGGTGGGCTGCCTGCCTGCCTGACTCGGTTCTGCTGCCTGGGTGATGGCCGCGGTGCTGATGGTCAGCACCGCGATCAACACCGCGTGGACGGCGCAGGCTCCAGTATAGGTTCTGTTCATGTGGTGTCTCCTTGAGAAAGATTCTTCGGTGGTGTGGGGCATGATACATGATAACTACACACATTGGTCCACGACTCGCGCGAGATCCTGAAGCGATTGAGAGATCCGAACGTCATAGGGGTGACCGCACGCAAGACTCCGCAGCGAATCGGGCAACAATGCCAACTGTGTGGCAGCCCGTTGGCGCAATTCCGTCAATTTCTGAGCAGGAACGAGGCGGCGGCCCTCTGTCATCACAGGATGCACGAGGGGATCTCCTGTTTCGGAGGCCTGCACCGTGGTCACGAGATCGTAATCACATCGTCCATCGAGGCGGTATTGTCGGTATACCTGTTTCCGACCAGGCCAAGTGGCTTTCCCTTCCGATCGCTTCCGGCGGGGTCGGCCAGCATATTCTTGAAGCTTGTAGGCACAATCGAGCGACGGTGCATCGGCCGACGTGGTCATGGCGGTGCCGACGGCGAAACTGTCGATCGGCGCACCACCGGCGATCAGCTGCTGCAGTTGGTATTCGTCCAGATTGCCGCTTGCCAGGATCTGGGCTTGTGACAAGCCCCCCTCATCCAAGATGCGCCGGACTGTTCGCGCATGGTCTGCCAGGTCGCCGCTATCTATCCGCACTGCCTTCACCATGATGCCCTGTTGTCTCAAGCTCGGAGCCAGCGCCACTACTTTGTGTGCCGCTGCCTTCGTGTCGTAGGTATCGATCAAGAGGACCGCGTTCTTCGGCTGTGCCAGAGCGAAATGTTCGAACGAGGTCCTCTCGTCATCGTGGGCCTGCACAAAGGAATGGGCCATGGTGCCGTAGATCGGAATGCCATATTCCATGCCTGCGAGGACCGTTGCGGTTCCGGCAAAGCCGGCTAGGTAGCTGGCGCGCGCGGCAAGCAGGCCAGCCTCTGCGCCATGCGCCCGGCGCAATCCAAAATCGATGAGCGGTTTCCCTCCGGCAACCAAGACCGATCGCGCCGCTTTCGAGGCGATGAGCGTCTGAAAGTTGAGCAGATTCATGATCCTGGTTTCGACGAGCTGCGCTTGTGGGAGAGGAGCGGTCACGCGAAGGATTGGCTCATGAGGAAAAAACACCGTTCCTTCCTGCATGGCGTGCACGTCGCCGGAGAACCGCAGGGTTTCCAGATAGTCCAGGCACGGAGGATTGAACCGTCCGGTCTGTTTGAGCCATTCCAACTCAGCTTGGCTGACGTGCAGCTGTTCCAAGAAGTCCAGGACTTGCTCCAGGCCTGCGGCCATCAAGAAACCACGTTGGGCCGGTAACCTCCTGACGAAAAACTCAAAGACAGCGGTGTCCATCATTTCTTGCTCGACGTAGGCCTGCACCATGGTGAGTTGATAGAGGTCGGTCAGGAGAACACTTGAGCAGGGATTCATGCAGCGAGACTTTCCAGACGGGTCGGGATCGCTCCCAATCGAATCATGGCCTCTTCCGCCTTGCGTCCATCTTCCCAGGCCACATTGACGGCCCTGATTGCATCGGTCAGCAAGCAGACGTGGTAGCCAAGCACCCGGGCGTCTTTGACCGTGTTCAGGACGCAATAGTCCGTTGCGAGCCCGCCAATGAAGAGTCGCCCGATGCCAGCAGCCTGCAACTGTTCGTGCAGGGGCGTATCTTGGAACGCCGAATAGGCTTCCCTGCCCGGTAGGGTCGCCTTATGAATGATGGTGGCCGTCTCCGGGATGGGGAACGAAGGGGGCGGCAGAGCGCCAGTTGATCCAGCCACGCAATGGATTGGCCAGGGTCCGCCCTGCTCGCGAAAGGAACAATGATTGGCGGGATGCCAGTCTTGCGACAAGAATATCGGCAGGCCTCGCGATTGGAAACGATCGATGTATCCGCGTAGGACGGGGATGATCTCGTCGCTTCCCTTCACCCCTAGGGCTCCGCCAGGGAGAAAATCATTCTGGATATCGGCGATCAGCAAGGCATCGCCGACCCACAGCTCTTCCCTTAGTGAACTCATGGCTTTGCGACGGTCATATCAACAATACGATGCCGGAAGAGCACGCTAACAGCCTGCGCAAAACTATTTCGGCACGCAAGAACTTCGATGGTCCGCATGTCTGCGTGCAGACCTGCTTGCAGGGACGCAGGCAGGTACGCATAGGCGTCACGTGTGGCACAACGGGAGAGCCTCCATGCAGGATGCTCAAAAAGGCTGTCCAGCAAGGCCGCCGCGAGCGAAGGCCCGGAGGCGTACCCTCTGGGGTACGTTGAGGGTCTGAACGATGCGAGAACGAAGCTGGCGG
>JAQBES010000146.1:0-2706 GCA_032123755.1 Nitrospirota bacterium
CCAAGGACGATGACGCGGCTCGGGCGCGGCGCCTCCTTGGTATCGACGAGGCGATCGCCCGCACGGAGCGCGAACTCGGCCGGGTCGAGCGCGAGGTCGCCACCATCAGTTATCGCGAGGGCTATACGCCTCCAGCGTCGGTAAAAAAGTACGCCCTGGACCTGAAGGACATCAAGGTCATCGGGATCAAGGACGAGCTGGCGACCAACAAGCAGTTCAAAGGGATGCGCCAGCAATGGCGGGAGGTTTTCCAGTAGGCGCGTGACAGGGCAGGCGCGACGAATCGCAGGGCGGAGGACCCGGACCTAGGGTTCCCGCTCAACGCGCCTGCGCATTCGGGTCATTACCTTCCCGTGTCGACCAAAGCCATCCCAGTAGGAATCGCGGTCCCGCAGGTGACCCGATGGAGGAGCCTGGTCACCCAGGAAAACCTCATCACGTCGGTCGTCAGCGTCATCGTCGCCGCCGCGGTTTTCCTTCCCCTCCTCGCGCTCGTCGTAAGCAGCTTCCGCGTCCTCGACGTGCTGGGCTTCAGCGCCACGTGGGGACTGGACAATTACCGCGAGATGCTGCGGATCCCGGTCATTCGGCAGGCCTTCTTCAACACCTTGGCGGTATCCCTGGGGGCCACCGCGCTCTCGACGATCGTGGGCGTCTCTCTTGCCTGGCTCAACGCCCGCACGAACTGCCCCTGGCGCGAGAAGCTCGAGCCCTTCAATCTGATCCCCTATTTCCTGAGCCCCTTCGTCGGCGCCATCGCCTGGCATAACCTGGCCTCCCCGAAAATTGGCCTTTTGAACCATCTGGCGCAGTGGGGTTTCGGCACGACGGGACCCATCTTCAATGTGGACAACATCTGGGGCGTCATCTGGGTGACGGCCATTTTCCATGCCCCGCTCGTCTACCTCTTTGTCGTGGGCTCGCTGCGGCGCATGGATCCCTCGCTCGAGGACAGCGCCCGCACGACGGGAGCCGGACTGCTGCGGACCACGCTGACGGTTACTCTGCCCCTCGTCGCGCCGGCCATCCTGTCGGGCATGATCATCTGCTTCGTCACCAGCGCCGGGGAATTCGGCGTCCCGTTCAAGCTCGGCGCCCCCTACGGATATCCGACGTTCACCACTGAGATCTTCACGTTTGCCGTCGGGGACGATGCGAACTACCAGATGGGCGCGGCGATGAGCATGGTGCTCGGCGCCATTACGGCATGTCTGGTCTGGATCCAGCGGCGCATTATCCGCCGCCGCGAATACACAACGGTCACGGGCAAGGGTTTCAGGCCGAACATCATCGACCTGGGGCGCTGGAAGTGGCTCGCGCTGGCCTACAACCTGGGTTATCTCTTCATTGGCGTCGTGCTGCCAATTGTCGCCCTCTTCGTGGTCAGCCTGCACAAGTACTGGCAGGGGTACATCGACCCGACCAAGATGTCGTTCTCGAACTACAGGAGGCTCCTCTTCTTCTGGTCGCCGGAAAGCATCGAGGCGGCGACGAACGGAATCGCCAACAGTCTCATCCTCGCGTTCTCCGGCGCGACGATCGCCATGATTCTTGCCATCGCGATGAGTTTCATGATCCACCGCACGAAGGGGCTCGGCAGCCGCCTGCTGGATTACCTTTGCGTCATTCCGATCGGCTTTCCCGGCATCGTGCTCGCCATGGGGGTCCTGATCACCTACATCAAGACCCCGATCTACGCGACGTTGTGGATCCTGCTGCTCGGCTACGTCACGCGCTTCTTCCCCTATGGGCAGCGCAATGTCTCCTCGATCCTGATGGCGGTCTCCGAGGAACTGGACCAAAGCTCCCGCATGGCCGGCGCGAGTTGGCTGACCACCCTGCGGCGGATCACGATTCCTCTGCTCAAGCCGGGCATCTTCGCCGGCTGGGTGCTGCTGTTTATCATCTTCCTGCGAGAACTCCCGATCTCGATCATCCTTTATACGGCGGGCACCGAGACCCTGTCAGTGGGCATCTACTATCTCCAGGAGTTCGAGAACGAGGCCCTGACGTGCACACTCGCGGTCATACAAACCCTCCTTCTTCTGTTCTGCGTTTACGTCTTCCGGCGCCTCACTGGCCGAGAAGCGCTCACTGCCTGAGGCGGTCGGATAATTGCAACAAATGGGGCCAGGTCAGTCTGTCCCCTATTATTCACATCGGCGCTACTATCGGCGTGCAGGTCAACCTCAACGAAAGGAAAACTAATGGCTTATCTTCTGATTCGTCACAAGGTGGCTAATTTTGCCAATTGGAAGCGTGGTTATGACGCACATGCGCCAGCGCGGAGGAAAGCAAGTCTGAGACAAAAGGCTCTGCTTCGAAGCGTTAGGAATCCGAGAGAGGTGTTCATTCTGTTCCGAGCAGGCAACCTAAAAAAAGCGAAGGGTTTTGCTTCTAGCTCGATTCTACGTAAAGCGATGAAAGCGGCCGGTGTAGTCGGTAAGCCGGAAATCAATATCCTAAAGTAGGGTCGATGCTCCACGCGGGGCCGAAGGATTCACTGGGCAAGGTGTACAGTGACCCAGTAGGGCGGACACTCAACAACAAACCCGTCTCGTCCGTCATGCGCTTTTTTTCGCCGCACCGTCCCAATACTCCCGCGTCAGCTTGAAGATCACCGGGCTGAGCAGCAGCAAGGCGATCAGGTTGGGAACCGCCATCAACGCGTTCAGGGTGTCGGCGATCAGCCAGATGATGCCGAGA
>JAQBES010000147.1:0-4464 GCA_032123755.1 Nitrospirota bacterium
AATATCTTGTCTCGTTGCTGAATCGACTCTGGAAGAACAAATCGTGCAAAGCGCTCCGATGTGCATTACTGGAACGGTCTCTGGCGAATCCAATGGGTCTTGAACGGTTGGATTTGGTCTGGACGGTCGCGTCGGTACTTGCAGAAGCATCGGAGGGTATGACGTTCGCACAACAACAAGAGGTCGCGACATGGTTGATGGGGTCTTCAGATGAGGATCTCCGTCATCTGTTGCCGCCGATGGATCTTGCCAGGGAACTAACCATGGAGATGCCGGAGTATATCCTGCCTCCTGTCTCCGGCAAGATTACCCAGTGGAAGCGTGCGTGTCGAAATCGATTGGCTCGCTTTCAGTATCCTCGGGCCGGCGCGCGTATTCTGGCACCCAGTTTTGGAGTGTCCGAGCGTGCGATTCTGGCTGCCGTAGGACTGTAGCTGCATGTGGAGTCGAGGGGACATCTCTCTTAGAGCGTGGATAACACTACTCTGAAAGAATCATGTTCCCTCGGCTTCTGTGCGGTTATCTGGCGTGTGTTGTGGAAGGAATCGAAGTGTGGAGGGACGCTTTGGTCGGCGGCATTGACGACACGTATCATGACTCGATACGACATAAAAGGAGGATTCTTGACTGCAAGGATGGTGTTTCTAATTGTTGAAACGCGTGCGCGTATCCTTGAGCGAATCCTCCTTTTTTTTGCCCTAAACCTCGGAAAGGCAGGAGCCTGAGGCACCCCGACGAATCGGAATGCCCCAGGGATCAGAAGTCAGCGTGAATTACGCAGCCTTCTTCATTGGCTTCGGACCGAAATCCACACCGTCATTGTCGGCGATGATCTGGGTGTACGTCACCCGATCCTCGGTTCCGGCATTCACGGTTCGGTTCTGTAACCGGCCTGCGATCTCGACCCACTGGCCCTTGACGAGATGCTGCGTGCAGTTCTCACCGTTCTTGCCCCACACGCTGACAGAGAAGAAGTCTGTCTCGTGCTTCTCCGTGGAGCCTTTCTTCGAGCGCCGATCGACGGCGACTCGAAAGTTCACGACCTTCTTGTCGTTGACCGTGGCTTCGGCCAGATCGCTGGCGATGCGGCCTTTGATTTCGACTTTTGCACGACTACGCATTATTAAACCTCCTGAAACAGTGATTGAGTGGCACGAGGCCACATCGTAATATCCCGGAACTCCTCTTGTGAGGCAGACTCCGTCGCGGCCTATCCGCACGCCGGGTAGAGTCATATTGTGAACGTGCTTTGGTGTTAAAGCCGCCCGGACGATCTAGGCAGCCTGGCTTGGAATCGCAGTTGAGCTTGTATGAGTTGGACTGGCCGGTAGGTAGCCCAAGAGCTGGGCTACATGCCGTAACGCCTCTTCACTCAGATGATGGTCTTTTGCCACGATTCGGCATCCCGCTTCTTTGGATCGAAACCGGCGCAACTTCTCTCCGAGGATTTGAATCAACGGGGTTAAGAGGCGATCGGTCTTCAAGAACCAGTCAGCGGGAGGGGCGGCCAGGAATGGGTTAGGGGATTCCGGATCTCCTGCCATGAGCACAATGTCCTCTTGTTCTAAGGTGAACAGCCAGTGTGCGATCGCGTCGGCCTCGTCCGAGGTAATGTATTCTGGGGATTTGAGAAGCAGCCGGCTGGCCGCGGCCCAGAGCGCCATCCGATTCGCCGGGTTATCGAGTTCCTGGAGTGCCTGATTCAGCATGGCCTGGCGCATCGGGGTCCGGCCACTGGTGAAGAATTGGTAGGCCGGTTCATTAATCCGATCTCTCAGATCAGCAGGATCTGAGATCTCACTCTGATCTTCTCCACAGACTTCCTCGGCTGGGACATCGTGACAGAATTCGAAATCCAGCCCAGGATCATCAGGATCGTGAGACGACACCAGATCATCGATGTCGAGTTCGTGGTCGGTGTTCGCCACTTCTTCGATTCCGTCGTATTCGAGGTCGTTGTTTCGGAGAAGTGCCAAAGAAATGTGTTCTTCGTTGTTTGAGACCTCTTCCGTGCTCAGTTCGGGCATCACCCGGCACCGTTCTTCCTCGACCGAGCGATAGATCCGGAGCGAGCAGACGAGACACCGGAGGGTGTCGGCATCTTCTCGCACGTAACAGGCTTTGGCGTCACTCTGGCATTTCCGACACTTCAGGCGCTCCTGGTGAGCCGTTCCGGTCAAATGCTCCCTCTTGCTCAGGGACTGCGGGGTGCAATGGCACCCTTCGCACGACGCGCAGCGTCTACGCCCGCTTCGATTGGCAAAGGTGTGAAGGGCTTCGTTGAGACTTAGAATGCACTGAATCCCACAGAGTGTTTGCACCCGATGGGCGTCCAAACGAAGTACACGTTGGCCGTTTGGCATGATGTTGAATTGTGGCCGGCTGGTGGATTGCCGGACTGAGATCATCTTTGGGAATACCGGCTGGGGATCTTCATCCGCAAACCGGGTTTCACGGGAGAAGACACGGTCCCGGTCTCGTAACCGCCAGGCTTCCAGGTGTAGATCGTAGAGTTGGATCGTTTCGGTGAACACCCGCTCTGTATCTTCCTCTCGGTAGATGTAGACCTTGTCTTGGAGCCTGGGAAGGTCCTCGTCTGCGTCGATCGAGAGTTCTATGGATCCCGGTGGTACAGGGTCTTCATTGGCCGATTGGGCGGTAGTGGGTTCGTAAGTCATCGCGTGCTCCCTTGTCCATTCAGAGCCGGCGCGGGTTGTCCGACCGCCTCTTGTTGTTTCCGGGGCTTGCTGAGCAACGTGAAGTTGCAAGGATGGGCTACGTGAAGATGGTAGTACCGGTGTTGCGTATCCCCTTTTTTGAACGTCTTGGATTGCCATTGCCCGGTGACGCGGACCTCATGTCCCACAACCAGGGCGTTATACGTGTTCTCCGACACGCCATTCACCTTCACATCGATGTACATTGGATCGTCGTACTTTTCCGAAGGGTTGTCGGAGTGCACGGCCAGCGAGAAACTCAAGAGGTTTCCGTACTCGGGCCGGTAGTCCGGAGGATGGGTGATGTTCCCTTCGAGCGTATTGACATTGGTGTGACCGCGTTTGGACATGGCCATGATCTCCTTTTCACATGATTTGTTGCTGTAGCTGCAGCAGATACCCGATCGTATCCATGCCCGCGGAGCGGGCCTCTCCTGTCCGGTGGTTGACGCGGAGTTAGGCGCGTGGTCGTTGGGTGAGCTTGCTTCGAGCGAGTCGAGCCAAAAGGAATGATTCTCGGGCCGCGTGATCGAGTGGGAGCATCTTGAGATCGAGGAGGGCTTGTCGCAGGAAGGGCGACGTACTGGGGTCGGCGAGAATGGTGGCCTCTACTTTTTCGGATCTTTACACATACACGTGGATCATTCTCTGATCCGATCCTGTAGGACAGGCTTGTCTGAAGCGGCGTTCCAAGCGTTCCCTCACGCCTGAATCTGGTGCAGATTCTGGCGCAGCGTCACCGCATGCACAACCCCACGTCAATCCGCGCCCTGTTCTCGCTGCCGGCTTCGTCGCGGCTTCCCGGCTCAGCGGCGTCTTCGGTAACTGCTACGCCAGGGCCTTGGTGTGACGGCGCCGAAAAAACTGCCCGTGGCTCGCAGTGTGGTCACCGGTGCCGCGGTCGCCACACGCACCGACCGTACCCGCGACCTTTCGGCCAGCGGGTTCCGCCTCTACCTCCAGTTCGAGCAGTTTCTGGTCCACTGCCTGCGGTGCCGTGGCGTGTACGGAGAGCGCCTCGACTGGCTGGCGAAGAACCCACACTTCACTCAGCGCTTCGCCCTGTACGTCGGCGCGCTCTGGCGAGAAATGACCAACACGGAAGTGGCCAAGGCGGAAAGCCTCCATGACAGCATGGTCAAGAACCTCGACTCGATCTACATGCAGCAACTGGTCGCTCGCGCTACGGGCGAGCGGCGTGGACGAGATGGCCATCCGGAAGGGGCACGACTACCGCATCGTCGTCAGCGATCTCGACCGAAGGCTGCCAATCTGGGTCGGCGGTACGGGCTGCACCGAGGCCGACAGGGATCTCTTCTTTGCCGCGCTGGGCAGGTGGAAGCCCTTGTAAGCCGAAGACCCTCCAAGGGTCTTCCCTCGGAATTTTATTTGTGCCTCCGAGGCGCATATGAAATGTGAAATGATTAGGCTTTGATCGTGAGTTGAGGTCAGGGAGGGGAGGGGAGGGGAGGACAGGGCAGGAACAATTTTTCTCTGTTGTACGGACTATACCGTGCCTACACGGAGACCGTCTGGAAGGGGGAGGGTGTGTAGGTGGTTGATTTCGGTGGGTCGTGTGGGGTTGAACCTACGGCCTGCTGATCAAAAGCGGCAGAGTTTACTGACAGTTTTTCTTGATCCAGATGGCAAAGTCTTCCTCTGAAACCTTGGTGCTGGCGAGCGCCAGCATGATTTGCGTGGCTTCGGCTTCGTCGGCGATCAGCTCTTTGCCGTTTCGACTGAGAAA
>JAQBES010000148.1:0-4683 GCA_032123755.1 Nitrospirota bacterium
ATTATTTGAAGACGTGAAACGTGTAGATTTATGGTCTCAGATGTGGACGACTCCCCTCGTTTCACGTCTAACGAACTATGCGACTCTACGGCATCGAAACAGAGTATGGGATTACCAGGGAGGACCAGGACGCGGTCGATCCGGTCGTGGAGTCGATGGAACTGGTGCGGGCCCATCTGACGGCCTCTTTCGAGCGGCGTTGGGACTACGGCGGTGAAGATCCGCACGAGGATGCGCGGGGGTTTCGGGTCTCCGGCCTGCAGCAGGATAAAGAAGAGGACGAGTTCGCCAAGGTCGATGCACATCGGCCGTTTTCGTTTCACGAGATGAAGAGCGATCTGGTCCTCCCGAACGGCGCACGCTTCTATAACGATCATACACATCCTGAATATTCCACGCCTGAATGCCGAACGCTATTAGATATCCTTGCCCATGACCGTGCCGGAGAGCGTATTGCCCAGCGGGCGGCGGAGCGTCGAAACCAGGTACTCGGCGGGCCTCATGTGCAGCTCTACAAGAACAATACGGACTTTCACGGACATAGTTACGGCTGTCACGACAACTATCTCCTGTCACGCTCGATTCCATTCCCTGCGCTAACTGCGGGGCTGCTACCGTTTCTTGTCAGCCGGCAGGTCATTGCTGGAGCCGGCAAAGTCGGGGTGGAAGGTCAAGAAAGCGGGTTCGTGCCAGGCCAGTATCAGCTGTCTCAACGAGCCGACTTTATGGAGACGGATCTGAGCGTCGACACGATGCACAACAGGCCGATTCTGAATACCAGGGATGAACCGCATGCAGTTCGTGATAAATATCGACGGCTCCATCTCATCATCGGTGATGCCAATATGTGCGAGTACAGCACCGCGTTGAAAGTCGGGACGACGCAGTTGGCGCTGGAGTTGATCGCGCACGATGCAGCCCCAACTCTTGAGTTGGAACATCCCGTCACCGCGGTGAAGCAGCTGTCTCGCGATCAGAATTTGAAGGCGACGGTTCGTCAGAAGAACGGCCGCACCATCACGGGGCTCGACATTCAAGAGCAGTACTACCTCGCGGCCGAGAAGCACTTGGCCGGTGTTGACCAGGAGACCGATTGGATCCTTCACGAATGGGCCTCCACACTACGGTTGCTCACTGGCGATCGTCGACAACTAGTCGGCCGGATTGATTGGGTCACTAAGCTCTGGCTGTTGGAAACCTTTATGCAGGAAGAGCGGATTGGATGGGATGATCCCTGGCTGACGAGCCTGGATTTGGAGTACCATAATGTGAATCCTGATCGGGGGCTCTTCCTGGGGCTTGAGGCCGAGGGGAAAACCTGGCGGATGACGTCGGAGCATGATGTCGAATCGGCATTGGTGGTTGGCCCGGTCGATACCAGAGCGGGTATTCGAGGCCTCTGCATCAGACGGTTTCCGGATCAGATCAAGTCGATGCAATGGGAACGTATTCAGTTCAGCGGGGGGCTGTTTCCGCGAATGTTAGAGATGGGCGACCTCTTTGAGCCACAGGCGGTGCAAGCTTGCGCGCAGATATTCGAGAGTGCGGCATCCCCGATGGATGCGCTGAACGCATGGAACAGAGGAAAGGAATCCCAATCATGAATTATATCTCAATGCCGGAACGCCGTGAAGGGCCTGGCAATCCGATGCCGAAGGCTCCGAGCCCGTCCGATGAGGGTGGCGGACCGAAACGGCCAGAGACCGGGTCGCCCGATAAAGATAATTTGCTCAAGCGCATGCGCAAGGTCGATCCAAAACAGGCTGAGCGGTATCGGCAGAGAACAGGGGAGTAAAGACGTTAGGGATAGGGGGTTAGGCGTGGGGGGGTAGGTCCTGAGGTCCGATCGCCTGACGCTTCACGTTTCACGAGGGGTTTGTACGATGGGGATGCAAGGGGATTTTCTTCAGCTGTTGAAGCAACAGGGCTACACACTCGGCGCACCGACGGCGATTGGAAATGGTCATGCGCTGACGAATGCCACCACGATTCTGGCCTTCAAGTATCGCGATGGCGTGCTGGTGGCAGGAGATCGTCGCGCGACCGCTGGCAATACGGTGATGTACGATCGCACGGACAAGGTGTTGGAGATCGATCGGCACAGTGTGATGGCGATTGCCGGTGTCCCGGCGACTGCCTATGAAATGGTGCGTGTCCTGGAACATTCCTTCAAATACTATCGGAGAACCCAGCTGCAAGAGTTGAGTTTCGACGGGAAGCTTCGCGCGGTCTCCAAGCTCTTGAAGGACAATGTGCCTGCGGCGTTGGCCGGGACGGGCGCGGTGGTCCCGGTGTTTGCCGGATACGATATGGAGCAGGGCTCGGCCAAGATCTACTTCTACGATATCCTCGGGGCGGAGTTTGAAGGCGTTGAGTATGCCGTATCTGGGTCCGGATCCCCCACGATCAGAGGGATTTTGCACTATCTGAATACGTGGGGCGAGCAGCCCCTCAGTGCACTATCCGAAGAACAGGCTATGGTGCAGGCCTTACGATTGCTCACGAGCGCGGCAGAGTTCGATTCGGCGACCGGTGGTATCAACCGGGAGGCGAGTCTCTACCCCGTGATCAAGTTGGTTACCGGGGCTGGCGTGCAGACGGTGCCCGATGCGACATTGAAACCTCTCTATGAATCACAGGTGGTGCGCTATGTATGAAGAGCCCTATCGCTGGGTGGAAGCCGTCGGCAATCGACGTCAGTATCTCGATGAGCAGTTTAAGCAGGGGAGCCCGGTTGTCGCGATGACCTATGAGGGGGGCATTCTCCTGACGACGGTGAGCAAGGGGACTCCGAAGCTCTACGAGATCTACGACCGGCTTGCATTGGGCGGGATGGGGCATCCCACGGATTTAGAAAAGATTCGCTTTAGTCTGCTCGAAATGGCGCATGTCGAAGGCTTCAACCGCTCGCCGTCCGATGTGACGGGATCGAGACTGGTGAAGTACGGTATTGCCCCGGTGATTAAGCAGGCCTTCGAGGAAGTATATAAGGCCCCGTTTATCGTGCGCATTCTCGTGGCCGAGTTGGGGCAGAAGCCGGAGAAGGACGCGCTCCTCACGATCAACTACGATGGCACATTTGAGGAAACAACTGGTCGTGCGGTTCTGGCTGCCAATCCGGCTGTTCAGACGAAGATGATGTCCTATCTCAAGGAGCAGACGCCTGCCACGCTGTCATTGGAACAGGCGTTGGATCTGGCGTTGCGAACCTGGGCGATTGGTTCGTTAGCGCATCAACAGGATGAGGCAGACCAACAGGCTGAAGCCAATCCACCGACAAGTGGAGCGGGCCCATCGGCCGTCGCAATCCCAAACAGTGACACTTTGATCGCACATCTACGAGGCATTGCCGGTGAACGGACGATCGAATGCGCGGTCCTCGACCGTCAGGCGCCCGGCACCTCCAAGTACCGGGCGCTCAAGCAGGCAGATCTCTCACGCCTCCTGCCGAAGGCGCTTCAATCCGTCGTAGTGGGCTGAGATGCTGAACCGTATTTTTGGGCTTGAAACCGAATACGGACTCTTGGTGAATCAAGACCATCCTGATCATTCCCCCACCTGGTTTGCCCACAAGATTCGAGACCATCTCTTTCATGTCCAGCGGCGCGGCGTTCTTGATCTGCACCACCGAGGACACGATGAACCGCCTGGCAATGGAGGATTTCTCACCAACGCCGGGCGCATGTACCTCGACATGGGACATCTGGAGTGGGCTTCGCCGGAGTGTGAATCGCTCAGTGATGTGGTGGCCGCCGACCGCGCCGGCGATCAGTTGTTACAGGATGCGATTCAAGACCTCGGTCTGGCCGACACGGTTTCGTTGATCAAGAACAATGTGGATCATGAAACCGATGCGACTTTTGGATCGCACGAGAACTATCTCGTATCCCGACGCTTCCCCTTTACGCGGCGCGGCCTCGGGCCCTTTGTAACCTTCCTGGTCACCAGACAGATCTTTACCGGTGCCGGACGTGTGGGCACGGCGGGTCCCCAGGACGCCTGGATTCAGATGGACCGACTCATCGTGCCGCGAGGAGCGAGCCATCGCCATGCGCAGCAGCCGGTCCTCCCGTTTCAGCTCTCTCAGCGCGCAGATTACATCGTGAATGACTTTTTCGAATGGGTGCAGCAGAATCGCGCCATCGTGAATACCAGGGATGAACCGCTGGCCGACCCGAATCAATACCGTCGCATTCATTTGCTATTGGGCGATTCAAACATGGCCGAGGTGGCGACGGCCTTGAAGTTGGGCACGACAGGGCTGGTCCTTCAACTGATCGAAGAGGGCCATGCGCCGCTCGATCTTGAGATCCATGAACCGGTCGAAACTATGCAGGAACTGTCACAGGATCAGGACCGACTATGGATGGTTCGACTGCAATCGGGGAAGACGATTTCCGCGATCGACATTCAGGAAGCGTTTCTCGCAGCGGCGCAAGCGCACTATCGTGGACAAGACGACGAAACCGATTGGGTGCTCGATCAATGGGAAGCGGTCTTGCAAGATCTCCGAGGGGATTACACGACGCTGGTGGGTCGGGTCGATTGGGCCTCGAAGTTATGGCTGCTCGAAACCTTTCGCGAGGCGGAACAGATGACGTGGGCAGACCAGGCTCTGAAGAGTCTTGATCTGGAGTATCACAATCTCCATCAAGGCAAGGGGCTCTACTATGGGCTCATGGA
>JAQBES010000149.1:0-4041 GCA_032123755.1 Nitrospirota bacterium
AAATCGTCGGGATCATCTCGATCCGAGATCTCGCGCGCTATTTTGTCGATTCAGAAGGGGGCCCCATTCGTGACCTCGACAACGTCTACCGGCCCCTCAGCGTGCTCATGCGAACATCGATGGAGACCATTGCGAGTGAACGGACGGTGCTGGATGCGGTGAAGACGATGGCGGAGAAGCGGATCGGTTCGCTCCTCGTGCTTGAAGCCGGCGAAATGGTCGGGATCGTGACCGAGACCGACGTGGTAAGGAAAGTGATCGCGGCCCGTCTCCCTGCGAACAGCACCCGCGTCGGGGCCGTGATGAATTATCCCCTGATTCAGATTGACATCAACCGTACCGTTCGCGACGCCAGCCGGCGCATGGCCGAGGAACGGATTCGCCACCTCGCAGTGACGGAAGACAACAAGGTCGTGGGCCTCTTGTCTGTGCGGGACCTGGTGAAGATGGTGTCCGTCAGAGACAAACCCCGGTTCCTTCGCAATACATAATGCAGCGCATCTCCCTTCACTGCCGCGTGGTGTGGCTGAAGGCTCACTTCCAAGGAAAGATCCCGCCTCAATCGGTTTCCGCAATCCCGTGATCGCCCTTCACCAGTGACCACTACCATTGTCTCGCACGTCACAACCTCATGCAATCACTCCCATTAGACCCCACACGCTGTATCAGCAAGCGGACCGCCCACCTTCCCATATTTTTCCCTTGCATTACAGATTCCTGAGAATTACGATACAGCAGACCCGCTAGCGATTTCTACTTGCCGTCCTGGAGATACATCGTGAACCTCGAAGTACCAGGACAAGTTCCACAGCCGCCCCCAATGAGCCAGCCATGCGCCTGTATGCATAGTCGCCTGATCTCCGACTGCGTCTCGGAGGAGGAACACGAGGCCAGCAAGGTGCGCTGTGTTGAATGTGGGCGCGTCATTCCCGATCCCCACCTCCAGCGGGAAGCCAGGAAAACGTAGTCTCTTCTCGCATCAATGTTGCTCCCCTCAGGCTGCTCGCGCGAGCAACGGTATCTCGATCTCCGCTGAGGTATTTGGCAACAGTCCCCTGACTTGTCACTGCCCCGAAACTCCTCAACCTGCCGGATGGTCCAGCCCTCTCTTCATGCGTTAAGCCTGTAACTCCCCGTGCTACCAAACTTCTTCCTCTCCTATCCGGCGACACCATCCTGTGGCACCGACAATGCAAGACTATCCTCCCAGCAACTCATTCCGTTCTGGAGAAGAGGTGGGATATGGCTCAGCAAGCTACGGCGGAAGATCAAGTGCTCGAGATGGTGCTCCAGCTCGGCCCGTGCGACCTCGAAGACGTAACGCGACGCTGCCCCAACCTCACATGGAACCAAGTCTTTCTCGTGGTTGACCGTTTGAGCCGGACGGGCCAGGTCAAGCTGTCGCACGCGAAGGGGGGCAGTTATACCCTGACGCTACTGCGCCAGCAAAGAAGTCTGCCAGATCAACATCCACTCCCATCCTAATCGCAAGGAGGTGTCTCATGTCTAATTTAACCCGATGGGAACCAATGATGACGCGCTGGAACCCATTCAAAGAATTGGAAGATATGGAGAAACGCCTTTCAACATATTATATGGGTCGCCCCGCTGTTCAGACCGAGGCTGGGAAGGAAGCCATGACCGTCGCCGAATGGTCGCCGCTCGTGGACATTACAGAGGACGACAAGGAATATCTCATCAAGGCGGATCTCCCGGAAGTAAAAAAAGAAGACGTCAAACTGACGGTCCAGGACGATGTGATGAGCATCTCCGGCGAGCGGAAATACGAGAAAGAGGAAAAAGGGAAGAAGTACCACCGTGTCGAGCGGACCTATGGGAGCTTTATGCGGAGCTTCACCTTGCCGGAAGATGCCGACGGCAGCAAGGTCAGCGCAGAATACAAAGAGGGCGTCTTAAACGTGCACCTGCCCAAGTCGGAGAAGGCGAAGCCGAAATCGATCGAGGTGAAGGTTTCATAGCCCGCATTATTCATGACGGTTCGTCGCAAAATCGCGTAGTCGCCAAGCGAGACGGGCGCGCGGATCCACGAGGGAGGGAGACATACTTGAAACAGTATGTTGACCGACCGAGTGGCGAGCCCGCCTGACTGGACGCTGTGCCAACCACGTCCAGGCTTGTCATAGCGTCGAATCCGCGATTGCAGCAGGAGCGTTCATGAATAATGCGGGTTAAGGACGACGGGAAGGAGGGGTGTGATGTTGCGACACCCTCCCTATCTTGAGATTCCATGGGCCGTGCACGGGTATCACGATGCCACGGGACCTCATCGTCATCTGTGGTGGCTGATCGCGTAGCTGGTCCTACTCGCCATGTTTCTGATCAGCGCCGGTGTTACGAGTATACTCATCTTGTGGCACCGGCAGTGAGATCCACGGCAAGAAGAAAGGGTGTCAGTGACTTTTAAGGACCGTGAAGAGGCGGGGCGTCAGCTCGTCGCTGAGTTGTTGCAGTATCGTGACGACCCTCATGGTCTCATTCTGGCTCTTCCCCGCGGCGGAGTGGCGGTCGGCTATCAGCTCAGCCTGGCACTCCACCTTCCGCTGGACGTGTTCATTACCCGCAAGATCGGAGCGCCGGACAATCCCGAGTATGCGATTGGAGCGGTGGCCGAGACGGGATCGCGCTATCTGAATCAAGAGGCGGTCAGCTCTTTTGGCTTATCTCGGCACGAGCTGGACCGGTTGATTCATGTCCAAGAGAAAGAGATCGCCAGGCGCAAAGACCTGTACCGCCAGGGACGGTCGCTCCCTCTACTCACGGGCCGCACCGTACTCTTGGTTGACGACGGCATCGCCACAGGCTCGACGTTCCTGGCCTCGGCACTCGCCATTCGCAGTTTGCAGCCCCGCCGCCTGGTGGGAGTGATTCCGGTCGGACCCCCGTCGACGATCCATGAAGTTCGAGCCCATGTGGACGAACTGGTGATTCTCATGACGCCGGACCCGTTCTACGCCGTGGGAAAATTCTTCGTGGACTTCACGCAAGTCGAGGATCGCGACGTGATCCAGTATCTCAATCTGGCCGAGGAAGCGATGCTCGAACGCACTCCCTCTTCACCAACCTCATAAGACATCTTGTCAGCCAGGGAAGGTTCGCCGTAACATGTCCTCACATTCCAAGGTCCCGTCAGGATTGGGAGTTCGCAGAGACCGAACCCTTCAAGAGTACGAACACGACACCTATGAACTGCGGGGCAAGCTCAAGGAGCCGACGGTCTGCACCGAATGCGGAGCCCTGTTCCCTATGAGCCGCTGGACCTGGAACCCTAAGCCGGCGGAAGCCGACGAGATCGTCTGCCCGGCCTGTCTCAGGATTCGAAATAAGTGCGCCAAAGGCATCCTAACTATCAGCGGTTCCTTTCCCGCTGATCACACAGATGAGATCATGGGGGTGGTCCACAATACAGAAGCTAAGGAGAAATCTGAACACCCCCTGTCCCGCGTCATGGGATACGATCACCAGGGCGCAGCCCTGGTGATCTCCACTACAGATACGCACCTCCCTCGGCGCATCGGTGAAACTCTTCATCACGCTTACGAGGGAGAGTTCGACGTCCATTACGATCAGGATGAACAATTCGTACGGGTCATATGGACCCGCTGAGCCCTGGTCCCAACCGTGAGGAGAAGAATATGACCGCCAACCCTATCATGACGCGCAATGGACAGTGCGGTATAATCCCACGTCATGATCATTGCCTATCACCGACGGTGAGCCGATGACCGGCCTCACGCCGGATTTGGCCATAGCACGACAGATGTGGTCCTGTCCCAGTCGATGGATGCTTGTCGTTGTGGTGGCACTCAGCCTGGTGACCGGAACGACGGGACAGGCGACGACGTCCATTCCACCAAGCGCGGTCGTGGAGGTGGACCAGACCACCGTCAAGCAGGTCCTGGAGGTGTTTCACAAGGCTGACACAGCCATCGCTGCAGAAGATCTGGACGGCGTCATGACGCTCTATGCAACCCAGTACAACTATCATGGGTTGAAAAAGGCAGATGTTCGCAAGATCTGGTT
>JAQBES010000150.1:0-18714 GCA_032123755.1 Nitrospirota bacterium
GCATCTGTCTCACCTCCTGTAGGATCCTCGCCCGTGTCATAGTGGCCCTCCTTGAGGGCGCACCCTAAACCGGACAGATCACGTGCTACAAAAAGCGGACAGATGATGTGCTATCTACAATCGCATATTTTCCCGTCGCTAACATATCACAATTACTGTAAAATCCTCATGGGCTGATTGCCGAGGCAACAGGCGGGGGAGCATGTGATCCACGCCAGGTGAGACGTAACTGGAAGAATTGGCATGACACGAATGAAGAAAGCGATCCTCGTTCAGGCGCTGTGGATGTTCATGCTGACGGCCTCTTTGGCCGTCGCACAAGTCCAAACTCCAGCGATCAGTCCAGCGCCCCCGGAAACGCCGGCAGGGGTTGCGGTGGTCTTGTCCGGTGAGACCCTATTCAAGGTCTATGACAAGGTCGACTCATTTAGCAGCCCGCAAGAACGCGCCACGGCCATTAACGAGCGTCTGGCACTCTTAGCGGAGAACCCTCTGTTCAGGCCGGACACGATTACCGTCATGGAGGGAGAGCGGACAAGCGAAGTCGTAGCCGGTGAAGTGGTAATCATCGCCGTAACCGATGGAGATGCGCGGCCTATGGGCCGATCCAGGCAGGAGGTGGCGCAAGCGTATGCGCTCGCAATCCGTCACGCTTTGACCACATCGTTAGAACAGACCACCGTACAATCGATCCTGATAGATGGGGCCTACGCTCTCCTGATCACCGTCATCTACATCGCGTTCTTAATCGCCTTTCACAAACTCTTTCCAAAACTCTACGAGAAAATCCTAGCCTGGCGGGAAACCTACATTCCGCCGATCAAGATTCAACGGGTCGAACTGCTGTCCGCCAACCAGATCGCCTTAGGGATCACCGCTTTGGCCAGGGGCCTTCGTTTCGTCGCGACCCTGGCCCTTGGCTATGTGTGGGTGACGGCCGTCTTGGGAGTCTTCCACTGGACCAGGGGCATTTCCGCCCAACTGCTCGGAGCCGTGCTGAAGACACTCAATGCGATCGGCCTGGCCTTTGTCACCTTTGTGCCGAATGTCATCTCCATTATCGTCATCATCTTTGTAACCCGCTACATCATCAAGCTGATCGCGCTGGTGTTCACCGGGATGGAGCGGGGCGCGATTTCCTTTAAAGAATTCCGTCGTGAGTGGACGAGGCCGACGTTCAAGATCGTGCGTTTTCTCGTGATCGTCTTCGCTGCGATTGCCATTTTCCCCTATATTCCAGGTTCCCAGTCGGACGCATTTCGCGGAGTTTCCGTGTTTCTGGGAGTGCTCTTCACCTTCGGGTCTGCCGGAGCCGTCAGTAACATCATTGCCGGAGTGGTCCTGACCTACATGCATCCCTTTCGCGAAGGTGACCGGGTCAAAATCGCCGACACCGTCGGCGACCTCATGGAGCGCACCCTGTTGGTCACACGCATTCGAACCATCAAGAACGTCGACATTTCGATTCCCAACTCCATCGTCCTCAGCAGTCATCTCATCAATTTCAGCTCCGTGGCCAAAGAACAGGGCTTGATTCTCCACACCAGCGTGACCATCGGCTACGACGCGCCCTGGAAAACGGTCCATGAGTTGTTGATCTCGGCGGCGAAGATGACCACACACATTCTCAAGACCCCAGAGCCGTTCGTGCTGCAAACTAGCCTGGACGATTTTTACGTCACCTACGAAATCAACGCCTATACAGACCAGGCTAATAAGATGGCCACCATCTATGCCGAACTGCATCAGAACATCCAGGACAAGTTCAACGAAGGCGGCGTGGAAATCATGTCTCCGCACTATGGCCAGATTCGCGACGGGAACCAGACCACGATTCCAGAACAGTATTTGCCGAAGAACTACCAAGCCCCAGCGTTTCGGATTGGGCCGCTGGGCAACCTCTTCGGCGGTGCTAAGGATGCCGGAACTGGCAAAGGAGAGCCCGGACCATGACCCCCTCCATGGAGCAATTCGTCGAGGGCTGGCTGCTCGATCCAACAGTCGGCAAGCTCGTAGCCACCACGGTGGCTATCCTGATTGTCGTGGCGCTGGTGCGGGTGTTCCGGGGAATCCTCAATCACTATATCCAAGAACCTGGCAATCTGTACCGTGCGAAAAAGATGGTGAGCGTTTTAGGGTATTTTGTCGGGCTGCTCATCATTGCCATGATCTTCAGCGACAGCCTCGGCAAGATGGCCGTGGTCTTTGGTGTCGCAGGCGCAGGGATCGCGTTTGCCCTGCAGGAAATCATCGCCAGTCTGGCCGGCTGGGTCGCCATCTCTTTCGGAAATTTTTACAAAACCGGCGACCGTGTTCAATTGGGAGGCATCAAGGGGGATGTCATCGATATCGGCATGTTGCGGACAACCATGATGGAGATCGGGCAGTGGGTAAACGCCGACCTCTACAACGGCCGCATCGTAAAAATCGCCAATAGCTTCGTCTTCAAGGAGCCGGTCTTCAATTACTCCGGCGACTTTCCCTTCTTGTGGGATGAGGTCACGGTCCCGGTCAAGTACGGCGGCGACTACCGCTTGGCAAGGGAGCTCTTTCAGAAGGTTCTGTTAGAGATTACCGGCGATTTCTCCGATGAGGCGAAGGCGAGTTGGGCAGAGCTGATTCAGGTCTACCGAGTGGATCAGACCGAGGTAGACCCGCGCGTCTTTCTGGTAGCGAACGACAATTGGATGGAGTTCACGTTGCGCTATATCGTGGATTATAAGAGGCGCCGGATCACAAAGGATCGCCTGTTCACTCGTATTCTGGAAGAAGTGGATCAGACAAACGGCCGCGTCGCCATGGCGTCGGCTACCTTCCACCTTGTTGAAACTCCCGAGATTACGGTCAAGATTGCCGAACCAACAATGGGCCGCAAGGCCTCACCGTAGGTTTCTCCCCGCACCCTCGCTGATCCGCTCCCTGCTCGACCAATCTCATACATGTATGGAATGTGTATCGCTGGGTCTGTAGACCAGGGGATCGCAATAGCTCTCGGTCGCAATACACCGGTGCTTAAGGGGAAACATTCGTGTACAATCGACTTCGTGGATAGAACCTTGCAGAAACCCCACCGCCTCATCTCCTTTTTTGGAGCGATCGTGGTAGGCCTATGTCTCCATTCCGGGAGTCTCCCTGCTGCTGCAGATGAGATCCCGGTGCTGGAGGTCGAGGAGCAACCAGATCAGGCCACCCCGCCCGGCTGGGAGTTGACGACTCATCACGGCGTTGTTGGATTGATGACGGTCCGTGAGGAGGTCGGCCAAGCCCTTAAGCTCCACGCAGACGAATCATCATTTTCCATTCAAAAAGAAATCAACGTTGATCTCAAGCTCACTCCTTGGCTCATCTGGCAGTGGAAAGTCACCGCCTTGCCGGAGCATGGCGACTTCACTCGATCCGCGCAAGATGATCAGGCGGCACAGCTTATCCTCGCCTTCTCGAAAAGTTTCTGGGAGATGCGAAAGTCTGTGTCCTATATCTGGGGAAATACTTTCCCCATCGGCACCATGGACGACACGGCGGCAGGGAACCTCCTTCCACTTCTAGATATGAAAGCCATTGTCGTGAGGTCGGGGGGAAATGATATGGATAGATGGATCTCCGAATCCAGGAATGTTTTCGAAGACTACAAGCAACTCTACGGGAAAGAACCGGAGACTGTGGTTGGCATACGAATCCAGATCAACTCTCAGCACACTAAGGCGTATGCGGAATCCCTCTGGGGCCGGGTCGCATTTAAGTCCAACCCGTGAAAGGGAGAGGCCAAAATCCTGAATACCCTTCGAACCCTGCAAGCAAGTCTTGGGAGAGAACGAGGGGGGTCCCGAATTGAGATGAGCGCTGATCGCTCCACCACTCCGTCCCGTGCCTGTCTGGTGACCGGATACTGAAAGATGGAGAGTCTTCAACAGCTATTCATTCGGATCAAATCCTTTCTCGATATCCCCGTCTTCTCTGCCGGCGAGTCTTCCATCACGCTTTGGACGCTCGTTGTACTCGTCATTCTCATTCTTCTCCTCTTCTCCATTACCCGCTGGCTGAAGATTTGGATCGTCACAAGACTCCTCGCCAGAAGCAGCGTGGAGCTGGGAGTCCGACTGGCGATCGGCATGATCGTCCGCTACATCATCATTGCCGTCGGCTTGATCGTAATTCTCCAAACGACCGGTATCGACCTGAGTACCGTGACGATCCTGGCCGGAGCCCTCGGCGTCGGGGTCGGCTTCGGCCTGCAAAACATCACCAATAATTTCGTCAGCGGGTTCCTCCTTCTCATCGAACGCCCCATCAAAGTCGGCGATCGCATCGAAGTCGGCCCGGTCACCGGCGATGTCGTCAATATCGCACTGCGGGCCACTACGGTTGTCACCAACGACAACATCGCCATCATCGTTCCGAATTCCGAGTTCGTCTCCTCCATAGTGACCAATTGGAGTTACACCGACCGGAACGTGCGATTCAATTTTCCGGTCGGGGTATCGTATCGATCGGATCCTGAGCTTGTCCGCCGGCTTCTCCTTCAAGTTGCCGATCAGCATTCCGGTGTGTTGAAGGACCCGAAACCGGACGCGCTGCTGCAGGAGTTCGGCGATAGCGCCCTCAATTTCGTGCTCCGTGTCTGGACCAAACAGTACTCCACCACACCCGGTGTGCTCCGGAGCGAACTCAACTTCATGATCAGCAAGACGTTCAAAGAGCAGGGCATCGAGATTCCATACCCCCAGCGAGACCTTCATATCCGCAGCGGCAGCCTGGAAGGGCGGACATCGCAGGGATCATCGCCCCAGGCTGGTTCGTGAATGGGAGAGAGTGACCTCATGGTCTGGTTCTCGCCGTTGAGATCTCTCCTCGGGAATGATTTACCGCTGGACGGTTTCTGTGGCTGCGTTACGAATGCATATTCATATGTTGGAGGTGTGCGATGGGACTCCTTTTTCTCGCGCTGGTCTTGGCATTACTGACTGCGGCGTTTGCGCTCCAGAACACAGACTCGGTGACCGTTCGGATGCTCTTGTGGGAATACCAGACGTCGTTGGTGCTGGTCATTCTCGGCTCGGTGGCGGTGGGTATTGTGCTGACCTTTCTTTCTTCCCTTGGCCGCCGATGGAAACGGAGTCACACTTTACGATCCCTTCAGTCCACCGTTGAATCGCAAGGAGAGCGGATTCGCGAACTGGAAGGGGAGCTCCGCCTTTCCCGCGAGAACAGTCCACCTCCGATATCGGGATAGCGGAGCCACGCTACCGCCGATCGCCTGATCGTTGCCGAAGATCAGGACGCTTGGTGCGCCGGAAGCTACGCGTCGGACTTCTGTGCGCGAGAAGTCTATGGGGCAAATGGAATGAGCACCCTGGAGTTGGCGGCCGCATCGCGTACCGCCAGCGGCACGAAAGAAGATTCAATGAACGCCTCACACGGATATGAATGAACCGAGTTCAATAATGAAAGGGCAGCCGGTCAATCGCTGGACACATGATCCTCTGTCTCGACGCATGCGGACTATCCCGCGCCGTTGACAGCTGATCAGAAGGTGCCCTAATGAGATGCTATGCTGAATCCGTCGGCCCTTCTGTCCTCGTTTACGAGGACGACGGCGATAGAAGACCGACCGCGTTATGTGTCCTATTCGCCATACTGAGGCACATCGCCTCGTGAGAACCCAGCCTGAACGGAGTCGGATGGCTAGAATGCAGCCTGCCATAGGAAACGGGAGAAACGCGAATGGACCTCGTGTCATTATCACGCCGAATGCATGGCCCCCAGCCCTGATCCTGGCCACGAGGCTGGGGGTCGCCGCGTTGCTCTTCTGTCTGGTCTTTGGCCTCCTCTGGTGGGACCGCGACGGGCTGCGGGATCAGCTCGACGGCGAGGTCTCCTTTACAGATGTCGTGTACTTCACGATGATCACGGTGACCACGGTGGGCTATGGAGACATCGTGCCCGTGTCGACGCGCGCCAGGCTGTTGGATGCCTTGGTCGTTACGCCGATTCGGTTTAGCATCTGGTTTTTGTTTCTGGGTACGGCGTACCAACTTATTTTTCGACAATATATGGAGGGGTACCTCATGGCGAAACTCCAGGGAGGGTTGAACCGGCATCTCATCGTGTGCGGCTTCGGCCATACAGGGCTGTCGACGACAAAGGAATTGCTGGCCCGGGGCGTGAAGGCCGACCAGATCGTGGTGATCGACCAGCAAGAGGAGCGGGTCCGATTGGCCAGTACCCTGGGTGTCGCGGTGTTTCAGGCCGATGCCACACAGGAATCCGTCTTGCGCGATGCCATCATCGAAAAGGCGAAGGCCGTGATCATTGCGGCAGGCCGCGATGACTCAAGCGCGCTGATGCTCTTGACCGCCAAGCATTTGAACCCGACCGTGCGCATCATCGTGAGCGCCAATGAAGAAGAGAACGTGAAGCTGTTCAAGCAGGGCGGCGCCGACGCCATCGTCTCTCCCGCCACATTCGGGGGCTATATTTTGGCCGCGGCCGTCGATCATGGGCATATGGTGCATTACCTCGACGACCTCCTCACGGCAGGAGGGAAGGTGGGCTTAGTCGAACGCCTGGTTGGGGCTGATGAAATCGGGAAAACTCCGGCGGATCTCAAGCCGGATGTTTTGGTCCGTCTCTACCGGGACGCCGCCATGTTCTCCCTCTTGGAGCTGGACCAGGCCGGGCGGCTACAGGCCGGCGATATTCTTGTGCTTTTGACCGGTGGGAAAAACGGCGGACGGAACAACTAATACTCATAACAAATTCTGACCATGAGGGGTTAACTTCGCGAAATTCATTCTTATCGTCTATTACGAACTTGCTCAAGCCGATCGGTTCTGCTCATATCGTCAATTCCCTCTCAACGCAGGCGGTGAACCAGGAAGGAGGCTACGCACTACGATGTTGATGAATTACGTACGCCCTTCGTTGCCCGTTGCGATTGACATGCGTGTAGGCCATCTCTTCGACGAGGTCTTACGCGCAGTCGGAGGACTGAGGCCGATGCGGCAGCTCTGTTGGACCTGCCTGTTTCTGTTGTCGGTAGGTCTCGTGACTGCGACCGCCATGGCGGAAGAACTGCGGGGAAATCTGGTCGTGGTTGGCCGAGGACCGGAACGTCCGATGTTAGAGCAGTTAGCGCGCGCCTTTGAAAAAGCCCATCTCGGCACAGCTGTGGACATCAAATGGGGCCACAACTTCCGCATCGCAGACATGGTGACTTCGGGCGAGGCCGATCTCGCCGTCTCCGACCGGGAAGAAGCCGGTCTCGCGGCGACCACGATTGCCTGGGACGGACTCGCCGTGATCGTTAATTTTTCCAATCCGATCAAGGAGGTCACGAGGCAACAGGTCGCCGCCCTGTTCTCAGGCAGGACACTGGATTGGTCCGAGCTGAACGAACGGGCCAAGGGCAATGTTCGAGTGGTGCTCCGCCCAGACGATCAAAATCTCACGGCTGGGCTCGAACACTCTCTTGGAATAGTCGGCGCAGTGTCCAAGAGTGCGGAGCACATCCGTTCGGACCAGCAGGTCCTGAGTCATGTGTCTGGGCAACTTGATGCCATAGGCTACCTGTCGTTGAAAGCGGCGCTGGAGGCGGTGAGCTACGGCGTGCCCGTGCGTATCCTCCTGATCGACGAGGTCGAACCGGGGAAACCGTCCGTGCAGTCCGGACGATACACCCTGAAGCGCCCGATCATCTTCCTGGCTCACAAAGAGTCCACGTTTGTCACCAGGGCCTTCATCAGCTTTGCTCTCTCCCAGGCTGGTCAGCATATTCTTGATGAGATGTACATTCCCCTCGCGTACGAGCCCTCTTCGCCAGCTGCTCTACTGAATCGTTAACGGCCGGAATGCGATGTAGCGCTTGTCCGGAAAACTACAACCGCCTGTTATTCTCGATCAGTTGGTCCTTGGCCCTCAGAGGAGGATGCTGCATTCAGACTGAGCACCGGTAGTCGACCACCCTCTTTCTATTGCGAATATTGCTACCGAAAACTCGTCTGCATCGGCTTCGCCTCCGGCGCCTGCCCATCATCTTTGGCATCGCGCGCGCAACGGAACCCCATCCAGTTCATCTTGGTGTTGGGATCAGTCCCGTTGCGTTGAGCGACCCGTACGCTCGGCGTGCTATCGATCCAGCCGCCACCACGAAAGCTCCGCTGCGTTCCCTTCTCCGGCCCCTTGGGATTCTTGTCCGGCGCAGTCGCGTAGTACTTGGGGTCATACCAGTCGGCCACCCACTCGGCCACATTACCGGACATCTGAAAGAGGCCGTACGGACTCACGGCATTGTCGTATTTGTCCACGGAAATGATTGGTGGATAAAGCAGCAACCGCTCAGGACGATCGCGCACCGGACCTGATAAACCGGTCCGACCGAAATTCGCACGCGACAGACCGGCCGGCTGATTTCCCCAGGGATATATCCGCCCATCCTCCCCGCGTGCCGCCTTCTCCCACTCGGCTTCGCTCGGAAGTCGTTTGCCCGCCCACGTGCAGTAGGCAGTGGCATCGGCCCAAGACACGTGCATCACAGGATGATTGATCATGGTCTCCTGGAAGTTGCCACCGTCATACTGCCAGTCGATCAGCGGCGGCAGATCCTTGGCGAGAATAAACTTCAGAAATTGCACGGCGGTCACTTCGAACCTGTCGATCTCGTATGCGTCCAGATAGACCTTCCGCTGTGGAACCTCCGCCGGATAGGCGTTGCGATCTATCTTCCTGTCGCTCCCCATGATGAATGAGCCCCCCGGAATGAGAACCATCTCGTCGTGAGCCGGCAACTTCACCCGCTCGGCAGCGATCTTCTTTCCTTCGGGGGTCCATTCCCTGACAACGTCGGCAACGTCCAACGCGTAAACCATTCCGCCCATTGCAAGTAGTCCTGTTATCACAATGCCCACGATGACTCCGAAAACTCTCACGTCACGTCCTCCCTGTTGCATTACATGCCCGGCCCGGTCTGCCCTGGTATCTCTTGTTTGTCGAAGTCTTCCAGCGGCTGAAAATTAACCGGCAGGCTGAAAAGATAGTCCGAGACCGACCGCAGCTTCACATGCTGGTACTCCACAATCCAACTTCCGTCTTTCCTCGCCAGCTTCATAGGAAAATGAATATCCGTGGCAACCCACTGATAATACACCTCAACCTGCTCTCCTTGCTTCGTCGTGACTTCGTACAGGATCGTCGGATGCCCCTCGCGCACCTCCGTGCCGATCTCCTGTCTCGACACTTCTCCGTCCAGTTGTTCTCTCACCCTGAGATCCTGCTCCGGGCTATAGGGCATCGTTTTAAAATGTTTCATCCGCGAGAGCAGCAACCACACAACCTGCTTGTCCTTGCGCACGATGCTCACGTTGACCGGCCCCATCGAATGGTGCTCGATGCGCCACATCATATCGCGGTAATAGATGTTCGCTTTGTGCTCCTTGCCATCGAGCTTCGTTACCTGATCGGCCGTAAACTCCAACGCCCAGGCCGGCAGGCCGACGAGCAGCAGGCCACCAGCACAGCATAGGGCGAGACAGATCTGACGCATCGCAGAAAATCCTACCATAGGCCCATGCTCATTTTCTTCCGATCGGTTACGGGAGGACAAGAACCCCGGCTCCCGAATAGCGTCCGGCTTTCAATTCCTGCAGCGCACGGTTGGCATCGGCGAGAGGGAATGACAGAGTGTGGGGTTTGATCGGAATCGCAGCCGCCTCACGCAGCAGATCGAGGCCGTCCTGCCTCGTATTGGCTGTGACACTTCGAATGACTCGCTCACCAAACACCTCGCGATCGTAGTCGAGCGAGGGGATCGGCGTCATGTGAATACCGGCGAGGGCGAGCGTGCCGCCGCGTTCCAATGAACGCAAAGCCGGCGGGACCAATTCTCCCGCCGGCGCAAAGATAATTGAGCCGTGGAGCTTGTCCGGCAGCCTGTCGGTCGCCCCCCCCACCCATGCAGCGCCCAATTCACGTGCGAGACGTTGATGCTCTGGTTTCAGCGAGCTGACATAGACCTGACAGCCCCAATGACGAGCAATCTGAATGACAATGTGAGCGGACGCTCCAAACCCATAGAGACCGAGCCGTTGGCCCGGACGGATTCCACTCAGGCGCAATGCCCGGTAACCGATGATCCCGGCGCAGAGGAGAGGGGCCGCTTCTTCATCACTGAAGACCGGTGGAATCGGGTAGGCAAATGCTGCCGAGACGAGCGCATACTCCGCGTATCCACCATCGACCTGATAGCCAGTAAACCTGGCGCGCTCGCACAAGTTCTCGCGCCCGCTCGCGCAAAATTCGCAGAGGCCGCACGTGTGCTGCAGCCAGGCGATGCCGACTCGCTCGCCCACCGTCCGCTCACTCACGCCTGCGCCAACCTGACTCACGACCCCGACGGCTTGATGGCCGGGGATGAGCGGAAGCGTGGGGTTGGGCAACTCGCCTTCGATGACGTGAAGATCAGTCCGGCAGATCCCGCAGACGGCAATGCGAACCAAGACCTCTCCAGGCCCTGGCTCTGGTATTGGAAGCTCGCGAAGCTGTAGCGGGGCGGTTCCCACGTCCGCTGTGCGCGCCAGGACCATCGCCTTCATGATTGATTGCTCTCAGGGAGATGAGTCGACCACGAACAGGTTACTGCAGAACCAGCAGACTGTTCAAACAGTCCATCCACTTCGGACATGGTTTGTCTGGTTCATCTGGTCTATCTGCTTAGTCTGTTTCACCCAAACAAACGAGACAGAGCAAATAACGGGCTTCTTATGCTGGCGGCCTTTTTCAACAGCCTACTAGGATTTCTCCTTGATACATTCAATATCAAGCCTGATCTGAACCTCGTCGCCGACGATCAATCCGCCGCTATCCAACGTCTTATTCCAGACCATACCGAAGTCTTTGCGATTGAGTTTTCCCTCCGCACTGAAGCCGGCTCTGGTATTGCCCCAGGGGTCCTTCGTCGCTCCGTTATAGCGGCCCGCCAGGGTAACCTCCTTGGTCACCCCACGCAGCGTGAGGTCTCCTACTGCCGTATAGCCCTCTGCGGTGTTCGTGTAGCTCTTCATCTTGAAGGTCATCGTCGGATACTGTGCCACGTCGAAAAACTCGGCATTCCGCAAATGGGTATCCCGTTTACTGTGATTCGTGTTCACCGACCCGGTCTTGATTGTGGCCTCAATGGCCGTCACTGTACCGGCCTCGGCATCCATATCGATAAACCCGGCATAGTCCATGAACCACCCCGTAGTCTTCGACACGATCATGTGGGTGACACGAAACTCGATCGTCGAATGTTCAGGATCCAGGTTCCAACGGGCTGGTTCTGCTTGCACCACCAACGGGAACCAGACCATCGCTCCGAGCAGCAAGAGCATGCACCAACTCCGCCCTCTCTTCTTCAGCATGAATGACTCCTACTGGGTTAGCGGCCACAGACCGTGCTGTGTAAAACGCGAGACCTGCGAGAAAGGCGCGATCAGAAGTTCAACGTTTCTGGTTCGAAGTTCCGAAAACATCGAACTTCGGACCTCGAATCCTCGTGTCTCGCTCGTCCCGCCAATCTCGCGTGCCAACATAGTATTTCCGCAGCCTGCTACTTCATCGAAGGCCGGCCCGACCCATCAGGCTTGCTGGTTAACCGACTCCCGACCGACTGCACCTCGCGAAACCGTCCCCGACTACCGGTTCGCATCCGGACATGCACGTCCACCGCGTCCTCCCCCAACTCACTAGGGAACGGTAGGAACGGTTGGGTATTGACCACCGCATAGATGCCGGCTTCGTCGATTTCTCGCGTGCCGGAGCCTTTCTCAATCTCGATCAGCTGGGCACGGCCGTTGGGAAACATTTTGAAAAGGACCTTCACCGTTTCGCTGCGTGGCGCATGCCGGATTCCGCGAACCTGGCGGGCCCAACTCCGGCTGATGAGTTGACTCACATGCTGCCAGTACGCCTGCCCCTCCCCTGGAGGGGCAAACGGGACCAGATCTTCCTCAGCTAAGGTGCCGGTCGAGACCGGCTCCACGGCCGGTTGCACTTCATCCAAGGTGACATCCTCACTCGGCGATTCCTCGGAACGAACGGGCGACAATTCACTACTCTCATTGGCCGGCATCGAACGATCCATGGTCACATACACGACCCGCCGCATAAACCGTTCGAGTTTGTCCTGGCGGGATCGAGCAAACGTCACTTGAACTCGCGCCGCCCTGGGTGGCACGGTGGTCCGACTCATCAGGATCGGCTCGAGCGTCACCGTCCCCTTCAACGCCATCGACTCTGCATCGAGCTCAAGCGTGACCGTTTGGGCTTGAAACACAATTGATTCACAGGTCGCCACCACCGGAGTCGTACCAGCTGTTACACCTCCCAGGAAAATCGTCAGCGTGACCGGCTTGCCGGTTTGCGGATCCCCCATCGACTCCGCTTGGCTCAACTCGAACTGCGCCCACCGCTTGGTAAGGCCGGACGAGGAAGCCGTCTGTGGCGATGATGCAGAGTGCGCTGGCGCGATGAGACCGGACCAGAAGAGTACCACGCAACACATTCCAGCCAAAAGCGCGTTCCTCGGGAAGCGTATCTCGTTCTTCGCGCGAGACTTGCGAGAAGAACGGGACAGAGGAAACGCGAGCCATGCGCGAAGAGCGGAAAAGGCGGGACGGACAAAATGGGTGGGAACTTCGAGTCGCGCTTTTCCCGCCAGTCTCGCCCGTCTCGCTTGAGTCAGGGATCGGCGATTGCCGCAGAAGTGTTCATAAATCATGCGGGCTAGGCTTCGGTGGTGCAGCGCCTTCATAAGTCGCATCCTACCGATCTCGCGAACCCCTGTGCAACCCGTTTTTTTCTAGCAGGATGCTGAAAAAGTCCGCCAGCTTGTCTTATTCATTTGATCTGTTTGGTTTGTCTTGTTTGTTTGGGTGAACGAAACTAACCAGATGAACCTAATCAACCAGATAAACCAGACAGACCAGGCTTGCATGTCAAAATAGTTTTTCGGAATCGAGCCCGTGGTATACAATGGGCCCATGCGTGCACTCGTCAAGACATCGGCACAACCAGGATTGACCTTTACCGACAGGCCGGATCCGAAACCAGGCCGCACCGATGCGATCATCCGCGTCACAGCCACCTCTCTCTGCGGGACGGATGCCCATATTTACAATTGGGATCCCTGGGCGCACAGCCGCATCCGCCCGCCACGCATCATTGGCCATGAAATGTGCGGCGAGATCGTGGAAGTGGGCTCGGATGTGACACTCGTCAAGGTGGGCGACTACGTCGCTGCGGAATCGCACTTGACTTGTGGGGTCTGTTTCCAATGTCGCACCGGACAGGCCCATGTGTGCAAGAATTACCGCATCCTCGGCGTCGATCGCGACGGGTCGTTCGCAGAGTACGTCGTCTTGCCTGAAACTGTGCTCTGGAAAACCTCGCCCACCATTCCACCGGAACTCGCCTGTGTCCAAGAACCACTCGGCAACGCCGTCGACGCCGCCTTAGTCGAAGACCTCACGGGACAGACGGTCTTGATCACCGGCTGTGGTCCGACCGGACTGTTCGCGGCTGCCGTCGCACGAACGGCCGGCGCCGCCCTGATCATCGCCACGGATGTCAGTGCGTACCGCCTCGACCTGGCCAAACAAGTCGGCGTCGATCATCTGCTCGACGCCAAGACCGAGACCGGCGATCGCATCGCCGCCGCCATTCGCGAGATCACCGCCGGCGAAGGCGTCGACGCCTCGCTCGAAATGTCGGGGAACCCTGCGGCATTGCAGCAAGCCTTCCGTGCCGTGAAGAACGGCGGACGCGTGACACTCTTCGGCATTCCAACCGGCCCGATCACGTGCGATCTCGCGAATGACATTATTTTTAAGGGGATTCGCGTCTACGGCATTACAGGCCGCCGGCTCTTCAAAACCTGGTACCGCTTGACCGGTCTCTTTCAGGCCGGACTCAATATTAAGCCGGTGATCACCCATACATTTCCCATGAAAGACTTCGCGCGGGGGTTCGAGATGATCCATTCGGGCCAGTGCGGAAAGGTGGTGCTGATTCCGTGAGGGGTGAGGCGTCAGGCGTAAGGTGATAGGAAACTAGCGCTTCGTCCTTGCCGTCTTCTCACGCCTTACGTTTCACGCCTCACGAAAAATATGGCCTACCATTCACTCAAAAAAACTGTTTCGGAGCGACTCGCTGAAATCCGCGCAGCAGGCCTCTACAAATCTGAGCGGCAGATCCTCGGTCCGCAGGGGGCCGAGATTCGTGTGACGCAAGGTGAGGTCCTAAATCTCTGTGCCAACAACTATCTGGGGCTTGCCAACCACCCTGACATCAGACAGGCTGCCGTAGTCGGGCTGCAAGAGCATGGCTACGGAATGGCCTCCGTTCGGTTCATCTGCGGCACGCAGGATCTCCACACACAACTCGAACAGGCCATCAGCACCTTCCTGGGCACCGAGGACACGATTCTCTATAGCTCCTGCTTCGACGCCAACGGCGGACTTTTTGAAGTGCTCCTCGGCGAGCAAGACGCCGTCATCAGCGACGCCTTGAACCACGCCAGCCTGATCGATGGCATCCGGCTCTGCAAGGCCACCAGGCTCCGTTATGCGCACTCCGATATGACGGACCTGGAAGCCAAGCTGCGCGACGCGACATCCTATCGACTTCGCCTGATTGCGACGGACGGGGTCTTTTCCATGGATGGCGATCTCGCGAGACTGGATCGGATCGTCGAGCTGGCGGATCGGTATGATGCAGCGGTGATCGTGGACGACAGTCACGCGACCGGTGTGCTCGGACGCAACGGGCGCGGCACCCCGGACCATTTCGGCGTCGCGGATCGGATCGAGATCGTCACCAGCACGCTGGGAAAGACATTGGGCGGCGCGGCAGGCGGGTTTACGTCCGGACGAAAGGAAATCATCGAGTTGTTGCGGCAGCGGTCGCGGCCCTACCTGTTTTCAAATTCACTCCCCCCGGTCATCGCCGCGGCGGCTCGACGGGCCGTGATTCTCGTGGCCCAAGGCGATCAGTTACGGGCCAGGCTGCGTGAGAACGCGGCCTTCTTCCGCGCGCAACTCACCTCCCTCGGATTCCGGCTCATTCCCGGCGAGCATCCCATTATTCCGATCATGTTGGGTGACGCCTCGCTCGCCACCAAAATGGCAGAACGGCTTTTAGAGGAAGGGATCTATGTCGTGGGGTTCAGTTACCCGGTTGTGCCGGAAGGTCAGGCACGGATTCGTGTACAGATGTCGGCAGCCCACACACACGAACAGCTTGTGCGAGCCAGCGCCGCCTTCGCCACAGTCGGTCGGGAACTGGGCGTAATCCAATAGCAGGATGCTGAAAAAGGCCGCCCGCATCGTTCTCGCATCGTCAGACCCTCAACGTACCCCAGAGGGTACGCCTCGGCCCTTCACTCGCTACGGCCTTGCTGAACGGCCTTTTTGAGCATCCCGCAAACCAGATAGACGAGACAGACCGAATAGACCAAACAGACAGGTTTTGTTCCTATTCCCGAATCGCCTTGGCACGCGTCTGCAGATAGGCGTTGCGCACGGCGGTATAGAGATCCAACGTCGCCTCTTCGACTCCCTGGTACTTTTCGAGATTCCGCGACCGTTCATTCACGATCTCTCCCACGCGACTCCCCGTCTGAATCAGGCTGGACGTCATCCGATTCGGGTGAGAGATGACGGAGGGCACGTTGTTGACCTCAATGATCGGCGCCACCAGCCAATTGATCGGATTGAGAAACACGTCACCGACATATCCGAAAAAATCCCGAACAGTGAAGGGCGGGAGCAGCGGCAACACGAGATAGGGGCCCGGTTTTACGCCATAGAATCCAAGCGTCTGTCCCATGTCTTCATCCGATGTGACGAGGTCGACATGTTTCGCGAGGTCGAAGAACCCGCCCAATCCTACCGTGCTATTGATCAAGAACCGCCCTACTTCGATGCCGGCACCTTTGATCTTACCCTGAAACACATTATTCAAAAAGCGGGGAGCGAACCGGAGATTGGAAAAAAAGTTGCTGATGCCGACTTGGACCAAGTCGGGCATGACGAAGTTATATCCCTTTGCCACGGGCTTGAGCACGAAGCGATCCACCTGCCGATTGAACTCGAAAACGTTCGTATTCATCGGCTCCCAGGGATCATACTCCTCACCGGCTCCCTCATAGGCCATAGCAAAAGGATCAAGCGGTTCGTCCGATTGAGTCTCCGGCGGCGACGAGGGAGCCGGCGCCAGAGTCTGGTCCACGACCGGACTCTCCTCACTCGACCCCTGTGGCTGCACTGTGCCGGTTTTCCCTGCACAGCCAGTGGCAAGCATCACCGCGGCACCCAGCAGACTGAACGCCAGCAGACGAAAGGAAATCATCACCCCGGCCTCCTTCACCCGCATTGTCCGCGCAGACATCTACTCCGACCGCCACCAAGCCGCTCCTCTGAGAAGCCCTCGGCCCAGCCGACGCGCACTGTACCAAATGTCGAGGCAATCTCCAATCAATTCTTTTGAAATCATCACGTGGAGCGCGACTCGCATGACGTGCGAGAGAGGCGGGAATAGCATGACCAATGATGGTTCGAGGTACGAAGTTCGAGGTTTTCAGAACTTTGAACCCCGAACTTCGAACTTAGGATTTCGCCTTCGCAAGGCCGCAGCTCCGAGGCTGACCCTCGTTTCACGATTCACGGTTCACGGGAGCGAAGCGAGAACGCCGTCTGAACAAACTCGGCCCATCGTCGGAAATAGGCCGCGCCCCCGACCTGGTAGGTGTTGTTATGGTCGGCGCCCTCGATGACATAGGAGGATTTGGGTGGCTTGGCTATCTCAAAGACCTGCCGACCCAATTCGAGCGGGATGATGTCGTCTTTGCCGCCGTGAATAATCAGCTTCGGCAGCGAGAGCCGCGGAAGGCGATCGACCAATTTGAAGTCTGCCCCAAGCAGCCAATGGACCGGCACCCCACCGTAATGGAACTTGGCCACCGCTTCGATCGACGGAAACACCGATTCAAGAATCAGCCCCGCAGCAGGCTTATGCACGGCAAGTTCACCTGCCACAGCCCCGCCGAGCGAGCGCCCGAAGATAATAATACGCTCGGGACGAATTATCCTGGTTCGCGTGAGATAATCGTGCGCCCCGAGCGCATCCTGATAGAGCCCCTCTTCCGACGGTCGCCCCTGGCTCCGACCATAGCCACGATAGTCGAAAATAAAGACGGACAATCCGATCCGGTAGAGTTCCCCCAGATTCTCCAGCCGGTTGATGATATTGCCCGCATTGCCATGACACCACAAGATCACGGCTGATGTGGCGCGGCTCTCCACATACCAGCCAAAGAGCTTGGCCCCATCGGCTGCTGTGAACCAGACGTCTTCCAGCGGTAAGCCGCTGCGGGCCTTCCAGTCAAGATCCTTCCAGGGATCTGGGTGATAGACGAAGAATTGGTCAAGGAGGCTCATGATCTTCTTGGCTGAACATTCTTGGCATTCGGGAAGGAATCGAAAGGATATGACAGGAGTGGCAGGCGCTCGTGATACTACTATCGAAGCTTTTGATCGATTTTTTCCCCAGCCTTTTTGAATCCTTCTGCTGTCTTCGTGGCCGCCTTTTTCAACTTCTGCTCAATTTTTTCCCCAATATGCTTTTCCTCGATCTTCTTTGCTGTCTTGGAAAATCCTTGTTCTATTTTATTGCCGACCTTCTTGGCAGTGCTCCCGATCCGTTCGACCACCGTGCGGTTGTCGGTTGGCTCGCTCTCGGCCAATGCTATGGAACCTGAAATGACCCAGATTGGCAGAAGCAGCCAGACTACCAGCCGTATTTGTCGTTGCGCTTGCATCACCTACCTCCAACCTTATGGAAAGCATACCACGAACTGACTAGCCGCCGATGGTTCGCATGTTAGCCATCTTTTTCCCTCTTGCGTATACTTTATCGGCGTGGCCGTTTAAATCAAAACGACCACCCGATGCCGCCGGAAACAAGGTGCGTCTGGAAGTCGAGCTTCACTCTTTGATTGCCGACTCCTTCGCCCTCCCAGCTATACTGAGTCACGAAATATTTGTACTCGCCGAAGAGAAACAGTTGCTTCGTCACGAAGGCCCTTACCCCGCCGAGAAATTGGTAAGCAAACGCGAGATCACCCGATGTCCCCGAGAGACCGACGTTCCCGCTCTGGATGTTGACATTGTAGAGGATCCCGGTTGAAGACCCAACTCCAGCACCGATGTAGGGCTGGATGGTCTCGCCAGGATACCGCAGCATCAGATTGTACATCGTCGTGATGGCAATCAGGCTGCCCTGCGCCTGCGTCGTGCCGCTCCCCGACGTGGTTCGGGGAGCCCGCACGCTCCCGCCAAGCCCAAAGGCTTCAATCTCAGCGCCTAGGATTTTCTTGGTGAACCAAGGATAGATATCGAATTTGATCCCCGCACCAATCGTCCCCCGTACATCGGTATTGGAAATCCGATTGCTACCGACGGAGAGATCCTTATCCTGGGGGAAGAAACCCATGATATGCCCGCTGAGATAGAGATCCACTTTCTTGATTGGAGGAGTCGGCGGGATAGATTCAGACGGAGCCGAGAGTGGCGGCGCGTCCTGTCCGGAAGCCACATCTGACCAAATGGCTGAGAGACCCCCAGCGCCCATCATGAGAATCATCGCAACTCTGAAGCCGCTACCCTTTCTGCCCATGATTGCCAC
>JAQBES010000151.1:0-4595 GCA_032123755.1 Nitrospirota bacterium
ACAGAGCTCATGGCCCTCAAGGCACAAGAAAAGGGGATTGAAATATTTGTTTCGGCCGCATCTGATGTGCCCATCGGCCTGATTGGCGATCCCCATCGTCTTCGACAGATTATTGTGAATTTAGTCGGAAATGCCATCAAATTTACAGAGCGAGGTGAAGTCGCGGTCCGAGTCACGAATGACAATGGCGCGACTCAGCCAGGCACGTTACGCTTCGCTGTTTCAGATACGGGGATTGGCATTCCGTCTGAAAAGCTCGACGCTGTCTTTGAACGATTCACCCAAGCCGACGGGTCTACGACGAGGCTATACGGCGGTACCGGCTTGGGCTTGGCCATTTCGAAGCAGTTCATCGAACTTATGGGGGGAAGAATATGGGTGGAGAGCTCCTTGGGGAAAGGCAGTGTCTTTTATTTTACGGCTCATTTCGGCATTTCGCAAAGCCAGAGTACCCCTGGAGCCTCGTCTAATATTGAGCTGATGGGAGTGCAGGCACTGGTGATCAGCAGCAACGAAGGGAGTCGTAGGCTTGCGGGAGAGGCACTGCAATCTTGGGGCGCAACCGTCTCGACGACGAGAGATGAAGAGTCGGCTTTGACCGCACTTACCGAGGTAGTAGGCGGCGTAACCCCACCCAGCCTGCTTTTTCTCGACCTTGGGGACATAGACTTGGATCGCTGTCCGAACCGTCTGAAGTTACTCAAGGCTGTAAAGGACCAGGGAACTACGGTGATCGTTTTTGTGTCCGATGTTCGAAGCGCTAATATTCGGTACGTATATAGCCTAGGCTTAGACGGTTACGTGACCAAGCCACTGACAAAAAGGAAGCTGGGGCAGGTCATTGGCAGGGCGATAAACAAATGCGCGAGTGCCAGCAGTCACGATGCACCAAATACTCCAACTGAACCGGATCAAAATGTCGCGATTCTCCTGGCAGACGATTCATCTGACAACCGCTTTCTCATTCAAGCGTATCTTAAACATTCCGGCTATCAGCTAGACATAGCCGAAAATGGAAGGGTGGCGTTCGAGATGTATCAAGCGCGGAAATATGATCTGGTGTTGATGGACGTACAGATGCCCGTGATGGATGGCCATACTGCGACCAGAACGATCAGAGACTGGGAAAAGCAGTCCAACGTAAGCCCCATTCCCATTATCGCCTTGACGGCACATGCCTACCAAGAAGAAATGCAGAAGAGTTTAGCTGCCGGTTGCTCAGACCATCTGACTAAACCCATCAGAAAGGATACCTTGCTGAATGCAATCCAGAAATGGATCAAGCAGGATTCACGGAAGGCTCACCAGCACCCTAGTACAGTTCCAACCGTGATCAGTGCAACGCAGCGATGAGCAGCCGAGTGATAAACCGCGGAAAGTATTGGTGGCGGTGCCCCGGATTGAACGGGGGACCCGCGGCTTATGAGTCCGCTGCTCTACCAACTGAGCTACACCGCCAGAAAGTATGGTACGTAACCGGGCGTTATGGTACAGGAATGCTCGGGAGAGTGTCTACAGTGCGACTGAGGTAGTTTTAGTGAGATCTGCGGATTTTCTTCGAATACGATTCTTCTGCTTCTACTCACATGTTGGTTCCGTCCCATCGTTCCGGTAGACTGAGCGTATGACTCATCTGCTTCCTTCCTCCTGTGAACGGGCGATTCTGGAGCAATTCCTCAAAGCGGAGGCCATGGCCTTATGGGCGGTACGCGCTGCGCAAGCGCAGGACATTCCGCCTGGTGTGCTGCAGTTCTTGCGCCGTCATGAGGAAGAGGAAGCGCAGCACCTCAAGCAGTTTGAACTGCTGTTGGGAACGAGTTCGCACGGCAAGACCGTTCTCCCTCGTATGCCCAGCCAATGGAGGGTCCTCGCGGTGCACCTTTACGGATACGAAACGTTGGGATTGGAGTTCGCAAGGCTGTTAGTCGGCTTGCGGCCTGACCTAACCTCGATTTTGGAAGATGAAGAAGTGCATGTGGGGTTTTTCGAGCATGAAGTCCGTGCCATCCTCGCTCACGGAGGACCTGCCGCTGAGGGTGCGCGACAGGCGGCACAGGCCTGGAGACGGCGGTTGCCGCGCACGGTTGATCGCTATCTTCAGGATGAGAGTCTTGCGCCCTTTCGCGCTGAGCTTCGGCGACATACTCTCGACGTGATCGACGCGCGCTTTCTTGCTGTTGGATTGTCGGAACGGTCAACGGGGCAGGGTGCGTCTCCTGTGAAGACGGCAATTGGGGAGGCGGGGGTGTCTCACGTCTACGAGTCACATGGATAAGCTTGGAGTCCGTGAAGCGTGAAGTGGAAGATATCTGATGATCAGTTGTTCTGTTGGATGTTCGGACTTCGTCAGATCGACAGATCATCAGATTCCTGAATTTCCTCCTCACTAGACTCGTCAACGTCTCATGAGGCGGCCGGGGCCGGTCATTGTTGACAGGGGGCTAGGATATCAAGCGCTGCGACGCGATAGGTTTCAGTCTGCGTGGGGAGTTGAAAATGCCTGAGACCTGCCCCCTGCTCGTTCGTTAGATCTTGCCCGGCCAATCATGCCCTCTCGATAGCGGTTTCTACTCGCCATGTCTGCGTTTCCGAAGGAAATAGGATGTCGCTGCCACTGCCAGCACGGATATTCTTCCCCTCGGATCGGGCGGATCTTCACGAGCTGCGATGCTGCTCGACCCAAGCTTATTTCGATATCCTCCAGAGGGCCTGAGCCGTCCAGTCTTTGTCCGACCTTGTTGGCACAAACGAATGGTGGTTGAGCAGGTATGTGGAGCATGGGTGGGTGACCTGGCTGAACCGCCAGGTGCATGTATGGGTGGGTCCTGGCTTAATAGTGTGCATAGATCCGATATTCCTACGGGTGGTCCGAGCGATTTCCTCGGAAACGCGTGGAAATTCAGGTTATTTCACAGCGGGAGAACAGACGAGACGAACAGGATGATGGTATTGCTGGAAGACAATTCCGACGATGAAATATTAACGCTGCGGGCTTTCAAGGGGATCACTATGGTCAACCAGATCGTCCTGGCGCTCGCTGGGATGGAGACTCTTGATTTTCTGTTCGGCAGTGGGACCCATGAGGGCCGCGACACCAGGGCCATGCCAGCAATGATTCTAGTTCCCCAAGATCGACGGGCTCGAGGTGCTCAAATTGGTGTGGGCAAACCCCCGGACCAAGTCGCTGCCGGTGGACTTGGCGTAGTTGGCAGAGGCCGTGAGGCAGCAGAAACTCTATTAATTGGTGCTCAACAAACAGCCTCCTGCCAAGGAGGCTCTCGATAGATGGCCCGCCCTCTCCGAGTGTTGCTGATCGAGGATGACGAGGACGATGCAGCTCTGATCCTGCGCGAACTACAGCGCGGCGACTATGAGCCGGTTTCCCGGCGTGTGGAAAACCCCGGCGCCATGCAATATGCCTTGCAGCATGAAAAATGGGACATCGTCTTGGCGGACTGGACCCTGCAGCAGTTCAGCGGCCTCTTCGCGCTAGAAATGTTGAAATCTCAGGGCGTGGATATCCCGTTCATTATCGTGTCGAGAACGATCGACGAAGAGACGGCCAGGGTGGCATTGAAAGCGGGGGCGCACGATTACGTCGGCAAACACAATCTCGAACGGCTTGTCCTGACCATCGAGCGGGAGCTGCGGGAAGCGGACGGGCGCCGGGCGCGCCGGGACGCGGAAACAGCCTTGGCTGCCAGCGAGGAACGGCTGCAGCTGGTGGCGCACGCCACGAACGACGCCTTACGGGACTGGGACCTCTCGACGAACGGAATCTGGTGGAACGAGGGGCTCTCCTCCTTGTTCGGCTACCAGCCCCGAGATATCGAACCGGGCGTGGAGTCCTGGTACGGCCGCCTGCATCCGGCCGACAAAGACCGCGTGATCGCCAGTTGCTACGCCGCGATCAACGGCGGGGCGACGACCTGGTCAGAGGGCTATCACTTTCGCCGTGCAGACGGAACCTACGCCGAGGTGCTGGACCGCGGCTACATCGTGCGAAACGTCCGGGGCCAAGCCCTGCGTTTGATCGGCGCGATGATGGACCTCACCGCTCTCCGGAAAGCGTATACGGAGTTGCAAGAAAGCGAGGCGCGTGGTCGGACGGTGCTGGAGTCGTCGCTCGACGCCATTATCGGCATGGACGAGCACGGAACCATTACGGATTGGAACTCGAGCGCGGAAACACTGTTCGGATGGATCCGCAAGGACGCGCTGGGACGCTCCCTGGCCGAGACGATCATTCCGCCAGACCAGCGGGAGGCCCATCATACCCAGCTCCGCCAATTTATAGAAACGGGCGAGAAGACGATGTTCAACCGACGGCGAGAGACGACCGCCTGGCGGAGGGACGGCACGGAATTCCCCGTCGAGTTGTCGATCGTGCCGTTAAAGGAGGGCACGGCGTATCGCTTCTACTGGTTCATTGTCGATATCGGCGAGCGCCGAGCGGCGGAGGCGAAATTGCGGCAGACCGAGGATCAGCTGCGGCAGGCGCAGAAGATGGAAGCCGTCGGCCAGCTCGCCGGCGGGGTGGCGCACGATTTCAACAACCTCCTCACCGTCATCACAGGCTATACCGATCTTCTCAT
>JAQBES010000152.1:0-13875 GCA_032123755.1 Nitrospirota bacterium
GCATATCACCCATCGGCATATCACCCATCGGCATATCACCCATCGGCATATCACCCATCGGCATATCACCCATCGGCATATCACCCATCGGCATGTCGCCCATGAGCATATCACTTGACCCATCGTGCACATAGTCGGCCGGTGGTGGCAGGATCTCCTTCTCCTGATTCAGTTGATCGATCTGCTGCGTCAAAAAGCCGATGTCTGTCCAGCCAGCCCCGTCGACCTCAGGGATCCAGCGTGCCCGCATATAGCCATAACGGTCCAGCAGGAATTCCATGTGCTTCGGTACCGTCCCCTCGCCCATAAGATCAGGATTGGCGATCGTCCTACGGAACAGGGAATAACTGCGCGCGATCTCCGTCGCACCCTGAGTTACCACGGGAAATGGTAGGTCCGCCGTGATTTTCGCCATATCCTGCTGGTTGAGGTTATTCATTGGCACAGCCAATACCGCCGTGTTGCGACCGCTTAGTCCAGGGTAGGCCAGTCGCAACTGATCGAGTCGGGCGCGCGACTCCGGCCATGAAAACAGCACGAGCAGCACCGCTTTCTGTCGGCGGAAGTCCTTCAACGTGCCGCTGATACCATCACGGGTGAAATAGGAGAAGTTCTGGGGGGCCGTGTACGGTTGATTGGGGAGGATACGGGGACTGATGAGGCGCGCCTGGAAGCCCCGGGCCGTGGCATGAAGGAGGTTCACGAGATTCCAGCGACCCTCCTCCGAGATTTTCTCCCCCCACACCGGCATGCCCGTCCCGGGAATACCGTAGGTCAGCCAATGGAAAAAATCGCCCGGGGTATGCATGCTGGTGTGCGGCTCTGTGAGCAGATCGACCGGTTGCTTTGGCAAAGTTTTGGCCAGAATGCCATCGCCTTTGCCTTGGGGTCCGTGGCAGGGTATGCAGTTCCCGGCGAAGAGCGCCATGCCGTTAGCAATGGAACTGGCATCGAACGGGACCGGTGTGTTGCGATACGTTTCTGGATATGCCGGAACGGTCAGGGCAGGCAGCCCCACGACGAGCGCACAGATCGTCAACGTAGTCGGAATGGCAAGGCGCCATGTAGACGGCCAGCGCTTATTCTGACCGAGGAGGACTGATCCACCCGCCAGGATGAGAACGACGATACCGATCCACACGCGGATCTTTACGTTCGGCATGCCCATGCCCCACGTGTCGGCGATGGAGAAGCGGAATGGATAGGGCCAGTCCTGAATAACGGCATGCTTGGCTGGGACAGCGCTCGCCAACAAGGTCGCCGCCAACACCAAAACGAACGCGAGCACGCCTTCGATGGTGACCCATCTTCGGAGTCGTCGTCCGGCAACCGCAGCCACCTCCGCATTCAGGCCGAGTGCCGGCAGCCAGACGAAATACGTGCGCACAGCGATGACAAGGGCTACTACCAGCACGGCTAGCTTTGTAATGAGCAACCAACCGTAGGAGGTTACAAACAATGCGGCGTAGTTTGGGGCCACCGTGGAATACGCGACGAACAGCCCCGTGACTACGACAGCACCCGCCACGGGCAGCGCCATCACCGAGAAATGCTTCAGGGGCTGGATGCCGGACCGATCTGCTTCCTCGCGTGATTGCTTCCCAGTGGCAGAGAACACCACGGTGAGAACGGCAGGCAACCCTCCGACCCAGACGCTGGCGAGCACCAGATGAAGCGCGTGAAGTAGTACAATTGTCATGGGGACTTCGGCCAGGGACTGCCTCGCGAACGAACCCATCGCCAACGTAAGTGCGGCGACCGCCGCGCCCAGCACGTATCGCCAGGGCGTCTTGGCCCAACTCCGAATGGAGAAGGCCATCCCGCACACGACGAGTGCGAGGGTCCCGCGCACCGACCAGATGAATCCGAGGTGGCTCTGTTGTACGAGTTCTACCCAGGCCCCCGGGCGCCAGGCATTTTCGGCCGCGCCAGTAACCTGCGCCGTCGTCGTAGCGAGCAGTCCCAACAACCCCAGCAGAAGCGTGACTGCCATCCAGGGCAGTGCGCGTTCCAGGCGGACGAGCCATGAATTCTCACAGGCGGTTCGCTCGCACAGGGCCATCGCAAGAAAGACGTAGCCTCCAATCAGGAGCATGTTGGACGCAAGTTGCAACCAGTGGATGAAGGTGCCGATGATCTCCACCATTTCTCCGATCCTTTCCCCTTCACAGTGAAATCGAAGGACGACTTGACCACAGGACCATCCACCGATAGGACCCAGACTTGAACAAAAGACTTTCCGGACGTGACGTCCGGCAACGGAAAGTACGATGCATATGCCCTGTCTGCCGAACGAGATTTCCTGCCGCACCGCGGGGGCACACCGGAGATGCGGCGGAAACGGAAACGACTGGCCCGCAGGCTCTGGATCAACATGGGAGCACGCTCCGAACACCCGAGCGGCTCCGGCCTAGCCGTGGAACTTTCCTTATGGACCTCGCACCGTTCTTCCTGGCGGTAGCGGTCGGGACTTTGATGTCGTTGTTGTGAAAAGCAATGGCTATGCCCCACCTGACGCGCAGCGATAGGCGCTAAATGCTGGACCAACCAGAAGATTGATTGAGAGAAATGGCAGCGCCATGGGGGAATATTCCCCCATGGCATAGACCAATTGTAGCGTTTGTCCCCACTGCTCTTCGGGGGTTGCTGCCCGATGGACCTATTAATCAGAAACTCCTGATACAGGGCTGGTGCTAGTGGTATCGGAAGTATGCGCCGGGGGATACCGTGCTGGAAGGGTTAGGAACCGAGGCAAGAGAGGCGAAGAACGGCTTGTGGGCTGACCCGCAGCCGGTGCGGCGTGTGAGTGGCGGAAGCGGAGTAGGTGAGCGGCGCGTGGCGGCCCCAGTCTGATCTTCCCCGCACGCTTTACTAACGCACCTCTTTCTCCGATTCGACATTCACCCTCCACCGTTCAGCACCCTGCCTCCTTTCACACGATGCTGCCCTTTCGTCACTCAGGAGGTGCATACGCTCCGAACATGAGATAGACTCGTATCAACAGATATATTTGGTTCCCCTGCTTCGTGCCAAGGGGAGCCTGCGACAGATGTATTCATGCGGCAATAAAGAGGTTCAGCAGGAGGGACACCCATGCACAAGCGAATCATCACCCAGGCTCAGAAAGACGCCGCCTCTCTTGACGGGGATTGGCTGAACGTGGAGAGACTCGCAGAGGTAGAAATGACTTCCGAGGACGCGGCTCATCCCATTGAGTCCGCGCTGCTACCAGGTCAGGCCGATGGATGGCGTGCCGCAGAGCCAGGAGAGCAGACGATCCGCCTTCTCTTCACCCACCCGCAACGGGTACAGCGAATCTGGCTAAGCTTCTTGGAGAGCGGGATCGCACGCACGCAAGAGTACGTCTTGCGTTGGTCGGCGGACGGCGGGCGGTCGTTTCGTGAAATCGTGCGGCAGCAGTGGAACTTCAGCCCTCAAGGCACCACCAGCGAGATCGAGGATCACCACATCGAGCTCCCGGCGGTCACGGTGCTCGAGCTGAGCATCATTCCTGACATCAGCGGGGGAAATGCAGTCGCTTCATTGGCGCAGTTGCGGCTAGCCTAATCTCCACCTTCGTCTTCGGCAAAGAAGTCTCGCTCCAAATCTACGGCACGACCAGTACACACGCACCCTGGCTGATGGGCTGCTGCCTGATGGCACCCACGTCAAGTACACGCTGGTCAAAGGCGGCTGGCGCTGGTGGTATCGGAACTATGCGCCAGGGGATACGGTGCTGGAAGGGCTAGAAAAGGACGCGAGAGAAGCGAAGAAAGGGTTGTGAGCTGATCCGCAGCCCGTGCCGCCGTGGGAGTGGCGAACACGCCGGAGCACCGGAAGAATCAGGCATTCATACGACATCTGGTGTATGGACGGGCGGGTGCGGGCACGGGACAGAGCACACTGGGAGCACAGCACCCTGTGCTGCGGAGCGCATTGCCAAGAATAATCAGCAGTTGGGGCCTCGACCTGTGGAGGGGAAACCCACGCATGTGACGTTCCTGTTGGCAAGTCGGTTCGTGCGGAACTTCGGCTCGGATGTTCGCATCAACCTGGTTGATGTGACGCACGGTCGGCATGATCGCACGATGAGCGGCGCGTGGCGGGTCTGCTCCTACCGCACCTCACAGCGATGGACTAGGCCGCCACGAAACAGTAGAATTTCCCTGTTTCTCCTCCCAGAGCCGCACGGGACAGCGATACGTACCTCCCCCTACTAAAGCTCTACAGCTCCCCCCTCTACGTATAATTGCGTGTTGTCTCTCCCCTTTTGTATTCTCACCCACATCATGGGATAAGATCACGTCGGGTTATCTATTGGCGAATGGTGCTGAAAGGCGTGGCCATTGTCTATGGCGCGTCCTTCGCGGCAGGGCTCGTGTTTGCCATCATCGGCATTACTCCACAGTCAGATCCGAATATGTATCCGCTGCTGGCTCTGGTAACAGGAGCGGTTGGGGTGGCGCTCGCCCTTCGCGTGGCCCATACCACACGGTGGCCATACCTTTTAGCTATTGGAATTGGTTTCTGGCTCGTCAGTGGGACGAGCGTGTTTGTTGGAGCGCAAACCGTTGCGACCTGGTTGGATAGTGGTGTATTCGTCGCCATCACAGTCCTCCTGGGTCGATTGTTGTTAGGAACGGGCCAAATGACACCTCGAGCGTTCGATCTTTCCCTTAAAGGCATCATCCACGATCGAAATTCTGGCTTGTTAGGGCATCGAGGAGGAGAATCCAGGTTCTGATCGCTATTCGCCGTGCCTCCATCTTAAAATTCGAAGGAATGAGGGCAGGGGGGACAATCTAGTATTTCACGGCCCGTGTCGGGGATCTGGCTCATCTGGTTTTCTGGGTCTCTCTCCTGTATGTGGTTCGACGAACGAGAGAGACACGACGGACTCACGCACCAGATAGACTGCCTCTGAATTGCCCTCCCCTCGCGCGTCACCACGCCTTCACCATTTACCATTGGGCAGTCCTACCGCCCACCCCCCCTTCCTTGACAGGGTGTCGAGTGGCTCGTATGCTCGGCATACGTGTTCTGTCTCCCTCTATCTCAGTCTTGTGGGAGGGACAGTCCGATGCATGTTCCGAGAAGTTGTCCCCGCCTGCTGCTTCTGATTATCTCGACTGCGACGCTCCTCACCCCCTTGTTTGCTGCGCCGCTTCCTGTAAGAGCCGATCCGTTTGTCCTACTCGCCACGTATGACGGGGTCATCAATCCGGTCTCCGCCGAATACCTGCATGATGCACTTGCCTCTGCACAGGAGAGCGGGGCGCAGGCCTTGATTATCCGTCTCAATACGCCCGGCGGTCTTGACACATCGATGCGGCTCATCATCAAAGACATCACCAGCGCCACCATTCCCGTGGTGGTCTACGTGTCGCCATCTAGTGGACGTGCCGCTTCCGCCGGCGTGTTTATCACCATGGCGGCGCATGTCGCGGCGATGTCTCCCGGGACAAATATCGGTGCCGCCCACCCCGTTGCGATGGGCGGGGGTGAGATGGATACGGCCATGAAGGAGAAGGTCGAGAACGATTCCGTGGCCTACATCAAATCGATCGCCGAGCAACGGGGACGGAACGTCGCCTGGGCGGAAGATGCCGTCCGGAAGAGCGTGTCTGTGACGGAACGAGAAGCCTTGACGCTGAAGATCGTCGATCTGGTTGTGGAGGATATGCCGGCGTTGCTGAAGCAACTGGACGGTCGCACCATCTCACTCCAATCCGGCCCGACAGTGTTGCACACAGCGGACGTGGCCGTGCGCGAGTTCCCGATGGGGCTTCGCCTCGAACTCCTGAAGACGCTCAGCGATCCGAATATCGCTTACCTGCTCATGACAATCGGCACCGTTGGAATTATGGCCGAGCTGTATAACCCTGGGGCGATTCTGCCGGGCATCGTCGGCGCCATCAGCCTAATCCTCGCGTTTTACTCCTTACAGTCACTGCCGGTGAACTACGCAGGCGTGCTGTTGTTCCTCCTCGGGATTGTCTTCTTCATCTTGGAAGCCAGCGTGACCAGTTACGGCTTGCTGGCCATCGGCGGAGTCATCTCAATGCTTCTTGGATCGGTGATGCTGATCAAGACCGATGTGGAGTTCCTTCAGATTTCCTGGTCGGTCATCCTGCCGGTTGTCGCACTGGCCGCTGCGTTCTCGCTCTTTATTGTCGGAATGGGCGTGAGAGCGATGCGACGACGACCAGCGACCGGCCGCGAAGAAATGGTCGGTCTCGTGGGAGTTGTGAAAACGGCGCTGACTCCCCAGGGGCAACTGGCAGTCCATGGCGAACTCTGGGAGGCCATCAGTGAGCGGCCGCTCCAGCCTGGTGACAGAGCGGAAGTCCTACGCGTGGATGGCTTACGGCTGTATGTGAAACCTCTCTCCAAACAGACAGAGGCCTGATATGAATCTGATCGCGAGCCAGTTTGCAATCCTGATTCTCGTAGTCGTGTTTGTACTCATGGGCTTTAAGGTACTCCGAGAATACGAACGTGCCGTGATCTTTCGATGGGGTCGACTGGCTCGAGGACTCATCGGGGGGAATGGGCCCGGTGTCGTGCTCATCATTCCGTTCATCGATAAAATGGTTCGCGTCAGCTTACGGACTGTGACCATGGACGTGCCGCCCCAGGACGTCATCACCAAAGACAACGTCAGCGTCAAGGTGAATGCAGTCATTTACTTCCGGGTCGTGGACCAGGAGCGAGCCATTATTCAAGTCGAAGATTATCTCTATGCCACATCCATGATGGCGCAAACGACACTCCGTAGCGTGCTGGGGCAGAGCCAACTCGACGACCTGCTGTCGAAACGGGAACAGATCAACGGCGATCTCCAACGGATCATCGACCAACAGACGGAGCCATGGGGCGTCAAAGTCAACGCCGTGGAAGTGAAGAACGTGGACCTGCCACAGGAAATGCAACGAGCCATCGCGCGTCAGGCGGAAGCGGAGCGCGAACGTCGCGCGAAAGTTATCCACGCCGAAGGCGAATTTGAGGCTTCTCGACGCCTGGCCGATGCCGCCGATGTGATTGGCCGAAACCCGGTTGCCTTGCAACTCCGTTACCTGCAAACCCTGGTCGAAATTTCTGCTGAGAAGAACTCAACCACCATCTTCCCGATCCCCATCGACACCATTGCACCATTTCTCAAGGCTTGGGAAAAGAAAGTGGAGCCGTAGCCCTGCTGCGAACGCGACATGCTTCGTGACCCATTGTGGGAACGAAAAAGGTATCAGTCCTGGTGCAAAATCCTAATGCAACACCCGTAACCTGGTCGAATATGGAACCTTTTCTCATGGCGTGACGAAGGGGACGACGCTCTAGAGACACCCACCTACCACAAGGGCAATCCCTATAGACTGAATACACTGATTCGTTCGCCATCTCCAAAAGGAGGGAACTGCCATGACCGTCATTGACCGCATCATTCTCAGTTCCATAGCATTTGGGATCTGGGCGTGGGTACTCGTAGCCTTCCTGTCTGGACAACATATCGACTGTTAGCGGCCCACCCCTGGATCACGCGTACATACCTCGGATGGATCACGCGGCTCCATCGACGTTCATCGGCGTACGCTACTTACTGGGACAACTTCCTTCCTCACCCTCACCTCACGCAACGAAGGACCAGGCTGTTTTGGCAACGTGGAATGTCCCCGTTTCTTGGCCCTTCAAAATCGTCGCCGCCTTCATGCCTCCGTTAACGCGGAGTGTGGGAAAAGACCCACTGTGATCTGCGAAGACCACAATTGGACAGCTTGTAGACCGAAAAATATGATGACTCATCGTATGATCCGGTGGGCACGCTGCATGATACTGACAGGGAGAACCGAACCATGGCTTCGGTATCTTCCTACGACGTGGCCTCCTTCCCCTCCTCCAGCGATCGTGGCAACCAGCTGACTCAATCGCCTCGTGCAGATTACATTTTCCACTCCCTTCACCCCATTCCCGACTCCAGTTTGACGATCGAACTGACCCGCCTGCTCATCGCTACGATTGTGCCCCCTCTTCTCCGCAGTGCACCTCATCCCTTCGTGGAACCGCGGCGAATGACGCCGACGTGTCCACGAAAAAACCAAGGAGGTTTCTATGACATCCTCCAACAAATTGCTACAAGGAGTGCTCGTGCTGGTGTTCAGTTTGGGCGTCGGCGGCTTAGTCGGGGTCGTTGCTCATGGCGTCACCGTGTCTACGACAACAGTTGCATGCGGCAAGGAGTGGTCACGCAGCCGCACGCAAACTTCCACACCCCTTGACCAACACTCGCTGGTGCCACCGGTCTCCACGTGGTTTCGTCGGAGTTGCTCCACACCCCATTCCCGTTCCCCATATTGCCCGAGAACCACGTCACCGCCAGCTCATGTTGGCGCTCTTCGGCACAGTCAAATTCGTTTTGCGCCTTGCTGGACAAAAACGAGCTGTCCCCTGCAGTTTGTAGGGTCGTGTGGTCGGTCAAGGCCCACACCTTCACCAGATTCCCGTTGCGGCGAATGGTGTCTGGATCGACGTATACGGTATATCCACCAAGACTCTCGGAGTAGCCAATCGTGACCCACTCCGCATACGCTGGTCCACTACTCAGTACCAGGAGTGTGATCAGGATGAGTCGTGTCATGCGAATCCCTCGGTACGTCATGGCCACTTATTTCCCTTTCGGCTTCCGCTCCCGGGCCCGCTTGTGCGCCTCAGCAATCTGGGCCTCCTCAGGTCGCCCCTCACATCAGAGGGAATCTTGCTGGCCCGTGTGACAAGCGGTCGCGGTCAGATAGAGGCAATCTACCGGGCCTTCCTGTTCAGCCCGATGCGCTTGAGGAGTCTCCGTGCACGGATCGATCTCGTCCATGAAGAGAACGATCCGTACCCGCTCAATCCCCTGTCTATCCGGCAACCCCACAGCCCGAAGCACCAGCCGGAGACCCTGCATCGTGATGACCCGCGTGATCACGACGCATGTCCAACAGTGCGCCTTCGTGCGATCACAGACCACCCTCAGAAGCTCGTCGTAGAGTGCTGTCAGAATGAGTGGGAGTGCACCATCAGTCGCATACCCCCTTTCGCGACAATTGATGCGCTTCAACAAACAACGAGCAGGCCGGTCGAGGTAGAGCACCTGCGCAGTGGACAAGAACACGATGAGACCGACGCCTACGGGATCGTGAGCGGGAGATGGCATCTGGTCTCCTGCATCCAAGCCATTAGAAGCGCACCCGCATGTGGAGTCACACTTCCCACTCCTCTCCGTTCGACCGGGCCATCCAGGAAGTCGCAGTTCAGGTCTTCGCCTTCCGAGTCAACACTTCGGGCGACGGCGCCCCCCTCTTGTCTCGCGCACGGTCATCAGAGCTCGTCGTTCAGTGCTACTCAGTCAGAATCCTGCGCTCTGCCTCCAGCCAGTCCTCACAGTCGTACCCATCCTCGTACCCGCGTCGCTCATAGAAGGAATAGGCCAGTGCGACAACGCGAGCACGGAGATCATCGGAGAGCAGCGTCTGATCCTGTTTCCTCTCCCGCTTGCGTGTGACCATCGGCTTTCGCTCGCGAACGGTTGGTTGTCCGCTTCCTTTGACTGCATCTGATCGTCCTACCTTCATCGTCCACCAGCCTCCTTCTCGCGTTACGCGTGTGCCGTCATGCTGTCTCCACCCCGCAGAATTGGGATCGGGGCAAACGGTCTCCCGAGACATTCCAAGGGGAATACCGGTTGTAGGCCGATCTGCCGCAGTGTGTTGGCAATGCGTTCGGGCTTCCCCCAGTCGCTCCAGAGCACTCCCGTCATTTCGAGCACCGCAACGTGCTCGGGCACACGCTGCAGTAAATCCGATGTAACCGTATATGCCGGCATCTCCCGATCGATCGCGTCGAGAGCTTGTTCTTCCTGTGGAGTCCCGATCGCCTGGCTCAGGCCTTCAAAGAGTCGCATCAGGTCAGGGAAACACTGCCACCCCAGCTCCCAGAGCGTCTCTCCCTTGGCTACCAGCACGGACGTGTTCCACAAGGCCCCTTTGGCCAACGCTGTATCGGCCTGGGCGGCGGTCGGTTTCTCCAAGATTCCATCGACAGCCATGAGCTGGTATGTGCTGAACCCGTCGAGCCTCTCGCCCGGCATGATCCACCCGTAATCCAACTCAAGACGATCAGGGGAGATGCCGAGAAGCACCAGGCGGTCTGGGAGCTGCTCGACAGTCAGAATCGCCCGCTGGACCGAGTCGAGAAACCGATGCTCGGGATAGACGAAATGGCCTGAAGGATAAAACACCACCGTCGCCTGGGGATCCCTGGCTCTGATATACGTCAGCGGCAAGTAGATACCGGCGGCCGTGTCGCAATTCTTCGGTTGCAGCAGGACCGTACCTCCTGTCCGTCCCTCGAGCTGGGACCACGCCTCTCGCTGGTGCTCGCGGGCAATGACAGTGACGATGCGCTCCCCCTGACAGAGCTTGGCTGCTCGGTCAAGGGTATGCTGGAATGGTGATCGTCCTCCAACAAAGGCGCAATACTGTTTCGGCTTGGGACGACCCAGCCAGCGCTGAACGAACGCTCTGATGCCACTGTCATCGCCGCCGGCCTGGACGATCGACCAGGTCTGGTTAGACATTCGTGAATCCATCATGCCCCCGCTCCATCCCCAGTCCATGACTAACCCCCTTCGGCAACGTTAGGAAGTCCCTATAGTACGAGAGGCAGCCCGGACAGTACGTGTGAGAGAACATCATCTCCTCCGGCCTGAGCATGTGCCTGGCATTATAGATTCCGAACTCCTGCCAGATTCCTTCTCCAGGTTCGGCCTCCGCATCATCGCGGACTTTTTTACAGAAGCCACACATCGCCACGATCGGTCTCATGGTTCCCTCCCTTCTCCTCCACCCGACTGGTGGTGTCCCCCGTACGCCGTCCGGATCGCATGGCCATCGCGACGTAAGGCCGTCCTTCACGACCCATTCGACAGACCATCGGCGGTTGCCTGACACGTCGCCGATCCCTCATAATCACCGGGTCGATGATGTCCCCACAGGCAATACATGGCAGAGCATTACAACTATCCTGTCCGCGACTTCCCCCCAATCCCGCAACTGACTCCGATACAGCAAACCCCGACACCGGCGACAGCGAATCGACGCGGTCCAGGTGACAAGACGTCGCCGTTGGAGTGCCGGCTCCATCCGTTGAGCCTCGCGCGGCACCGCTGAACCGTTAGTCCGCCCTTGCGGTTTCTGCCGATTCCAACACCGTGGTCCTTGAGACCTCATCAACTCACCTCCGCTTCCAGCGTCCTCTTCCGCCCTGCGGTGATCGAAATTTCATAACCGAAGCGGGCAGGGCGCTGAAGCGCCAACGTCCCGTCTCGGCTCAACCGGTCGATAGCCGAGAACACCTGATTCCAGGTGAATCCTGCCAGCCGCTCGAGCATGTCCTCGACCTGACAGGTCCCGTGTACCGTGAGATCGTGGAGAATCGCCTGGTCGACATTATGCGCACGCATCATGGATCCCTCTTCGTACGTCCCGACATACGTTCACTTCACGTGAGATGGTTCGGCTCCCGACATGTTCCCATGTCTTATACTGTCTTGCTGCGTGGAGCACCATCGGAGGTAGTTCAATAGTTCTGTCGTGGTTTAAACGACAGAACTATAGATATCTTATTGAAGAGGCCCGCGGGGACGAGAGAGGAACCGGCTGGTCAGCTTACAAGCCCGCGTTTAAGCGCGTAGCGGGTGAGTTCGGCGTTGTTCTTGAGATTCATCTTCTCAAGGATACGCGCCCGATAGGTGCTGATGGTCGTCACGCCAAGGTGCATCGTCTCTGCGATTTCAGAGACCGTTTTCCCCGACGCGATGAGACACATGACCGCATATTCACGGTCCGATAGGCGCTCATGAGGGATGCCCCCGGTGCTGGCCTTGAGCGTCACCGCCAACATTTCTGCCAACGAGGGGCTGACATACTGCCCTCCGCTGAGCACCTTCTTCATGGCCTTCACGAGTTCTTCGGGCGCACTGGCCTTGGTCAAATATCCGTCCGCACCGGCTTTGAACATGCGGACGGCATACTGATCCTCTGGATGCATGCTAAGCACAAGGACCGGCAGCTTTGGATATTCGGCCTTCAGCTGCTTGAGCGTCTCCGTTCCGGTGCTTCCCGGCATGGTGATATCCAAGATCACCCCATCCCATTTCTTATGCCGGACCAGCTCCAGCAGATCATGCGCGTTGCTGCATTCGCCGACCGTGATCGCCCCGAGGCCGTCGGTTAGCAACTCTTTCACCCCCCGCCGAAACAGCGGAAAGTCGTCGGCTATCAGAAGTTTCAGCATCTTCTCCCCAACGTGAGTCCTCGGCTTATTCGCAGGATAATCGCAACGTCACGGTCGTGCCCTGCCCCGGCAGGCCGACAATCCGGAGGGCGCCCCCGACAGCATCTGCCCGCTCGCGCATCCCTAACAGGCCCAGAGACATGGCATCCGTCACTTTCTCCGGCAGCATCCCCTGTCCGTCATCGTGAATCTCCAGCAACAGCTTTCCATCGATCTTATCCAGGTGCACACGGACCTCTTTCGCCCTGGCATGCCGCACGACGTTTGTCAGCGCCTCTTGGCAGATGCGAAAGGCGGCCGTTGCCCGGGCAGAATCCAGCGGGATATCCTCTTCACTGGAGCCGACGAGACATCGGATTCCACTCCGTCGTTCAAAATCCTGGCACTGCCATTCAATGGCCGCCACCAATCCAAGATCATCCAGCACCCCGGGCCTCAGTTCCGCGACCAGACCCTGAACGGCCGCGATGGTCGTGTCCACTTGTTCGACCATCGACAAAACTTTCTCCTTCAGTTTGGGGCGAGACGCGTCACTCAATCTCGAGAGGTCCATTTTCAAACACGTCAGTCTCATTCCCAACTCATCGTGCAATTCCCGAGCGATCCTGGTCCGCTCGTCCTCCCGCACGACTTCCAGCCGCCGCGACAGAGTGCGCAGCTGGGACAACGTCCGTTGCAGCTGTTCCTCTGACCGTTTGCGCGCGGTGAAGTCGGTAAACGTCACCACCGCGCCGATGATGGTCTCATCCTCGATAACGGGAAACGATGAATACTGGGCGGGGAACGCCGTCCCATCTTGGCGCCACAAGACCTCATCGTCAACCTGACAACCCTGCCCGCATTGGAACGCTTGATAAATACGGCACTCTTCGATTGGATGGAGCGAACCGTCCGGACGAGAATGATGAATGAGATCATGCATAGGCTTGCCGAGCAGTTCACTGGGCCGATAGCCCAACATTCGGGCCGCGGCCTGGTTGATAAAGGTACAGTGCCCATCGAGATCGATGCCGTAGATACCCTCGCCCGTCGACTCCAGTAGCAAAAGCTGGACCTTCACCAATTTCTGGCGCTCGTCCTCAGCCCGTTTACGCTCCGTAATGTCCCGGACGATGGTGGAGACACCGGTGATGTGGCCGGCCATGTCCTTGACCGGAAACACCGTGAGGGAGACGTTGACCAATCGGCCGTCCTTTCGGACCCGCTCGGTCTCGACGTCATGGAGTCGCTCACCTTTCAGAGCCATCTCCAGAATCTGCGCCACTTCACCTACACGGTTGGGCGGCACGAGAAGGTCCAGCGGCTTGCCGAGGATCTCGTCGGCAGAGTAGCCCAAGAGCCGCTCGGCTGCCGGATTCCAACTGGTCACGCAACCGTGAGTCACGCTGATTACTGCATCGTAGGAGCACTCGACGATCGCCGCCAGTCGAGCACGCGCATCCTCCGCGCGCTTCCGCTCGGTGATGTCTTCGATGGCGCCTTCATAATAGAGGACCGTTCCCCCGTCGTCCCGCACCGCCTGCACAGATTCGGAGATCCATATCGTAC
>JAQBES010000153.1:0-8767 GCA_032123755.1 Nitrospirota bacterium
TGGACTGACCCCCTAGATTGAGACACGGCGAATTGGCACACTTGGCACAGAGAGGGGGTGGCAAGTGGCGAAGAAACGCGTGGGAAAGTTTCCAACGGCCTTTCGGCAGATGGCCGTGGACCGACTGAATCAGTGCGAGAACATCGTGACCCTGGCGAAGGAACTCGGGGTGAGTCGGCGCCTGTTGTATACCTGGCGCGAGAAGCTCGAGCCAAGCGCGAGCGGTGCGGGCCCACCCGCGAATGCGCGAGAGGCGACGCTCCGGAAAGAGGTCAGCCGACTCAAGCGGGTGTTGGCCGAGAAGGTCTTGGAGGTGGATTTTTTCAAAGGGGCCTTGCAACAAGTCGAGGCGCGACGCCAGCAGAGCGGCACAGCTGGCGCGCGGGCATCTACGCCCAGATCCGGGTCGTGATGTCGGGGCAAGGCGGGTTGCGGATCGAACGGCTGTGTCAGTTAGCCCAGGTGAGCCGAGCGGGGTTCTACCGGTCGTGGCAGGAGGCCCAGCCTGTAGAGGAAGAAATGATGGTGCGGGCCGAGATTCAACAGATCGCGCTGGCGCATCGGCGCCGGTACGGCTATCGGCGGATCACGGCGGAACTGCGCCGGCGTGGGCTGCGGGTGAACCACAAGCGGGTGGCGGGATTCATGCGGGACGACAACTTGCTCGCCATCCACCCGCGAGCCTTCGTGGTCACGACCGATGCGCAGCATGACCTGGAGGTGTATCTGAATCTCGCTCGTCGCCTGACGGTGACCGGGATCAATCAACTCTGGGTGGCGGACATCACCTACATCCGGCTGAAGGGCGAGTTTGTCTACCTGGCGGTGATGCTCGATGCGTATTCACGCAAGGTCGTGGGCTGGGCGCTGGCCCGCACGCTGGCCGCCCGGTTGCCGATCGCGGCGCTGGAGCAGGCCATTGCGGAGCGGCACCCGCCGCCTGGGTTGGTGCATCATTCCGATCGTGGTGTCCCGTATGCCTCGGGCGCGTACGGGCAGCTTCTTCACCACCACCACATGATTCCGAGCATGAGCCGGCCAGCGAACCCGTACGACAACGCCAGCTGCGAGAGCTTTCTGAAAACGCTCAAGCGGGAGGAGATCTACGCAAACCGGTATCGGGATCTCGGGCACCTGCGCAGGAACATCGAGGTCTTCATCGAACAGTACTATAACCGGGTGCGACTCCATTCCGCGCTGGGCTACCGCCCGCCGGAGGAGTTCGAGCACGCGGTGGCACCAGTCAATCCAACCGGCGCCGCGAGCATACAGTTTTTTCAGCCAGCAGAAGGCGCTGACCCTGAGGGAATGAAGCGGGTGAGAAAAAACATTCGGCCCACACGAGTGTGCTAATTCTGGTGTCTCACCCGAGGGGTTCACCCCACCCCAATGTGCTATATTTGTGCTAAAAGTCTGCGCAATGGATAGAACGAGTGGAATGAATAGAACCAATCGAACCGAAGCAAGACATTGATTTTCAAAGGAACGGGGAAACCAGTTTGCCAATCAAGCTGTTAGAAAGACAATCTTGTTACCGCTCTTAATCAGCGGGCCGCAGGTTACGCGCCCGAAGGTCCCTGTAGAAGTCCTTCCGCCCCTGCGGGTTTGACCGCCCTCACAATCCTCCTGTGCTTGTCCTGTCCTGATCCATTGAGGTAGGCCACAACGCTATTTGCGCCTCACGCGTTTCGGATTTTTTGACTGCGCCATCGGTTTCTTGGTTTTCCTGAGGAGTTCTTTCGGTTTGCTGTCGCGTTTTTTTGTTGGCGGGGGAACAAGAGAAGACTCGGTTTGCACGCGATCGGTGAGTTGCCTCAGAAACTGTTTGACTCGCTTGTGAGATGTCCAAATTGATCGCGTACCGCCTTCTCCATCGATAAGCCTGGTCTCCATTTCCGCAACGAACTCCACGGCTTTCGTTTTTCCCATCTTGGCCGTCACTCCCGGGATGACCACAGAGGGATTCATCAACTCCGTAATGGTTGCGTACCGGAAATACTCCAACGCCTTGTCTTTCGGAGGCCCGACCCGAGACTTGGTTCGTGCCTTGTTCATGGCTTTTTCGAACACCTGATTGGTTTCCGGATCGAGCCGTCGTACGACCAAGAACGTTTCTAGATCCTGTAGGACCCACTCAAAGCCCGCTGGCCTTGAAAGAATCTGAGGACAGGTGAAGAGGAGCGCAAGGAGAAAGGTGAGGATCTCAGGGCCTGGTAGGGGGCGTTGCGCTCCGATTCCGTAGGCAACGCGTTTCCGTCCCTTCTCGTCAAAACCTAACGAAAGGTTATAGGCTTCGTCCTTCAGATACTGCTGGTAGTGCAACCAGTCTCGGTACACCTCGGCATCCCGCCGCAGCTGTTCTTTTAGGCCCGCTCCCTCGGACAATCCGAAGACGTACGAAACCTGCTCAGCCAGTTTCAGGATCTCGCGCTCGGTTGGTAGTGGACCGCCACATACTGCCAATTGCGTGTGAGGTATTGGCACTGGATTCTCCGTTCGTTCGGAATAAACTCGGTGTGATGAGCGTGTGCAGCCTTGATAGCACAGTACGGGACGAGAGCCAAGGTTCGGGAAAGCGATCTGCCCTTGTATTGTAGATTGCAGCATCGCACCGGTCAGGCCATGCGGATGTATGAGGTTGAACTTGCGCCGGGGTGGGCTGGACCGAACGCGAAGATCCGGAATGGGCCGTTGTGCCGATCTCATAGGCAGGGTTACACAGCACGTTACAAGATTGACCTCGTTGTGCAGGGCTGCGCTCGGCAATCAGTGGGACAGCGATACACGTGGGGAAAGGCCCGTTCACTTCAACCAGAAGAGAGGAGCATCTACACCATGGCACGGAAATCTCGTCTTCCATTTGAGTGCTTTCAGTGCGGCACACGCTGGAAAAATGCGCAGGCCTTGTTTGGACACCTACGGCATCCTCACCGGAGGCAGCATGCGCAGGCTGAGGCTGATGGTGGGGTTGAGCCTGGGGCCCCCACCGCCCAGCGCAGTAGTGCCTCCACCACACGCGGACGCCCTCAATCAGTTCCAGGGGGAGACGCGGATCGGATCAGACGGCGACCAGGGCCGCTCAGTTACGAGACCAAGCTCCTGTTGCTTCAAGTGCAGGCGGCGATCGAACAGCTGCGACAGGACGCGCGCGAGTTCGCAAGCATGGCAAACGAATTCGCCCGTATGAATGTGGAAGGCTACCACGAGCAGGCCCAAGACTGGGCGCGGATGTCTCTAGCGCTCGACGACTGTGTGCGAGAGCTCGATCCCATGGTGCCTTCCTTTCAGGTGAATCGAGGGACGATACACCAGATTTATAGATCGATGCGCCGGCTCAAAGAGCTGTGGCTCACGCAGCTCATTCGTGCCTGTCGTTTTGTCGAGATGGAGCCGGACGGAGTCGACGCGGAGAGTCGGCAGATGCTCCGTGACGAGGAGGCGCGCTTCACCCGCATTGTCGAGCTCTTACAACACCTCGTGGCCGCGGCGCCCTGAGTGATCGTGACGCCTCCGGGTGTCGAGAGGGAGTTGGAGCGCTGGAGCTGATAGCCGCAGGGCGTCGATCGTCCGCCGGCCTCCACCCACCCGAGCCGCCTGTGCGAGGAGCACAGTGGAGCACACTCCTGAGAGCGTGGGCCGCCGCACGCAGAATCCACACGGGGTTCGGCCGTGACCTGTGGGGGGAGGCAACCCGTGTCCCTGATCGCGGTGCGATGGCGCTCCGTAGACGCTGTGCTCTGATTTGGGTATTCCTGAAACAATCCCGCTAATCAAATGGGCCTCGCCTTAAAAAGGTGATCAGTGGGGAGAGGGATTAAGTGAGATGGAGTGTGACCGGGAATGATGTTCGCATTGAAACTACAAGGAAATCTGTCTGAATCAGTGTGATGGAATGCGATTGAGGTGGATCTGGGATCGGGAGTAAAACCGGGAGCGAACCGGGAGTGAAACCGGGAGCGAACCGGGAGCGAACCGGGAGTGAAACCGGGAGTAGACAACTCGAACCGTGGACTCGCACGGAACAAGATTCATCACCGACTCCCCTCACCTCGCACCGTCCTGAACGTCTAGAAAGCCCTGAGAGAGTTTTGGGACAGCGGTGACAGACAATGGTCATACTCGCCATCCCACATGCGTCTGAGCGCCTTGACACCTCCCCCACGGACAGCCTAGCCACCTCCCACCGATCAATACCACCATTTCCCCACGTCTTGTCTTGCAGTTTCCTCAGTCCCCTCCTAGAATGAGCCTCCCCTGCGAGGCTCCCATGGCCTTCACCCTTCGTCCCTACCGCCGCTTCCCCGTGCACTGCTCCGTCACCTACGAGACCGATCTATTTCAAGCACACGGTACTGCAGCGAGGAGAATTCCAGGCTCCTGCGACCCATCACCCTACCGCCACGGTTGTGATCCGCCCGACTCTACCGAATCTGTCGTGGAGTCCCGCCCGTCCGTACGTCCATGGAATCGCCGTTACTGTCAATACGTGGTTCCCAATTGCTCCCCACACATAACCGCAGCCGCCTGGTTCCGCTCTTATCCCCTAGCAGGGGAAACTTCGCGCAAGGCCCGAAGGCGATGCGCCAATGGCAGCATTATCTGTGCAGATGAAGCCCGCGCACCACCGACCACTGCGCGGTTGACCTCGATCAGCGGGTTAGAAACTGGGAGGGGTACCGCGGCCACCCCTCTTGGTTTCGAGGCTAGGCCGCGCGCACAGAGGAGGACTCACCATGAGACTCAACGGCGCATCGCTTGCTCTTGCGGCGTGTCTTGTCTTGTTGGGCACGGGATCGGCCATCGCCGCACACGGAGGAGGGGATTCCAACGACTCCCTGAAAGGCAAGTTTCGGTTCAGCCTGACCAAGACCTGTACAGACACGGCGACAGCGTCCCTGGTTCACATCTACTTCAGCGGGGTCATAACCTACGATGGCAACGGTCAGGCTAGCTTAAAAGAACGCGGCACGATCTTTTTACCCGTCTTTGGGCCTCTAGTGTATGACACATTCGAGGATACGGCAGACTTGACGTATGAGGTGAAGCCTAACGGAAGCTTCACCCAAGAGGGAATCTTCACAGCTACTGATGGGTCCTATACGCTCACCGGTGCCAAGGTTGTGGGTCAGATCGATGCACAGGGTTCGGTCTTGATCCTCAGCGCGGCCATCCCGCCGGTGGAAGAAACATTGGTGTTCACAGGAGGAGGTTCTTCATCACGCTACTGCGGTGCTTCGGGCACAGCGGCGCGTATACGCTAGGAATTAACGAACGTCGTCAGAAGGAGATGTTTAGACGGAATCTATCAACGCGAGAGTCGCCGCCTGAAACCTCTCCTGCACCAGCTGGCGACTCTCCGGTGATCCACCCATGCGACCATGGGAAACGCTCTCGTTGACGGTCACGCTGCCGAATGAGCAACGGATCGTAGTGCCTGAGGCAGTGGTGCGGTGGTCACGTGTGAAGAATTCGTGGTGGAGAATAACGTGATAGAGCCGCACACGCAGACACGGCTCCAACATTATGTGAAGCGATTGGTGCAGGGACGAACCAAAGTCATGCAATGACTGGCCGTGACGTGCCTTCAGATTCACAGAATTTGTGGTGAATGCTCTGAGGGAGGTGCCCCATGCGCGGACGTTGGCGAAACTTCAAGCACACACTGTCTGAGAAGGCGATCATAGGAATTGCCAGATTCGGTATTGTCGTGCTCACCCTTCTCCTTGCCTCTTGCGGCAGTGGAGGCGTGGATGAATCTGTTTCCCTCCAGACCAATTTCGGTCCGAGCATTGCCATCACGTCGCCAATCACGGATCCGACGCCCTCTACGGTCTGTAATAGCATAGCTATCGGCGGTAGCGCGGGCTTCGGGACAGGCTTCAGTTGCTGTGTTGGGACTGTCGAAGATCTTACGGGTGTTCGCGTCACGTGGAGGAATGCCACCACCGGTACCTCCGGACAGGCTCTCCAGTCAGTTCAGCTTTGTCCGTTTCTCTTTCTCTGTAACCACATCTGGTTTTCCTCGGTTCCGTTGGTGCTCGGCGATAACCGTATCATTGTCACCGCCTCCGACACCGACACGGGGACTGCTAATACCGATACGATTACCGTCAGCAAGCCTGCGTTAAGCTACACGGCGTCCGGAACGTTACGCACCCTGGAGCAGATTGGCGTGGGGCATTTCGAGTCGGGGGTTGGACTAGAACTGTCTGGCGACGCAGATCAATCAATCATCCCAAGCTCTCGATCGCAGGCGGGACAATTTCAGGCCAGCTGCCTGATCAATGGCAACTACACGATAACGCCGACCACAAACAACACGTTTAATTATCTCTTCCAGCCGCCGTCGCGTAACTTTACCGTGGTGAGCGCAGACGTGCCGGATCTCGACTTTCAAACCACTGCCTATGCCGTTTCCGGTATGATTAGAAATACAATAGGATGCGGAGGCCCAATAGGGGGTCATACCGTGAAAATTTCTAGCGGAGGAATGTCCTGGTCATGGCTTCATGACGAAACCGGCACGTACGGCTTCGTAGTACCGAATGGCACGTACACAGTAACTCCTGTTCCCACTTTTACTTCATGCACCTTCAATCCACCCAATCGAACCATCGTAGTCAACAACGCCGGTGTCAGCGGGCAAGACTTCGTATTGCAATAGCACGCTAGAACAGCTAGAGACTGAGGCGCGAGAGGGCCCACCGATATCTGACGATTCAGGAAATGGTCGGCATGAACATTGGTGGCGAACGCCGTCCCATCCGGCGTGTTGCCTAAGAACCCAATGGCAGCGCCACCGGACCAGGCCCCGGCTTGTGGTTCTGCCGCTCCTGAGACCTCAACATGGGTCACACTCACTAGTCCCATCAGACAGACCGCCGACACGAATCCCCAAACACACTTCGTCATGTGGATCATTCCAACTCCTTGCGTAGAACGGGTATCCGTGAATCGCCACGATCGTGGCTCGCCTCGCGGGGTCAGAGGTATCAAACCGCTTCCGCCTGTCAACAACGGACTGCGCCACTATCCACCATCAAGGGGTGACCAGGTTCACGACGAGACCCCTGGCCGATAGCGTGGGTTCCGTGTCCAGAGTTGTCTGAAGAAGACAAGAAATTGTATCGGGCAGAGCCAGCATGCAGACCTACGCAGGATCGCCGGGCAGGGGCTGCCCAGATTCAGACAGCGAATAGACTGAATTATCAGCAGATTACGCAGGTGGAATCTCTCGGTCATTCCCGCGGTTTCTGACGGGCGGAAGAGGCATTGGGCTTGCTATACAGATCCGATGGTGTTACCGCCGGTGCCCCCTCCCATTAAGAAAGACGCCGCCAGGGCTCGGGGAAACGGCTACGTACCAACTCACATAGACCAGGGGGACGTATGATGAAAAAGCTACTGCTGACTGGAATCGGGGCCCTGCTGCTTGTGGGATGCGCGACAGACGGGCGCAGTCCCCGTGTTGGTGTCGGAGTATCGGTTGGTGGCGGTGCGCCACCACCGGTCATCGTCGAGGCTCCGCGAGGCGGCCCGCCGCCCTGGGCCCCCGCGCATGGGCGACGAGCGAAGGAAGCCCGGTATCGCTATTATTACTATCCGGCGAGCGGCGTCTACATGAACGTCAGCACCGGCGGCTACTTCTACTTGAATGGGGGTACCTGGCAAGTCGCCATGACGCTCCCCTCCACCGTGAGGCTCGATTCGGGCAACTACGTCAGCCTCGAACTGGAGACCGATCGGCCCTACCTCTACTACGATGAACACAAGGGCAAGTATAAAGGGCACGGTCGTTCGAAGGGACATGGCCATGGGAAAGGACACGGGAAAGACAAGCATTAACAGGGTGGTGTTGTGATCATGGCTGTGGTGGTCTTCAAGAAGACTGTGGTCTGACAAAGAAAAACAGACACGGCCCTGTCTAGCAGAGGCGATATCGCGAAGCAGTTCGACCCGAGAGATGGTGTCACCCGCCCAGAACTGGCGACTTCCAACATGTGGGGAATCGCCGCCATTGCTGAATGGCCCCAAGGCTATCCCCGCCGCCGAGGTACTTCCTTCGGGTCATTCGCCCCACGGCTCGTGCTTGCTATTCTTCTCACAGAGCGCACATTCCCAGGCTGGATGGCAATGAAGCCATATCATGGAATGCATACGCTGCCAGGGCTGCATGGTAGAAGACCACTTTATTGACGTTGAGGGGACCCAAGGCTTCATGTGGATGAAAGGCTGGCGTTGCATGCACTGCAGTCATGCGGCGGATCCCCTGCTCGAGGCCAACTGCCGCTTGCACGAAGCGACCATGCTCGTCGGTCGGCCGAGGAACCGGAGAATGAGAACGAGCATGTGTAGCTTCGGGCCGAAACCATCACACGGGTTGCGGCATGACGGTGGGGTGGGGAGCACCCGTATCCACACGAAGGAATTCCGTCCTGGCAGGGACTCACAGGAGCGTTTCTTACGATGGCGACGATTCTGATCATCGATGACGAAGAACTCGTCCGAGTACTCCTCCGCTCCGTGCTTCAGGCGGCAGGGTATGAGGTCGTTGAAGCTGCCAACGGTCGTCAGGGGCTTGCGCTGTACCGCCGCAGGCCGACGGACTTGGTCATCACAGACATTGTCATGCCCGCGCTGAATGGGCTGGACATGCTCCTGGAACTGACGCGTGAATTCCTCCATGCTAAAGTGATCGCGATCTCAGGCGCAGGAGGGGAACAGAATGTCTTGGATGTCGCGAAACTCCTCGGGGCACGGCGGACCT
>JAQBES010000154.1:0-27494 GCA_032123755.1 Nitrospirota bacterium
TCATCGCGAAACTTTGTTTGAATCTGATAGAAGTTCAGCGGCATCTGTCGATAGGAACGGACTTCGCGCCTGAATAGGTCCGTAATCACTTCCTCATGGGTCGGCCCCAAACAGAAGTCGCGCTCGTGGCGATCCTTAAAGCGGATCAGCTCTTTGCCGTAGAAGCTCCATCGGCCGGTTTCCTGCCACAACTCAGCGGGGGAGGCAATGGGCATCAGGAGCTCTTGGGCGCCAGCCCGATTCATCTCCTCACGAATGATCTGTTCGATTTTTCGGATGACCCGGAGGCCGAGCGGGAGGTACGTGTAGATGCCGGCGGCCACCTTGCGAATCAAACCGGCCCGGAGCATGAGCTTATGGCTGACGGTTTCCGCTTCGCCAGGGTCTTCCCGCAATGTGGGGATTAAAACTTGAGAGGTCCGCATGATTCTGTGGGTAAGGTCAAAAAGTCATCAAGCCCGAACGTCATCAAGCCTGAAGTGCCGGTGAGGGCGAATATGTTTTGCTGACATGATGACGTTCGACATTCAGACTTTCGGACCCATTCTCTAACGAGTGAAGATTCGTTCAAGGTCATTCCAAAATGCAAAGATCATAACGCCCACTAATAACACGAGCCCAGCCTGTTGCGCGATTTCTCTCTGGCGTTCACCAAGGGGTTTCCGGAGGATGCCCTCAATCAGGAAAAATAACAGATGGCCGCCATCGAGAATGGGAATAGGGAGCAAATTGAGGACGCCCAAGTTGATGCTTAGGATGGCGATCAGAAAGATGACACTTGAGGCTCCCTGCGCAGCAGCTTCTCCGGAAATATTGGCGATTGTGAGCGGGCCACCGATATTCTTGCTGGAGATATCCCCCACAACCATCTTGTAGAGACCGATTGCAGTCAGCTCAGTCCAGCCCCACGTGGCTCCCAAGCCGTCATAGAGCGATAGCAGAGGGGTGCTGGAACGCATGATCGAACGGCCTGGTCCTGTAATGCCGATCTTGCCGACTTCGACCGACTCACCGTTGACCACTGTCTTTTCAACAGAGGGCGTCACGGTCAGCAAAATTCGCTGCCCCTCCCGCAAGACATCTACCTGTAACTGGCGGTTGGGGCTTTCTTTCACGATGCCGGTCATTTGGGACCACGTATGGATCGTCTGGCCATGGATGCTGACCACGTGGTCCCCGGCTTGAAGCCCGGCTTTCGCTGCCGGAGAGTTTTGTGTGACTGACGTGACGAGGGGCGGTGTTTCTTCGACGCCTAAGTAGTATCCTGGCTCTTGAGCAGAGGTCTGTGGTCCTGGCGCGGTAGTAGGCGTGACCGTCAGCGTTTTGATTTGTTCGCCTCGTTTGATCTCGAGCGTCAGCGCCTGCCCCTTGCTCTTCGCCACCGCGTCGAAGAGTTCTGTTCTGGTCGAGATGTCTTGCCCGTTGACTCGGCTGACACGATCTCCGATCTGAATGCCTGCGGTATCGGCTGGAGAGCCGGGGACCATCGCTTCGATATCGGGGGTCAAATCCTGGAACGTTGGGACAAAAAGCGGAGCTCCGGTCGCGAGCCATCCGGCAAAAATGAAATACGCCAGAATGAAGTTAAACCCAGGTCCCGCTGCGACGATAAGGACTTTGCCCCACAATCCTTGGTGCGCAAATGACCTCGCACGATCCTCCTGTGTGGTCGCCTCACTCTCATCTTCGCCGAACAGTTTCACGTAGCCACCGAGCGGAATGGCCGAGAGGAGATATTCTGTTTCGCCCATTTTCCTGCCGAAGAGCTTCGGGCCGAATCCAAGAGAAAACTTGAGGACCTTGACGCCGACCCAGCGAGCGGCCAGGAAATGCCCGAGTTCATGGAACGCGACTAACACGCCCAGAACGACCAGGAACCACCACGCCTTCTGCAATAACAACCAGACGGTATCGGGGGACCAGGTAAATGCCATGAACACGGTATATGCTCCTTCGTGTAGACCTAGCGTACCAACGCCACAACCAACGACTCGGCTCTTTCTCGGGCCCAGCGATCCGCCTCCAACGCCTCTTCCAACGTATCCACCTCTTTGGGGCTATGGGCATTCATCGTGCTGCGAATAATCTCCACAATATCGGTGAACCGAATCCCTCCATTCAGGAACGCCTCAACAGCGATCTCATTCGCAGCGTTCATCGTGGCTGGCATCGTACCGCCGATCCGCAAGGATTCATAGCCAAGTCCCAAGCACGGAAATCGGTCGTGATCCGGTTTGCAGAACGTCAACTTCGCGATTTCCGTCAGATCCAACGAAGGCAGATCCAACGGCAGGCGCTCTGGATATCTCATCGCATAGGAAATAGGTGTTCGCATATCCGGCAATCCCAACTGCGCGATCATTGAACGATCCACATATTCTACCAGAGAATGAATGATGCTTTCCCGATGGATCATGACCTCGATCTGGGATTCCTGGATGTCGAAGAGCCACCGGGCTTCGACGACCTCGAGCCCTTTGTTCATGAGGGTGGCAGAATCGATCGTGATTTTGGCGCCCATCTTCCAATTGGGATGTTGGAGTGCCCGTTCGGGTGTGACGTCTTGCAGCTCTTCCCGTCCCAGAGTCCAGAGGGCCCCTCCGGACGCCGTTAAAATCAGGCGACGGACGTCCTCTTTTCGATGGCCTTCTAACGACTGGAAGATCGCACTGTGTTCGCTGTCGACCGGGAAGATACGAACGCCATGCCGTCGCGCCTCGTCCTGCATCAGTTTCCCCGCCATGACCATCGGCTCTTTATTGGCCAAGGCGATCTGCTTTCCACTTCGGATCGCCGCAAGGGTGGGCACGAGGCCGGCACCACCGACGATGGCAGAAATGACGAGTTCCGCTTCTGGCATAGAGGCAATCTGAATCAAGCCTTCTTGCCCAGACAAAATTTCGACCGGCAGTCCCGCACAGCGATGCCGGAGCCTGGCGGCAGCGGAAGCATCCGATAGGGCCACTACGCGGGGTTTGAACCGGCGGATCTGATCCTCGAGTTTTTCATCATTGCTGCCGGCAGTAAGTCCTGCCACGCAGAATTCTTCGGGGAATCGGTCCACGATATCTAAGGTGCTGGTGCCGATCGACCCAGTCGATCCGAGGATGACGATCGTTTTCATAGGGGCTCCTTCACTCAATGACCCGTAGCTGGCTCGCCATCGTTACATAGTAGTAGAAGAAGGGGGCGGTGAACAAGAGACTATCCAGACGGTCGAGCATGCCCCCGTGGCCCGGCAGTATCCCGCCGGAGTCCTTCATGCCGACGCTGCGTTTCATGGCGGATTCGGTCAGGTCGCCCCAGAGACCAGTGATGGTCAGTAGGATAGCCAAGACCAGACAATCGAGACCGGACAACTCCGGGAGAAACCACCACCGTGCTACGTACCCGATAATTATTGCACCAATCAAGCCACCCACCAAGCCCTCGACAGTTTTTTTTGGACTGATCGTGGGAGCCAAGCGGTGCCGTCCGCACAGTGTGCCGACAAGGTAGGCGCCGGTATCGGATGCCCAGGTCACCAGTAGGAGAAAGAAAATCAGCCATTCACCCGACGGCAAGAGTCTCGTCATCGAGAGAGTACTGAGTGTGAGGCCCAGGTAGAGCACGCCGAACAAGGTCATGGCACCATCCCTCAGACTCTGCTCGAGCGGCGAACGACTGAGGAGCGGGACCGAAATAATAGAGACCACTATGGCCAGGAGAGTTGGAACGACGATGTTCGGCCGGTGTGTTCCGAGAATCAGGGTGGCGAATCCAGTCAGGCCGATCCCTATCAGCCAGGAGTGGCTACGGTCGCTGAAACATAATCGGTAGAACTCGAAGAGGGCGAGCGCCCCCGCCAGCACCACGACGCCAGAAAATGCGAGGGGTGGGAGGTAGCGAATGGCGGCATACAAGAGCGGAGCGAGGAACAGAATGGTATAGATCCGTCGAGGATCAAATCTGGACGCCGTAACCGGCGTTGATTCAGCCTGTTGTTGGCCGGTGGTTTTGTATTCCTGCATGTGGAGCTTGAGATCGGCCACTATGAAGATATGGTACTGAGGACACGACCGAATCGTCGCTCGCGTCGCTGGTATTCCAGCAAGGCCAGCAAGAGTTCGCGGCGACGGAAGTCGGGCCACAGGGCCGGAGTGAAATAGAGCTCGGTGTAGGCGATCTGCCAGAGAAGAAAGTTACTGATTCGCGTTTCGCCGCTGGTGCGGATCAATAAGTCGGGGTCGGGCAGTTCATGAGTGTAGAGATATTGTTGGATGCGCAACTCATCCACATCGTCCGGATGCAGCTTTCCGTCTTGTACTTCATGAAGGAGTTCACGCACCGCGTCCACGATCTCAGTGCGGCCACCATAGCTGAGGGCGACCGTGAGATGCAGTCTGTCGAGATGGGCGGTTTCCTGTTCGGCGGCCCGGACCCATTGGAGGGCGGAGGCCGGAAGGGAGTCGAGCCGGCCGATCGTGCGCAACCGGACACCCTGCTCAAGGAGTTTCGCTCGTTCCGTCGAAAGGTAGTATTCAAGCAAGCCCATGAGTGAGGAGATTTCCTGGACGGGACGGTTCCAATTCTCTTGTGAAAACGCGTAAATTGTCAGGGCTTGGATGCCCAGTTCCAAGCAGACCGTGATCATTTCCCGGACGGACTTGATCCCTTCCCGATGACCGGCAATGCGAGGGAGGCCTCGCAGTTCTGCCCAGCGGCCATTGCCATCCATGATGATAGCGACGTGCTTGGGCAAGAGGTCTGGTTCGAGTTTTGCGACTAGCTCTTCGACGGATAGCTGGTCGTCGGCCGAGGAGTCTTTCGTGTCCATAAGTGTACTGTTGGTGATGATCCCTTCTCACAAGGATCGTGTGGTAGGCGAGCAAAGTCTACTGGTGAGGAGGAAGAATGTCAAATTAATTTTCGTAAATGTCCTGTAAAAGCGATGAGTTGGACGAATTCACGTTGCGCCTTTGGAAAGCGATCAGCTATACTTTCATGTCTATTCGCATAGCAACCGTCGTGAGGATTTCTAAACCATGGGTGAACTTATTCAGTTGACGGCCTTTGGTCTAACCGAAGGAGAGGTGCTCGGGGCGCTCGGGCGGGTCAAAGTACGTGATGTTGACTATGCCGATCTCTACTTTGAATCTTGTGTGTCCGAATCAGTCTCGATGGAGGAATCCCTCGTCAAACGCGCGACAAAAAGTGTGTCGCAGGGTGTCGGGGTGCGAGCGACAGCGGGTGAAAAAACAGGTTTTGCCTATTCTGATGAGCTGACGAAGAAGGATCTCGATCTGGCCGCCGATACGGCCCGCTACATTGCCAATTCGCCGAGCGGGACCGAGGCGGTTCCAGTGCCTGTCCGCCAACGCCCAACGCGAGATCTCTATCCGATCGAACGGGCACAGGCTGAAGTCGCCACGGCAGAGCGCGTGTCCCTGTTGAATGCGATCGATGTTGAAGCGCGCCGGTACGACCCACGCATCAAGAATGTCATGGCCTCGTTTAATACTGAATATAAGGTGGTGCTGGTCGCCACCTCGGACGGCACGCTGATCGGGGATGTGCAGCCGCTTTCTAGGCTACAAGTCACCTGTATTGCTGAAGAGAACGGCCAACGCCAAGCAGGCTCGTTTGGCGGGGGTGGCCGTGTCGGGTTTGAGTTCTATCACGAGGGCGACCGGTATCTGCGGTATGCACGTGAAGCGGCACGTGCAGCGATTCTGAACCTGTCTGCCGTCGAAGCGCCGGCCGGTGTGATGCCGGTCGTACTGGGTTCTGGTTGGCCGGGGATTTTGTTGCATGAAGCCATTGGCCATGGCCTGGAAGCAGACTTCAATCGCAAGAAAACCTCAGCCTTCTCTCACCTCCTCGGTAAACGGGTGGCCTCCGACGTCTGCACGATCGTCGATGATGGGACGTTGCCGGGCCGGCGGGGCTCGCTCAACATGGATGATGAAGGGACCCCGACTAGTCGTACGGTGCTCATCGAGCGGGGGATTCTACGCGGCTACCTCACCGATAAATTAAATGCGCGTCTGATGGGCATTCCCGTAACCGGCAATGGGCGGCGAGAAAGTTACCAGAGTGTGGTGCTGCCGCGTATGACGAATACGTTTATGTTGGCTGGGACGTCGGACCCTGAGGAGATCATCCGCTCGGTCGATCGTGGGTTGTATGCCGTGTCGTTTGGTGGCGGGCAGGTGGATATCACCAACGGTAAATTCGTGTTTTCCGCCAACGAAGCCTACTTGATTGAAGGGGGGAAGGTGACGAGGCCTGTCAAGGGCGCGACCTTGATCGGCAGCGGGCCGGAGATCCTCACCAAAGTCTCGATGGTCGGCCACGACCTTAAGCTCGACGAGGGCATTGGTACCTGTGGCAAAGATGGGCAATCCGTTCCCGTGGGCGTAGGTTTGCCGACCATTCGAATCGACGAAATCACCGTGGGCGGGACACAGCGATGAGACAGCAGATACAACAGCGCGATGGATATAGTCAACTCGCCATGGATCTCTTGGTCAAGGCGAAGCACAGTGGGGCGACGGAAGCCGACATCATTATTGCCGACGGAGAAACATTTTCAGTGCAAGTCCGGTTGGGTGCCGTCGATCGCCTCACGAAAGCGCGGGAGAAGCATCTCGGCGTGCGTGTGTTTGTTGGGAAACGCTCTGCCAGTACCTCCACCTCAGATTTTTCAGCGGACTCCTTGAATCAACTCGTCGCCGAGACCTGTATTTTGGCGAAGGCCGTCGTGGAAGATCAGGTGTCCGGCTTGCCGGCGGCGGATCAGATGGCGGGAGAGAGGCCGGATTTGGATCTCTACGATCCCACCAGACTGAATACGGAACAGCAGATAGAATTGGCCAAGCGGGTAGAGGCAGCCGCCATGTCTACAGACGAGCGGGTGACAAATTCTGAAGGGGGCGACTTCGACTCTTCCTCGGGGCGTGTCGTGCTGGGCAACAGTCACGGATTCCTGGGGGAGTACCAGAGCTCCAGTTTCTCAATGTCGGTGTCACCGGTTGCCACCGATCCGGAGACCGGGGCCATGCAACGCGATTCCTGGTACGAGGTGCAACGGAAATTCGCCATGATGGATTCCCCGGAAGCGGTAGGACTAGAAGCAGCGCGGCGGACGGTCAGAAAGCTCGGAGCGAGAAAAGTAGCAACCCAGCGCGTTCCTGTTGTCTTTGATCCAGAAACGGCCGGAAGTCTCATGGGGAATCTCTGCAGCGCGGTGTCAGGCTATTCACTCTATAAAGGGGCTTCGTTTCTGGCAGGCCAATTGGACAAACCGCTGGCCCCTGAGTATGTGACGGTCTATGACGATGGACGAGTAGTCGGAGGGCTGGGCTCTCGACCGTTCGATGGCGAAGGTTTGCCGACCAGAAAGACGACAGTGGTGGAGCGAGGGGTGCTGAAGAGCTACCTACTCGATACCTACTCAGGAAGGAAGCTCGGGTTGGCCTCGACCGGCAACGCCTCGCGCAGCGTTGGTGAAAATCCCTCGGTTGGTCCTACGAATTTCTATCTCGCCCCAGGGACGAAAACGCCACAAGACATTATCAAAACCGTGAAACAGGGTCTGTATATCACAGCCCTGATCGGCTTCGGCATCAACATGGTGACCGGTGATTATTCACGGGGGGCTGCCGGGTTTTGGATCGAAGGGGGCGAGCTGGCTTATCCCGTGGAAGAGATTACGATCGCGGGCAATCTGAAAGACATGTTTGCTGGGATTGAGATGATCGGCAGCGATCTCGTGTTTCGTGGGCGCATTGCCAGCCCGACCGTGAAGATTGCAGAGATGATGGTGGCAGGCAACTAGCCGCGTTTCGCGACGAGTTGCCAGTTCTGAGAGTTGAGTTCTGAGTCGAAGGTTGAGACGCGAGACAATTTCCTTAACTCGGAATTCATAACTCAGCACTCAAAACTCGCACCAGCGGGGAGGTGCCGTATGGCCGACTCAATCAGAGAAACGCTGGTCCAGTATCCTAGTGACAAGGTAACGATGCGGGCCTATGTGGCAGCTCCGCAGACCAAGGAACGACGCCCCGCGATTATTGTGATTCAGGAATGGTGGGGACTGACCGAACACGTCAAGGACGTGGCACGGCGCTATGCCGTTGAGGGTTATGTGGCGATCGCCCCGGATCTATACTCCCGGTTGGGATATGCTCTCACGACAGACCCTGGCGAAGCAGGCACGCTGATGAATACGCTGCAGCAGGAGGATGGACTCAAGGATCTCAACGCAACCGTTGCCTATCTGAAGTCCGTTCCGGAAGTCGACCCCACCAGAATCGGAGTCACCGGGTTTTGCATGGGAGGATCCTATGCGCTTATGTTGCCTTGTGTGAACAAAGATATTAAGGCAGCCGTCCCCTTCTATGGTCAGGTGCCGAATCCGGATGCTCCGCTACAACAGCTGTCGGCTCCTGTGCTGTATTTTTATGGAGAGGATGACGGTTGGATTACCAAGGCAGATGTTCAACGGCTAGCGACAGGCTTTAAGAAATATAATAAGTCAGGCGAGATCATAACCTATCCAGGCGCGCCTCATGCTTTTTTCCGTGATATGGATAAGACTGTGTATCGGCCTGAGGCGGCCAAAGATGCCTGGGCACGTGCCACAGCATTTTTCAAACAGCATCTGAGATCGTAAGAGGAGTCACGCGTACCATGCCGCTCGATGCTGAACTAGGAGAGACCATGCTCCAGTTGATTACGTCGCGATATGACGACCGGCATTGGCGCAAGAAAATTGAAAAGACCTTGGGTCTGCCGCAATCGGGTGTCGGGGATCCTGCGCAACGGCAGATCTTCATGTATCTCAAGATCGGGCTCAAGGCCTACAAATCCCGTCGCGCCGATCCTGATTCCTGGATTGTCGGAGGGTATGCTACGAAAGAGATCGTCGAGCGAGCAAAGTTCCAGCCTCAGCTGGTCGGTCCAGATATCACGAAGGACGATGTCGCGTTTTTAGGTAGCGATCCTGGAAAAGAGATCGATGAAGCCTGGTGGGACGAGATGTTGGTTTCCTGGTTCGATGTTCCGGAGGAAGAAAGACCGGCAGAATCAGACGGGGAGTCAGCAACGGACTCCGAGTCCGCTTCTTCCGCACAGGCCGAAAAGGCGTAGCCTCGCTCCGAGAGGACCGGTTCGAGACGTAGGGTACTGCCCCTTTGCCGAGGCTATCAGAAAAGTTTCATCTGCGCTGGTTGAGGCGGGTCGATTCGGAGTGTGGAAGCTTCTGGTGTGGCTGTGTCTGCCGTGGGTTGAACAGGTTTCGCCAGGCGATCGAGAAACTCTCTCAGTTTTTTGAAGTCCTCACGAAGCGGTTCGAGCATGCTGCCTTGGTGCAAGGCTGCGGCGGGATGCAGCAAGGGGAAGAGGACAAAATCTTTCAAGTAGAACGCCTGGCCGCGAACCTTTGTAATCCCTACCTTCCGTTCGAGCAATGTTTGCGTCGCCCAATTCCCTAACGTGCAGACCAGTCTCGGGTGGATCATCGCGATCTGTTGCATTAGAAACGGTTTGCACGTCTCGACTTCATCCGGTTCCGGGTCGCGGTTGTTCGGCGGTCGGCACTTGATCACGTTCGCGATGTAAATGTCATTGCGTGACATTCCCGCCGATTGCAGGAGATCGTTCAAGAGTTTTCCCGCGGCCCCGACAAATGGTTCACCTTGCTGATCTTCATGGAAGCCAGGCGCTTCCCCTACGAACATCACGCTCGCCTGCGGATTTCCCACACCAAACACCACTTGTGTTCGGCCCATCGTGGCGAGCTTGCAACGTTGGCAGTCATGCAGAGACTTGCTGAGTTCGAGGAGGGGCATGGGGTGAAATGGAGCAGTTGAAACGTTGAAAGGATTTTAGGCGGGACGACTTTTCTTGTCAATGGAAGAGGAACGTGGGAAAACTGATTGCACAGATGGACAAGAGGAGGTTGAGGCAGAGGAGGGAACCATGCCATTTGTGAAACGGCTCGTGTCCGGCATCCTCGTCATCATGATTAGCGTGGGCGTAGCCTGGGCTGCTGAGCGAGGGTATCAGCTTGTCGCGGGCAGGGACAGCTCTCTCTGCGCAAGAGTGCTGGCAGCGTTTCGTGAGGATGTGGACGATAGAGGGCGGCTACGATACCAGCACGAGATCTTTCGGCGGATTACCTGGAAGCCGGTCGAGCTGAAGGGGCAAGGGCCAAAGACGAGACACTGTTCGAGTCTCGATAAGGCGATATTTGATTTGGATAACGACGGACAATCTGATTTGGTGGTCAAGACAACGTTCTGTATGAAGGGGAGTCCGAGCGATAGTTTCTATATGTTTCCTGCCGATAGTGCCGTCCTTGAGCAAGCCAATTGGCAGGACCTGTCGCCTCTGCTGGCGACGACTGATAAGTTTGAACGAACCGGCGGGGCCTATCCCTTAACGCAACTTCCTGCAGAGGAAGCAGGCGTGAACTGGACGACATTGATAGGGGTCTTTACGGTCCAGCCTTTCATGTTGGATGGAAACGCGTACATCAGTCTGACGGATACGCGTGCTGAATGGACCGTCATCACGAAGTATCTACGTGGCGCGCGGTTTGATGATCAGTGCTATCTGCGGATGGCAGGTCTGTGAATTATTCCTCAGGATGATCAAAAAGGTCTTCGTTCTCACCCACCCACCCCACTCCTTTTTCAGCATCCTGATTATTCCACTCTATATCCTTTGGCTGCCAGACAGGTATTCCGCATCGCGTTGACCGTCGATACCCCGTGCAGTGCCTGAGCGTGGTCGCTCAGGGTTTGGCACCCTGGACCAAACGGATAGGGCTTGTTCTAATTGTAGAAGTGGTTTTCGTTCGCCAGTCTTGCCTTGTACGCACACGCCATATAATCCCGTTCCACATCTCGTTGACTGAGTCCCTGCGGATTGCCACCACGCTCATAGGGACTAGGCGCGCATCCGACGAATGCGAGCAGGAGCACTCCTAAAAGAGTTGTTCTTCCCGAGTGCGTATTCATAGTGACAGGGCTTACCAGCGGATCGGGTCATCGTCAAGCGGACTTAGCGGAGCGCTATTGCATCGGCGCAGCGGTTGCCACTGACAATGGCGCTTTCGAGGCTGGGAGGCCATCCGGTATCGGTCCAGGCCCCTGCTACGAGCAAGTTGGTAATCGGACTGCGTTGGATGGGCCGATGTAATTTTGTCCCAGGACTGAGTGAAAGGATGGCACCTGGAATTGTCCGACGGTCAGTCGATGTGATCCTGCTTTCAGGCAGGAGGAGCCCCAACGATCTAAGCAGGTCAGGGATGAGTTCTTCAAGATTAGAGTCCGGTTGAGCCGGCGCAAACAGACTGTCGGTTGTGATGAGAGAGAAGCATGTGTGTTCAGGCGTTGCCGCTGTGGCAAGTACCGAGTGAAATGACGTGTCACTCAGCAGGACGAGGCGAGGGGTGGCACAGGGTTGCTCGGCATGCACGTGGAGAATTGTGCGGTCGATCGATTGCAATTCTGCGATTTGTTGAAAATAGGCGTAGCGGGTCAGCCATCGCTCTGGAAGTAAGGGCGTGAGCTGTTGAGGGGGCAGGGCTGCCACATACCAATCAGCTTGCAGCAGGGAACCATCCCGCAGCAGGATGCCCGAGATGTGGTCTTGCTCATAGCGGAGCAGCGTGGCTTCGGTTTTGCGCAAAATAGTCGCGCCAGCCTGGGTCAGTACTTCGGTGATCGGCTGTACGAAGCAGTTCCGGGGGGAGTCCTGAAGAACCGAGATGCGGCTATCTGAACGAGTGCTCAGGAACAATGGCCTCATCGATGTGACGAAGGCATCGGCGGACATCGCGGAGAGATCGTTGCCGGTCAGCCATCGCGCGAGAGGATTCCAGACCAGGCGGCGCGTCTGCGCGCTTTGTCTGATTGAAGCAAGCCATTCGTCGGCGGTGCGCTGCTCCAGATCGGCAGGCAGCCGCTCATCGCCTTCCCACAGCTGTTCCACCCATGATGCCAGTCGCCATCGTTCTTTCCAGGGGATGCCGGAAAATTTCAGGAGGTTCACCCACGGATGAAGAGGAGCAGGGAGGTAGGTGCGCGGGTACTGCACGAGGGAGTCGTCATGAAGACTAAATTCTAGCGGGATTTCGGCATCCACTGGCTGTTGTTGAGCGGGATGCAGCGAATGCAGCAAGGCGTGCGTTGCGCGATGGCAGCCGAGAATGGTGAAGGGCTCAGGGACATCACAAAGGTCGTCGCTTATGCAGGCACCTCCAAGCAGGGGACGCCGATCGATGATTGTGACTCGATAGCCATGACCCGTGAGGCGGTAGGAGGCGGTGAGACCGGCGGGGCCTCCACCAAGAATCACGACGGACTGAGTGGTGGTGGATGTCACGACAATCTGGAGCGAAACCAAACTTTGGTGGCCACGGCCAGTCGATGAATGGTTGAGAGCCGGACCCGCGGACCGAAAATCTGATGGCCCGGCCTCTCGATCTTTTTTAACATGCGGAAATATACGGCCCGCATGATTTCAGAGACAGTAAGTGCCCGCCTCTCGTGTGCCGGCAGATCCTCGAAGGCCGCCTGTGCTTTTGCGTAGTACTCATGGGCCCTTGCCGTTTCGGATTGAAGCAACGTGCGGAGTTCCGCGCTTTCCTGTCGCTGGAGGATTGCCTGATCGGTGCAGCCAAATTTCAGGAGATCGTCTTGCGGTAGATAAATGCGACCTTGGGCTGCGTCTGTCCCGATGTCTCGTAGAATATTCGTCAGTTGAAACGCCATGCCGAGAGCGACGGCATAGTCTTGTGCCCGTGGGGATGTGGGTCCGAAGATATGGAGGCAGATCAGTCCCACGACCGACGCGACACGGTAGCAGTAGAGCGAGAGGTCTTGAAACGAGGCGTACCGGGACGCCGCGAGATCCATTTCGACGCCTTTAATCAGTTCATCGAAATAGGCCTGGGGGATGGACAATTGCCTCACGTGGTTGGCCAGACTGATGGTCGCCGGGAAGGTCGGCGTGCCGCGGTAGGCCGCTTCAAGCTCGGTCTGCCACCGGTGCAGTTCATCCTGGGGGTTGCTTCCTGCCGGGGGTTCATCGACCGCATTGTCGACTTCCTTACAGAAGGCGTAGATCGTGTACATCGCAGCGCGCCGTTTTCTCGGGAGGAAGAGAAAGGAGTAGTAGAAATTGCTGCCGCTCTGCTTAGTGAGAGCCGTGCAGTACGCTTGCGCAGCAGTGACGGAGAGTGAAGTCATGGGCGTTGGTGGATCGGCAGTGGTCCCAGGCGGCAGGCCATGGATTCGTGAATGTGGTCGCGGTATGACGGGTGCAGGATGGCCGCCAAGAGTTCGATACCGTCTATCAATCGAGGGCCAGGTCTGCTGAAAAAGGAGGAGGCGTCGACCAGGAATGTGCGCTGCGCCAGGTCAGAGGATAGGCCCCATTCATCCGGTTGCTGCATCAGCTCGAACAGCTCTGCGCGCGTCCGTTCAACGGAAAAACCACAGGGCATCACGATGAGGACGTCCGGAGCCGCGGCCAAGACCTCATCCCACGTTACCACCCGTGAGGAGCTACCAGGCTGCGCCAGGACATCCAGGCCGCCAGCGAGCTGGACCATCTCAGGAACCCAATGCCCTGCGACGTAGAGGGGAAAGAGCCATTCGATACAGACCACGCGAAAACGATGTGGGATGCCCTGGACGCGAGTCCGGATATCGTCCAGTCGATCACGTAATTGCGCGGCGAGGCGAAGCCCCTCCGCTGACCGATTGGCGGCGTCGCCGATCCGAATGACATCATCGATCACATCATGGACCGTACGGGGGTTCAAAGTGAGGACGGTCGGTTGCCGAGGCATGGAGCAAAGGGCGTTGTGTAGTTGGTCCGGCGTGACGGCACAGACATCACAGAGGTCTTGGGACAAGATCAGATCGGGTTGTGCCTGCCGCAACAGATGGTCTTTCAACCGATAGAGCCGTTGTCCTGACGCCACCAGCTGACTCACTTGGCTGTCGATGTCGGCACTGGCCAGTCCATGAGGAGGAATCGTCGGTTCAACCATGATGGGCACGCTTCTGACCGATGGCGGCCAGTCGCACTCGTGACTGATCCCGACCAGCTCATCGCTCAGGCCAAGTAAGGCAATCACTTCGGTCGCGCTGGGAAGCAGAGAGCAGATTTTCATACCACTCGGTTCTTTATGCGGCCGGCCACAAGCGTTCGCGGAGTTCGCTGAGGTGAATCTGTGAAAGACTCTGGGCGACCGCATGGGCTTCATGCAGATCTTGGATCGTGTGTGTGTTTGCCACGGCGAGGACTTTCATTCCGGCGATTTTCGCGCCGCGGATACCCGGGATCGAATCCTCAATCACCAAGCAGGATTCGGCGGTGATGGCCTGCTCTTGGTGTTGTCGATTCAGTGCGTTGAGGGCTTGGAGAAATGGTTGCGGATCGGGCTTTCCCCTGGTCACGTCTTCTGCGCTGGTGATGTGAAGAAATTCTTTTCGGAGTCCAGCCTGTTCAAGAATCACCTCGATTTCATGGCGGAGGGCGCCGGATGCGATGGCCAAGGGGTAGGCGGCGGACGCCTCACGCACAAACTCGCGTACCCCGGGGAAAATGACCAGATGATCCTTCACCGATTCGAGATAGGCACGGGCTTTTCGCTGCATCAGTTGCGCGAGGGCGATTGGGTCAGTGGGATGCTGGTGCGTGGTGAGTGCCGCGAGAAAGCAGCCCCGATCATCGTACCCCAAGTAGTTAGCGTAGTAGTCGGCTTCAGTCAGGCTGATGCCGATTTCAGCCAACGTCTGACGAAAACTAGCGAAATGAAGGGGCTCGGTGTCCGCGATCACGCCATCAAAGTCAAAGATCATCGCTGTGAGTGTGGCCATGGAGTCGTCTCGATACAGTGGGTGTGGTTACGGGTTATAAAACGGGCGGATTATAGCACAGAGAGATCGCCTGAACAGGTGAGAATGTGTCTGCTCAGCAGAGGCCTCTCGCGTGAGAGAGAATAGGAGGGTCAGAACTTCAAGCGAAGACGCTTCTCCGATACCCAACCCTTTGTACCTTCGTCGGTACGCACCAAATACATCCAGCCGCCTGGCTGTAGATCACCGTCCAAGACAGTCAGTGAGACCCCTGGGCGGACGATTGGCCCAGGCGTGCCGCTCGAAGAATCTGCGAACAACGGAATGCCTCCGCCGGAAGCCGGTTCGTCTACCGTGACGGTCACTTTCTGTCCTTCGCTGAACATCGGGTCGAAAGGAGGTACGACTGGTGCAGCGGGTCCCGCTGCTGCTTGGGATGGTGGAACGACCGCGGGCGCGGCTGGGGCGACGGCAGTGGAGGGAGAGGTTGCTGGAGCCAAGGGGACGGAGGCCTCGTTACTCGGACTGGGAGCGGCTTGTGGCGCTGGTGCCGGGGCCAACGGCTTTGGCTTTATGGCAATTGATGGTGGGGTGCTCTCACCCAGGTAGGGACTCAGCCATACCATCAACATCTCCGGTTCCATTGCGACATAGGCCATGCCGCCGACAAGAACCAGGAGCAGTATCCAGAGGAGCGGGCTTCCTCCACCTCCACCGGATTTCTTGCGGGGGCTCAGCGGGCCTCTTGATTTTGTGGCGATCGTTTGATCGAGTTCCTCTTCCGTGAATTCCAAATCCGGTTCTGGCTGGCGGGCAAAAAGGAGAGTCCAATGAAAAGGATTCCCGACTGATGTCAGGTTCTCAACGAGCGCAGCCATCGAGCACCTCCCTACTAAGCGACCAAACCCACGTGGGCTTATCTGTGAAAATACCTATCACCAACACCGAGTGGTGTCAATTTTGTTGAGGAATTGCGCATCCGGGCGGCAAGGTTCAGCAGGGATGCGCGGCGCTACAGGAAAAGACTTGTCGTCCCCGACTGCCCGTTCGAAAGACGGTGAGACCTTTGCATCCGAGTTGGTATGCGAGCAGAAAGGCCGCGGCCACCTCAGCTTTGGTCGCCGTGGCCGGCAAATTGATGGTTTTCGAGACTCCGCTGTCGCTATATCGCTGAAACACCGCTTGCATACACACATGATGCTCGGGTGAGACATCATGCGCCGTGATAAATAGTCGACGTAGCTCGTCAGCGATGTGGGTCAAATGTTGAATCGAAGGATGTGCCGCCAGGTCGGCCCGGAGTGAGTCGAGATCGAGGCCGAGTGCGCGTGCGCGGCGGACGAAGGCTGGATGAAGCGAGGTGAGCACGACGCCGTCCATGATGCGGCGAACTTCCTGTACGCCATATAACGGTTCAATGCCGGGCGAGCAGTCCGCAATGAGGCTGATGCTGCCGGTTGGGGCAATGGTGGTCACGGTCGCGTTTCGATGCCGCTGGTAAAGTGTCTGGAGCCGGCTACCTCGATAGGCAGGAAAGACTCCGCGTTCGGCGGCCAGCCCTGCCGACGCGAGATGGGCACGAGATTGAAAAAATTCCATCAGAGTTTTAGCTGTGTGGAGCGCGCCTTCGGAGTTGTAGGGGATATTGATGGCGATCAGTAAGTCGGCGAAGCCCATGATGCCCAGGCCAACCTTCCTGGTTTGTTTCGTCATGCGGTCGATTTGAGGAAGCGGTTGCGATCGATCACATTGTCGAGGAAGCGTACGGCGAGAGAAATGGTTTCAGCCAATCGGACGAAGTCGATGGTGGGCCGCGCAACCCGTCGTGCAAGGAAGTTGGCCACGTTGATGGAGCCGAGGGTACAGGATTCATAGGCCAGAAGCGGTTGTTCACCGCAGGGGTTGGTCGACTCGATGGTGCCAAGGCGAGGGGTGGGGTGGGATTGGTCCGATTGATGGTGTCCAAAAAGACTAGACCAGGTTCGCCGCTTCTCCAAGCCGCTTCAACGAGTCGATCGAATACGAGAGAGGCCGGGAGTCGCCTGATCTGTTTGCTGGTATGGGGATTGATCAATGCATAGGTGCGACGGCGTGCGAGGGCCTGCATGAACGAATCGGTGATGCCGCCGGAAAGATTGAAATTTGTCATCTCGGTCGGCGACTCTTTCAGTGCGATGAAGTCGAGAATGTCGGGGTGGTCGATAGGGAGGATGCCCATATTCGCGCCCCGCCTGGTCCCGCCTTGCTTGATGACGTCCGTAGAGAGGTTGAAGAGGCGCATGAAGGAAATCGGCCCGGAGGCCACGCTGCTCGACGACGCGTCTCGGTCGTTGTGAGGGCGCACGTGGCCAAACGAAAATCCCGTACCGCCGCCCGATTGGTGGATGAGCGCCTGATGTTTCAGGCTGTCATAAATAGAGGCCAGGGAGTCTTCGACTGGGAGGACGAAACAGGCGGAGAGCTGCTGGAGGCGTCGCCCGGCATTCATCAGTGTGGGAGAATTGGGAAGAAAATCGAGGCGGGTCATGCAGTCGTACCAGCGTTGAGCCGCGAGGGGCAGCCGGCTGACTATGGGGTAGAGTCGTTCAGCTTGTGCGATGTCGCTCGCGACGCGCCAGAATAGTTGCGCCGGCGTCTCGTCGATCGTTCCTGCACAGCTCTTGGCTAGATAGCGCCCACGGAGGACGATTTTGGCATGGCCGAAAGTCGAAGACGTGGCAATCCCGACGGGGGTAACGCCGTGGTCGTCTTCTTGACGGACATAACACCATATATACTGGACGTAGCCTGATTGATCGATGGGGGTAAGAGGATTGTCGGCTTGCATCTTGAGTGTTTAGTTCGGCAGAATAAGCGCCCGCTGACCGGCGAATATGAAATCCTATCGCGAAGAGCTCTGGTTCGAGACGAAGACCCGGCGCGCCTACCTCAACATCACGCAGCAGGTTGAGGCGGCGGTCAAGAAGAGCGGCGTTCAAGAGGGGCTCGTGCTGGTGAATGCCATGCATATCACGGCTAGCGTCTATATTAATGACGACGAGCCAGGCTTACTCAAAGACTATGACCGATTCTTAGACACGCTCGTGCCTCAGGGCGCGACCTATCGGCACAATGAGACGGGAGAAGATAACGGCGACGCCCACATCAAGCGCCAGCTGATGGGGCGAGAAGTCGTCGTCGCAATTACCGAAGGCCGGTTGGACTTCGGCCCCTGGGAACAAATTTTCTACGGGGAGTTCGACGGGCTGAGACGAAAACGCGTATTGGTGAAGGTGATTGGATCATGAGCATGATGTCATCCGATCGGTGGCCCGGACCCTGTGGAGATAAAGTGTTGGAGCGCTTGCTACCGGAGGGAAAGTTTGGCAACATGGACAGCAGTGATGCACGGCTATGCGATAGGAGTCTGTCTATATGTTGAGTTGGTCTCGTCCTGACCCTCTCACAAGAGATCTTGTGCACTTGATCAATGCCCGGCGCCATGACCATGGCGATACCGATGCAGCGATCGACACATTGCAAGCCTTTTTGGAGCAAGGACGGGAGTATGATCTCTTAACGGTGCTGGCGGCGCTGGATGAGGACATGGCGGAATGGCTCTTCGATCTTCTCGCGGAGGCATCCTGCTCCGTGCTCATTGATGGGCCGGCCGATGACAAATTGTCCTACGCCGTTATGGCGGCCTTGGAACTTCCTCTCCAAGCAAATCTGGCTCATCCACTCAAGTTGAAGATCGACCCGGTTGCGACGGCGGACCTGTTGCATCGACATCTGCGGCTCTCTGCCGGAACGGTGGTGCGGGTGGAGTCGCGCCTATTGACCGATTCGACGCTGGAGCCGCTCAGCCTCCAGGGCTTGAATGATCATTTGAGCACGGTTGCGGATTCCCAGCGAGCCACTTCAATTGCCGCTCGGCTCCATCCGCCCGTTGAGAGTACCGCCTTTCTCTTCTTTGAATTAATCGGTGTACCGAATTCTGGATTGCCCGATTCGCTGGAGGACCGGCATCGGCGGGCTCTTCTTGAAGGTCTCGTGGAACAATGTCCGGAGTTGGCGCTGGCTCCCGATATGATCGAAGCACCGGTCTATGCTGCCTATGCCATGTTCGATGCGCAAAATGCCGTGCGGCTCCATAGGCTGGCAGATGAGACCGCGGCAGTCTGGCGCGACCTGGACCCGCTCGTTCGTGCCCGCACGATTGTGCACCTCCATACGCAATGCGGGAACGGTGTGTACATGCCGGTCTGGACCGATCTGTTTGATCCAGAACTTCCTGAAGACCACGGTCCCGTGTGGACCTCTCCTGATGTGTGGATCTTCACGGCCGATTTGCCCATCGAATGGCCTGGAGAAATGCTCACCAATCGACTGCTCGCCGAGGGCTGCACCAGGTTCGAGAATCACATCGTCGAAACTCCAGACAACTAAACATCGTGCTGTTCCTTTCGGCGCGTCACCATATTGATGGTGCGGAGCCGCTCCCTTGAGCGGCCGCGCGTCCGTCTCGCCATGTGACGCTATGACTACGCGACGAGTCGTCAAGATTAATGCGAGCAAGGAGCGGTCCGATATTGACCGTTCTACTGCGGCGAACGACGCATAGGCACATGTGTGTTGTTTTCGGCTTCGAGAACCCCTCAGCGGATTCCAGCGAACAGACCTCAGGTTTTTCAGAGCCTGCGGTCGCGCATCTTCAGGCGCCTTCATCGCCTCGTGACGAACCGCAATGTCGGGCATGCTTCTGGTGGAAACAGGACAATTTATCGATTTTTTTGAGGGCTTATCCTATGCTGGGTCTGGTCAGATAGGGGGCGATCATGGCTCAGCAGCAGTCTTCAAGCGGTCCCATTGCCGGCATAATCACCATCATTGGCCTTGGGCTCGTGTGGGTAACAGTAGCCACTAATTTTCCGTCACAAGTGGAGTTGTCTTCATCTGCGTTGCCTGCTGAGGCTCGTCAGGCGGCTGGTCCTTTGCCTTCCCTGTCTGCGCCACCTACGCTGGACTTAACCTTTCCTACCTCTCCTCCGCTGCCTTCAGAGGCAGCCTTGACGAGGCCTAGCGATGATCGGTTGCGCGACTCAACTGTTGAAGCTCCGGTTGTGACGCAGTTGGTTCCTCCTTCGCTGCAAGCTACCAGGCTGAAGTGTGAAGCGGACATAGAACAATTGTGCTCCGACTCTCCGGACGGTTCTGGCCGTACGCGCTGTCTGCAACAGCGCGCCAAACAACTTCCTCCTCTGTGTCAGCACCAATTGCACGAGCGGTTCGTGAAATGGAAGGAAGATCGAAGTCGGTTGATGGCGGCGTGCGACGAGGATGCCAAACAGTTCTGCAGAGCAGTCAAACCTGGGAGCGGGCAGATCCTCCAGTGTCTACAATCGCATGCGCAGGAGGTCTCCGACCGATGCTATCAGACCCTTCCGAAGGACACGTTCTTCCTTAAATAGGTCGGGCGTTAGCGAGGGTGTTCTTGGTTCCGGAGCGCACACAGAACGTCAGCGTCACGCCCGCCACCTCGATCTGGTCCCCATCCTTTAGGTCCTGTTGTACCACAACCTCCGTGCCGTTGACTCGCAGAGACTTCGCACCCTGAGAAGGGCTGATGGAGTAGCTGTGGCCTCGTCGGGCGATCGTCGCCGCAGATTTTGGGGCAAACCAGCCGGTCAACCGAATGGTCGCTCCGTCTTGTGACCCAATGAGATTGATCTGTTTGGTGAGTGTATATTCCGGCCGATCTGTTTTCCCAGCAACAATCAGGATCTTGACGGTGAGAGTTGGTCTGTCGGGTGTACGGTCTATTCCTCTGAGCACCGTGGTTCGATCCAGATCGACAAATGGGACAGGCGCTGCCGTACTGTCCCTCGCATTCTCCTGGAAAATGAGCCGGTGTTGGCCGATGGTGATCATGTCTGCGTCACGAAGTTGCTGGCGCGTGATTGGCCGGCCATTGATGGCAGTGCCATTGGTGCTCTTCAGGTCTTCAAGAAAGAAGACGGCCTGAACCTTTACGATCTGCGCATGATGCGCCGAGACGGCGGGATCTTCGATCACAATGGTGTTGTCGGCCTTTCGACCGATCGTCAATGTCTCAAGAGTCAGGTCGATATTCCGCGAGCCTTTCCCCTGAAGTTTAACGAGTAGTTTGGGTGATTGTGGCAAAGTCTCCGGCATGGTGTCCTCTCCTATGCGAGGTCCCTGTGATTGTTTACGCGACGAACCGTTTTTTTAGCCGTTCCCATAGTCCGGCTTGGAGTTCATCCCGCAGGGCCACGATGACCACGGTCGTGTTGTCGTCTCCACCGGCTTCATTCGACATAGCGATGAGGCGATCGGACATGATGGGGAGGTCGTCTGATCCGCTGAGGATGTGAAGAATGTCGCTCGGGCTGACACCACGGGTGAGCCCGTCCGAGCATAATAACAGCACGTCTCCTCCCTTGACTGGAACCTCCGTCAGTTCCACGTCGACGTTGCTCTCGACGCCGATAGCTCTCGTCACGATGTTCCTGCGAGGGGATTGTTCGGCCTCTGTTTCCGTCATAATCCCCTTGAAGATCTGTTCGGCGACCCAGGAATGGTCGGTAGTGAGGGCTTGGATGGTCCCCTCTCGAACGAGGTAGATTCGGCTGTCTCCGACATGAGCGATGGCGAGTATCTCCTCAAAGAGTAGTGCGGCCACCACGGTGGTCCCCATCCCGGTATACTCAGGCCTGCTCCATGATTCGCGATGAACGGTATCGTTTGCTGCACGAATCGCGCTGGCGAGACGATTAGCTGGAGCAGACACCGTGGCATCGCAGGGGCCGATCAACGGCAGGTCTGCGTGCCGGGTTGCCTCGGCCAGATGCGCGCGAATCGACTCGACTGCGAGGGCGCTGGCAATCTCGCCGGCATTGCCGCCGCCCATGCCGTCACAGACGACATAGAGCCCGAGCGGCGGGTCGACCACAAAGCGATCTTCGTTCTGCGGTCGTTTGAGGCCGGTATCGGATTTGGCGCTATGCAATCGTTCGAGGGCCAGACGTCACCTCCCTCATGCCGCGAGACTCTGCAGACAAGCACGGAGTTCGCTCGCGAATTCTTCTGCGCGACGATAGCGGTGAGGCAACTCTTTCTGTAACGCACGATCCACGATCTCCTGCACCATTGGGGGAAGATCCGGCCTCAAGGTCTGAATGGCGGGATGCGGATGATGGGCGATACTGAACAGCACAGCTGATAAATTATCGGCTGTAAACGGCAGCTCTCCTGTAAGGAGCTCGAACAGCACGACGCCGAGGGAAAAGATGTCCGACCGACCGTCCACTTTCTTGCCTGCGATCTGTTCCGGCGACATGTACGTTGGTGTGCCCATCACAATGTTGGTTTGTGTTTTGCTGCTCGAGGCCATCTTTGCAATACCAAAATCCATGACTTTGACGACGCGATCCTTCGTGAGCATGATGTTCGCCGGCTTGATGTCACGATGGACGACACCTTGTTGATGGGCATAGTCCAGGGCGTCTGCGACCGTGGCCAGAGTCAGGAGGACCTCGTTGACCGGCATCAAGTTGGGTTTCCGTGCCCACTGTTTCAAGGGGGTTCCCTCGATGAGTTCCATCGCGATGTACCCTAAATCGTTCTCTTCTCCTGCATCATAGATGGTCACGATGTTGGGGTGGGAGAGACGCCCGGTGGATTCTGCTTCGCGGAAAAACCGTGCCTTGATATCTTGCAGCTTGTCGTCGCTATCGACTTGGTCGAGTCGCATGGTCTTGATGGCTACGAAACGCTGGATCGTTGGATCTTTTCCCAGGTAGACCAGACCCATTGCGCCGCGTCCGAGCTCTTTCAACACCCTGTAGCGGCCAAGCATGCCTGGTGTATAGCTATTAATCGCTAACGTGGCGGCTGTACTTGTTGGTTCTGAAGGAGCCTGTGTCTCTTCTTCTTGTCCCGTGTCCTCATCTTCGGAGAGCGCCCGCGCCCCTTGGCGGCGCATCTGGCTGGAGGGAGCGAAGGCTTCGCGTAGCGAACCCCGGTTAAAGACCCAGGCTGCCGTGAGCCAGAGACCGGAACCGACGAGGCCTATTGCATAGCCCAAGGCGAATCGAGAAGGGCCTATCTGTTCGATCAGTGGCAGGCCCACGGTCCTGAACGCTTTGTTGGCGAAGAGGATGATGACGAGGGTCGTGAGCGGAAGGACGAGGTTGCAAAGAAAGCTTGATCCTCGGCCGTTGTCTGGGATGTGCTGAGAGGCAGTGAAGGCGAGGACCCAGAGGATGGCGAGCGCGAGAAGGTTTGCACCCAATCGAATGGCGTGAGGCCCACTCAGCTGCAGATACGGGACCGAGACAGATTGGACCAATCCCAGGCTGCTCAGTAAGGGGCCGGCCAGTAGCACCGCCAAGATGGCAAAGGTATAGGGAGCGATCCAAGTCCAGGATTTCGACATAGGAATCTTTGAGGATGTCCGTGAACGTCTTAAAGTGTAGCGGATGGGATAGGAGAGTCAACGAATAGGGAGAAATGAGCAGGGTGCTCTCGACACCCGTGAAGCGTGGAAACCGACTGGCTGCTCTGGTTTGTTTGGTTTGTCTCGTTTATTTTGTTGAACTAGATTAACCAGAGAAACCAGATAAACCTCAAACGAGGAGGGCGGCTTTCTTGAGCGGCTCAAGCAGCCTCTCGGGAACTTTCAAATCACCCCGGCCCGTACCAACTTCGATGTCCGGCTTGGTGATGCCGTGGAAATCGCTTCCACCGGTCACCAGCAAGTTCAGTCGCTTGGCCAGGTCAAGGTACTCCGTCGTCTGTCGCTTCGTGTGCGTACTGTAGTGGACTTCGATGCCGCCGAGACCCGCGGCTTTCAATGTCGTCAGGAGTGTGTTCAGTCCTTCACCAGAGACCTTGGCCCAGGTTGGATGGGCCAACACGGCCACGCCGCCCGCGGCTCTGATCCAGGCGATGGCATTCTCCGGCGGGGGCAGCTCACGCGCCACAAAGGCCGGGCGTCCGTCTGCCAGATACCGGTCAAAGGCGTCTTTGGCAGACGTGACATACTTTTTGTCCATCAAAAGCCGCGCAATATGCGGTCGGCCGATCGAATCCGTGCCGGCCAGAGCCCGCACTTCTTCATAGGTCACGTCCAGCCCCAAGGAACGCAGCCGTTCAATGATCTGTGGGTTGCGGCTATGCCGACTCTCGCGCAAGGTGGCCAAGCGTTGATTCAGCTCCGGGTCTTGCCATTGTAGGCAATAGCCAAGGATATGGAGCTCACTATTGCCAACGCGGGAGCTGATTTCCACGCCGGGAATGATTTCTATTCCGAGCTCAGCCCCGACGGCAATGGCTTCAGGAATGCCGGACACAATGTCGTGGTCCGTAATGGCCAGCGCAGTGACCCCTGCCTTGTGGGCGAGCCGTAGCACCTCGGTCGGCGAGAGGCTTCCATCGGAGTGGGTCGTATGGAGATGGAGATCGATGCGACTCATGTCGACTCGTGCGGTAGGCTGCTGGGGCCCGCTTGTTGGGCGACGAGTCGCGCGGTGTAGACAGACCCTGGTCCATGGCTGTCGTCATGTTCGCCTTCGTCGTATGACAGTACGTGGAGAGTGGACGTGAGCCGGAGTAATTCGTTGTGCGCGAGGCAAAATTCCCATCTGCGCGGATGGCGATGGCGCAAGTAGTTGTCGATGGTGAAGGTTTCGTAGATCAAGACCCCGTTCGGCTTCAGCGATTCGATGAGCGAGGGAAAGAGTGCGCGATGGAGATAGAAGAACACGACGATCACGTCATACTCCTGTTTCAAAAATTCCGGACGTTCATCCGTTGTTCGTTCGAGGTCCACCGTCCGGACCGTGAGATTTGGGAGATTCCGTTGTTTCGCCGTGGCAGCGAGTTGGGCCATGGCCTGTTCATCGCGGTCCATCGCATCGACCTGAAATCCTTGCGAGGCAAGATAGAGCGCGTTGCGTCCAGACCCGGCCGCGACGTCGAGCGCTTTGCCTTTCGGCAACCGGTGGAGTTGCTGAGTCAGAAACCGAGCAGGAGTTGGTCCCGCACCCTGAACCTGGTGAGCCAGACGCGATCGTTCGAGTTGCACGCCCACTGAGCCGGTCATATGCTCCAGCGGAGGCGCAAGCTTCCGCAGCCAAATCTTGGCCCGTTCGATGGGAAATTCCGCAAAGAGCATGGTGAGGAGCCGCTCCGCGAAGGTTTCTAGTAGCGCGCAATCCTGCGTCGCGCCGATTTCGATAACCCGATCTGCCACCTGTGCATAGTCGACCGTGTGGTGGATGTCATCCGAAGTCGCAGCTGGTTCTGTCTGGCAATCCAGTCCCAGGTCCACCGCCAACGGCTGAGGCCGCCGGCGCTCCTCCTGGGTCACGCCGCAGTGCCCCTGAAACTCCAGCCGCTCGATGATGATCTTCCCAGCCATGGGAGTATTCTCACGGATTGGATTTCAGGCTGTCAACCTATCGTTAGCGGGGTGCGCGAGGGAAGGAGGGGTGCGCCCAGGTGGCTTTCTTGCTCCTGGAGCGCGGGACTACGCGCGCACTATTCCCAGAGAGGAGGAGGAAGCTAGCTTGGAAGGATCATTTCGGAGGGATGATGCATCGTTCGATGCACTCAGTAAACACCAACCTAGGCGTACTCTAACCCCGCATTATTTATGGCGCTTCGTCGAGAAATCGCGCAGTCACCACGAGAGACTGGCGCACGGAGCCGGGAAGGATTATCGGAGACATGCTCGCTGCGCGTAGTGAATGCCAACTTGGCTGTAGCCTAGAAAAATAGGGGAAAGGGGATCGGCTTAGTTTGGGGTGTTTTTGAAAATCAACAATGGCTACTGGCCGAGCCTATATAGATGGTCGAAAACCAATCTTATTGTCTTCTCGGTCTTGCAAGCCCGTGAAGTAGACAAGTACCGAGTCGAGCTTTTGCATCAGAATGGCCCGCTCGCACCACAGACCTTCGAGATATGTCACGTCACTTGTCATGCTGTTGCACGAAGCGACATATCGTTTAAGCGCGTCTTGAGGAACCTTGAATTCCTGCAGATCAATGCCCAGCGACTTCTCAAGTTTCTCGATCGCAGCGTTGAACTCGTTGACCCACCTCGCTTCAACCTCGTGGCGCTCTGGAACGTTAGCCCGAATTGAGGTGATGGCGGCATATGCTCTCAGAATCTGGTCACCGTCGTCCACGTTGGATACCCCCACATCGCCTCCCAGCTAACCAGTCTGCTGTGAACGGTCCCGCATCATAACAGGGTCGCCTGAATAGACTGGTAGAAGCTGAGTCTACTTGAACCTCCAGTACTTGTTCAATCTTTCGTCCAGCTCCACCGACCAGAATAGGCTGCGAATCCGCAGTCTACCCAGCTATCAGTCTGCCGTGTATACCGGCCAAATATCCAATTCCCTGAGGGAGTAGCCAGTCTGGCTTCCATTGGACCTATCCAACGAGATTCTTCTCCACTTGCTCCCTTAAGGGTGGCCTGTTTGGGCTCCCATTGCGCACGTCCAACGAGAGCCTTCCGATTCTCTATACCTCTATGTAAGGGAGTGGCCAAGGCTGCCCTTTACTGCGCGCGTTGAACGACCACCGCTATATCGTGGGGGCTCCGCGAGCATAGAGGATTACTGGAGCCGCTCTTCACCTCTTATGCTCCGGGAGTAGTGGGCCACACTGGTTTTCCCAATCTATTTTTCCCTCTTGGGGGGGGGTTGGCCTGGTTGAGCCTCCCAACTGCGCGCATCGAACGAGCACTGTTTTATCGTGCGCGTTCTGCGAGCAAGGGGGTTCACCAGGCTACCCCCCTCTCGCCCTTGACTGCCCTTTCTACCGGCTCCTATAATCACATCACGTTTCTTTATACAACCGGCTGATTCAGCTCATAAAATGGCAGAATTTACCCACTTCAATGAGTCGGGACGGGCACGGATGGTCGATGTGAGCGCCAAAGACTCGACCGAGCGGGCCGCGACAGCTCAGGCCACAGTCTTTCTGCAGCCAGAAACACTTGAAAAAATTCAACGGGGCAAGATTGCCAAGGGCGATGTCTTGTCCGTCGCGCAGGTCGCTGGCGTGATGGGAGCCAAGAAGACCCCAGATCTCATTCCCATGTGCCATCCGATTCTCCTCTCCAGCGTCGACATCTCATTTAAAGAAGCCCCACAGCCGGATGGCGAAGGCCGCTGTTCGATTACTATCACTGCCACAGCCAAGACGACTGGGCCGACCGGGGTGGAGATGGAAGCGATGACGGCAGCCTCGGTGGCGGCGCTCACGATCTACGATATGTGCAAAGCGGTTGATCGCGGGATGAGTTTCAGTGACATCTGTTTGCTCGCGAAGTCTGGCGGTAAGTCAGGAACATATATAAGACGTTAACATGTTAATACTCGCGCAATACACAAGGTTTTATCATGGTCAGGATTAGACTATTTGGGATTACGAAGTCGCTGGCGGGGAATCAGGGATCACTGTCGCTTGCGCTGAACCATGGAAAGCAGGTGAAGGATTTGGTCGGTCTTCTGAATGCCGGGTACCCAGCGATCGGGGAGTTGATCCATAAGAAGAAAGTTCTGGTCTCTGTGAATCAGGAGATCGCGCACGAGGAGACGGAGATTCGTGACGGCGATG
>JAQBES010000155.1:0-6551 GCA_032123755.1 Nitrospirota bacterium
AGACATCGCAGGGAAGCACCGTATAGTAGGGATGCGAACGATAACAGAATGGTCTATGCGCGGCTGCCCTTGAGGTCCATGCTGAGCGCGGGTCGGTAGCGCTTGGTCGGTGTGGCTTCCACGTGGCAAACCCCATGCACAATCCTCAGCACGCCGCCGTCAGCTCAAACAATGGTTCCTGACACCTTTTCTTCTCGCAGTCTATTTGATTGGAGACTGCTTAAAGGTTTGAGACAGAGGATCGTATGTCCACTCCTCCTGATACACGAAGGGTTGACTTCCAGCTTCTTTGGCGTAACTGAGCTGAACAACGACGGTCAGCGTCTTCTTTCCAGGTCCAATATCAGACAGTGAGAATGTCGCCTGCGGATTACTGACATTGCGCCATTGACCCGGACCTAAGACCATCTCAGTCTGACCATTGAGGGGATTCATACCGTCAATAATGTTCCGCAAAACCACGTGGATGAAGCGAGCTCCCCCTTGACCAGTGTTGGCAATTTTTACTTTGGCTATTTGCCTGTCTTCAATGTGTTCAAGGTAAACATCTTCGATGCTGACATCGGGCTTACTTGACGCACTCACCTTAAAGACGCATGTGGGGCTCTGTTGAATCGCGGGAACGACATCTTCTCGCAAATATGCTTCCAGAACCGCTTTGTCTTGCGGCTTCAGATGTTTACCGTTCGCGTCCGCAGTACGGACAGCCGCGTCTGTTCCTAAACGTGTCAGTTCAGTCGTCGATGTAATTTCATTCTGGCCAATATGTCGTGTCATGGTGTCTAACGCCGTTTGGATGGCATCATTCCCGAACGTCAGTGACAGATCGGCACTCGGCTTCATTTGCATCGTCGCATGTAGGGCGGCGCATGGTGAGTGACTCGCCTGCTGCGGTTGACTACAGGCTTGTATGGTTGCCAGAAAGAATAAGGAGGAGATAACACATAACATTCGTCCCGGCTTCATGTGATAGGCCTCCTTTCAGGAATGAGGAAGTGTGATGACATTAGTCAATGCAGTTATGAAGGTCAACGACTGCGATAGGCTATCGGTGATTTCCTAGACCGCCGGTAGGTCCCCCACAGCACCTCGAAGCCTTCTTCTCTGTATCTCTCCTGCACGCGTCCAACGTGTCCACTGATCTCTGGTAGGAGCAGGGCTCGGAGTCGCCAAGTTCATCCACATGGACATGTGCGCCACCCCCTGGTGGCGCGCCTCACTCACATGAACCGCGCCTGAAAAAGTGATCAATGGAGAGAGGGGTCGTGTGAGAGGAAGTGACATCTGGAATCGGGAGAAAAATCGGGATCGAACCGGGAGTAGAACAACTCGAATCGGTAGGCTCGCACGGCACACGACGCAACACCATCTCCCCTCACTTCATCTCGTCCTGAACGTCGACAACGACTTGAGAGGGCTTTATGGACCGGCGCGACCGCCATGGTCACTCTGGCCATCCCACACGCGTCAGTCGGCCGTGCCGTTCAGCGAGTCTCGGTCGAATCATCCGAGACCTACGCCAACCTGTCTAACCTGTCTATTGGTAAGCAGGGCCGTCCATCTACCCGCTACGTTTAGCCATTGCGAGATGAGCCATGGTGTGTCTTGACCAACGTGGAGATGACCTGTGTGATGCGCTCGGCCACCTTCGGCTGGAGCTTGTCGAAAGTCACCCCGAACTTAGTCCGCTTGACCCATTTCACGGTGGCACGATCGATCAGCAAGAGCGCCGCCGGGGCTCCCGGAACAAAAATTTCCAGGGCGAGCACCATCCCAATGGAGACTTGTTTATTTCCGATAATGTAGCTCCCACTCAGCGAAAGATCTTTGATAATTCCTTCACCGCTAATACCGTCCCCATGATACCGCACCGGCGCGAAGGTCTTAAGCCGTTGACCATCCCGCAAAACAAACTCAGCCATACTGTCTCCCTGTCTCTATCAAAAACGCGTGCGCATTGACTGCCGCAATTGTACTCCCCCACTAAAAGTTTGGACAGGTAATTGCCTCGCCACGCGTGACACTGTTCCGGGGACGATCTAGCTCCCTCATCCCTCCCACCGATCAATACACTTATTTTCTATTCTCAGCCCTTGCGCCTAGGCTGAATCCCCCCATGAATTACCCTCCTGCGAGGCTCCCATGCTCTTCGTGGTTCGCCCCTGCCGTCGCTTGCCTGCGCAATGTGTCGAAGTCGCGAATGGGATCAACAACGTATTGCGCTATATCTTCATCGAGATGAAATCGCACATCGAGAAGCGAAGGGGCTTTGTGACGGGCGTGCAGGAGCTTCAGGCGAAACTAACCATGAAGCGATAGCAAGGTCCTTCTCCATCAGTATGATTACGCGTCGATTCCTGCATTTTCAATTGGACTTCCATATGCCCTGGTACCTAAAATAAAAAGAATGGGTTGTGCTGTCACTGTAGGAAAGGAGTGAAGCCTATGACACGATTCAGGAAATCAATAGCCGTAGTACTGACAGGAGTTCTGGTTATAGCAGTAGCCGTCGCACTGCCTCTTCAACCGGTATTTGGCGAAGGTGGTGCGAGGCGGGATGTAGTGCTTCATGAACTTGAACGCAAATCCACGAGCAGGGACATGCTCTATCTTGTCGAATTCGAGGCAACGCAAGCCGGAGCTCCGACAAGCCGCGAGCAGACGATCGAGCGGCTTGACACTCTCGTTATCCCAACCCTCGAGAGTCTGGGGAAGGATAGCAAGGTCCATGCGGGAGGCATTGTCGTCGATACTCTCTCCGGGGCCTTCGTGGTTGGAGCCAAGTCGAAAGATGAGGTGACTGAATTCGTTCGTGCGCTTCCCGCTTGGAACATCATGCAGTGGAAGATAACGCCGCTCGAAACCTTCGCTCACAGGGCCGACCTCGAGAAGAAAGTGGTGCAGGGGCTTCGTACGCAGAAGTAGTTCGGTGCGCCAATCCAGATTGCGTCGGATCTGCGGGCCTCACACGTGGTCGCAGCGGATGACGATTGCGCGCAGCTGAGAAAAAGAGAGAGCTTAGGGTCCGGCTGAGTATTGGCCTAGTGATTTCTCACCGATTCCGGCTCGGGAACGTCGGCCATTGAAATCTCAACGGTGCATGCGAGGCCAGGCGGCTGGTTCTCTTTCTGGGCCCCCGTCTGCCGACAACGCCCCCCCCTCCACCCGTCTTTGCTGCAATCCGCAAAGACCTGAAACAAAGCGGGTCTATAACAAGCGGGCGGGGATCTTCCCCCCTTCGGAGTTACTTCTTTGTGGTCTGCCCCTCTTCCATGGCCTCTTCTATGCTTCTCTCTAGAGGAACCGTCCACCGAACCAGGAAGCCACGGAGAGGCAGTCAAGGAGATACGCCCATGGCAACCATACTCGTCATTGATGATCAGGAACCAATACGCACTCTACTCCGTGACGCTCTGGAAGGGGACGGCCACGAAGTCCTCGAGGCGTCGAATGGCCGACTTGGTCTTGAGCTGTATCGCGAGCAATCAGCGGACTTACTCATCACCGATATTGTCATGCCTGAGATGAGCGGCCTTGAAATGATGTTGGAGCTGACCAAGAGCTTTCCCAACGTCAAAGTCATCGCCATGTCCGGCGGCCTAGAGAGGGAGGGAGGGCTCAATGCGGCCAAGCTGCTGGGTGCCCGCCAGACATTTCAAAAGCCGTTAGACATAGGAGAATTGCTCGATGCCGTGCGAGACGATTTGGCGCATTAGTCGCGACGGATGATCTCTTCTCAACCCACACACCCTGGTGGTCCGCATAGCCAACCTCGACGTCGACGAGCCATTCGAGCGTGACTCCACAATCTTGAATCCGATCACCCGCTCCCGTTCCGACATCAGCTGAACCCCTTCAACGAATTTCATCACACCACACCCGTCCAGCAGTTGAATCACTCTCCGCATCCCTTGCACTAGCAGGCGCGTCCCAAACCCTCTGGTCTAGATTATCTCTGCGCTTCCTCTGACCAGCTGATTTGACGCCGACTGAGTGCCCCTCAATTCTACAGGGTTTGCAGGCAAGGCTTCTCCCTCACCTTGAGTGGCTCAGCCGACTCGGGCCTCTTTTTTCTTTTTCCGTCAGGAGGTCAGGAGAAGGGGACTGATTGGTATTGCGCGTTGGGAGTGGGAATCTGGTTGTAGCGGCGCATGCACATGATCATTGCGCCTATGTCCATATTGATTACCTTTGCTCCTCGACAGAACAGGCCTTCCACGCGCCGCGAAATAGTTCAGGCCTCTCTGCATTTTGAAAGATGTCAATGCGCATGCCTGACTCCAACTTTTCTTCCTTCTATTCAACCGGAACAAAAGCCGTGGGTCAGCAGGGGAATGTTGGTCAGCCTACAAACCGATCTCCTAAAAGAAATTTTCGTGACGGATCTGTTCAACGCTCATGCCTTTCTGGATTAACAACCTCTTGGCGTCCTCAATCATGGAACGTCCTCCACACAGGTAGGCGTCAGTGTATGATGCCTCTTCGAGTGACACCTGTTCACGAATCAAGTCTGTGATGCGACCTCGCAAACCGGGCCACCCGACCGGATCAGGCTGTGAGAGGATGATGGTCGGTTCGAACCAGGGGTGTGTCTCTCTCATATCGCTCAGCATTTTGGTATAAAAGAGATCGGAGACATTACGCAATCCGAAGAACAATCGGATACGGCGTCTGCCCGTTTGTCCAAGGAGGGACAACAGCATCGACTTGATGGGCGCAATACCGGTTCCCGTCGCAATCATCAGCAGGTCTCGCTGTGATCCGTCGTGCAATCGAAAGTCACCGTATGGGCCTTCGACCTGCATACAGTCCCCGGGGCGGAGCCGATGAATAAAATTCGAACAGAAGCCACCGGAAACCGCACGGACACAAATCTCGAAATGTGTCTTGTCGGAAGGAGACGATGAAATCGAGTAGGACCGCCGGATGATTTGATTGATTCCCGGGACGTGAAAGATCATATATTGGCCCGGTGAAAATGTGATTTCCCCCGACTCAACCGCGAATCTCTGTTCACAGACAGTCAAGGTATGCGGGCGATACGCTTCGACGCGTACCTTGTACAAACCGAGTGCGACGGTCGCCTGTGGCGTTTTGGCGCTGGCCCCCAGGGTAAGCGTGCCGTGAACGTCCGCCAGGCACAAAAGTCGATATCGCGTAGGGTCCAGACCATTGCTTTCCAGCGTACGAATCTCTCGGGCTCTCTGGGGCCCTAAGCTCTCTTCGCCTTGTACCACCTGAGTCGCACAGGTCCCACACGCGCCGGCTTTACACGCGAACGGGACAGAGGCTCCAGCGGCCTCGCACACGTCATACAGCCATTGTCCCTCTTCCGCATTGTAGGTCATCCCGTCCTGCTGAAAGGTAACGCGGTGCATCGTGCTCATCGGGTTATAGGGGCCTGGCCGGAGAAGCCCTTCACGTGGCTCACCAAGCTCTGCGCGTCGTGAATTTCAATCCGGTTGCCCAATATTTCGAATGCCAAGTGGAGAACGAAAAGGGGACTTGAGGGTCGATCCGGCGGTTGAGCCAGGCACTTCTTGTCTGTGCAGCACTCGCTCACCCACTGAGGTCAGCTCCCACAGATCCTCACACGTCTTTTTGCCATCTTAACACGAGATTCCTTCCGGTCCAGCGGTCTCCTACCGCAGTGGGAGTGGGGGCATCGTGGCACGTGATGATTTAAACCTGGCTGCCACATTTAAATGGTCGCTGGTCGATTCCTTTGGCAGATCGTTGAAGACCTTGGGAGAGTCTAGACTGAAATTATTGTTGCAGGTTGTGGCTTTGCGCCCACTGACGCTGAAACTGCTCGCTCTACACGGAACACTTCTGACGCATAGCCGTCTCAAAAGACTGTCTTGCCCCCCGCAACCAACCGTTCCTGCTAACTGATCCGTCCCCGGGAGTCCCGGGCTTCTTCAAGCCCTCGCTCGTTTCGTGCCTGCGTGACCTTGCCGCAAAATACGGTAATCGTTTGATGAAAGCCCCAGTGGTGATATAGTCGGCGAGAGATTGGCACAGGGCAAGGAAACGCTATGCACTTTGTTCGTATAGGCAAGAAAGCCTTAAACCTTGATAATGTGAGCTACTGCGAAGCACAGATTTGGCAAGATGAGATGTCGCTAAAGGTTCATCTCGTCGGGTCCGCTAATAATACCCCGCTGGTACTTGCCGAAGAGGATGCCAAGGAACTGTGGAAGTACTTGGAATACGTCGCTGAAAAACCCGTCTAACGCCTCCTCCTCAACTCTCTGGATTGTACGTTTCGCCTTGCTTGTTGATCCCTATAGATGCTGGAGGGTTCCAGGTTTTTCGGATGGATCTCTAATCTGAATAATACTTCCCAGTGGACCACGCGAGATCACAGGCGATTGATTAGTACGGTTGACCTGTGTGCCTAGACGGGGCGGCAATCACAACCGGCATGATCCAACCCTCCTTCTTGTAGCTGCGATAGTATACGAGCACTTTTTTTACATAATCCTGCGTTTCCTTATAGGGTGGGATCTGTCCATAACGATCCACCTTGCGTTCCCCCGCGTTATAGG
>JAQBES010000156.1:0-32014 GCA_032123755.1 Nitrospirota bacterium
CACAGGCGCTGGCCTCGCTAAAGGATCAAGAATTACCACCCGTACTCGTACTGGCTTCCAGGCATTGGCATCTCGGGGTGGTCGGTATCGTCGCGGCGCGTTTGGTCGATCGGTTTCAGCGCCCGGCCATTGTCATGGCTATCAACGAGCAGGGTATGGCCAAAGGCTCGGCACGGACGACCGGAGGGTTTGACCTCTATCAAGGATTAGCTTCCTGCCGAGAGATGTTGGAGGCCTTTGGTGGGCATCCGAGTGCCGCAGGCGTGACGATTCGCGAGTCTCGGATCGACGAGTTTCGTGCTAGATTCTCCGATGTGGTGGCCGGGTGGACCCTCGACGGTGCCAAGGTTCCGACGTTGAACGTTGATGCCGAGGTGCGTCTGGACGAAGTGACCATGCAGTTGATCCAGGAAATCGGTTCACTGCATCCGTTCGGCGCGGGCAATCCGGAGCCAACGTTTGCGGTGACCCGGCTCGAAGTCATGGATTCACGCACCGTCGGTGAGAAACATCTGAAAATGACCGTGCGGCAAGGGGCCTCGCTGCCGTTCGACAGTATCGGATTCGGCATGAAGTCGTTGCTGGAGCGCGGCATTCCGATCCACGCCCCGGTCGATTTGGCCTTCACGCCGGAACTGAACCACTGGAATGGCCGTGACCGGATTCAGCTTCGCATTCGCGATGTCCGACCGAGTGTGAGCGAGTAAGTGAGTGAACCATGGTGTACGAAACCGTCACAGATCTCGACCAATTGCTGGATCGGATCAGAAGCTACCATGCTGATGCCGACCTTGGTCTAGTTCGCAAGGCCTACGAGTTTTCTTCGAAAGCGCACGAAGGGCAAATTCGTCGGTCCGGAGAACCCTACCTTCAACATCCCATCGCCGTCGCCGGAGTCCTGACCTCGCTCAAAACGGATGTTACCGCCATCGTCGCAGCACTGCTGCACGATACCCTGGAAGATACTGTCGCGACGCCTGACGAACTCGAAAGGGAGTTCGGGAAGGACGTCGTGCATCTGGTCGATGGGGTGACCAAGATCGGCAAGATTACGTTTCGGAGCTATGAAGAAAAACAGGCGGAGAATTTTCGCAAGATGGTGCTGTCGATGGCAGACGATATCCGGGTCGTCCTCATCAAGCTCGCCGACCGGCTGCACAACATGCGCACCCTAGAACATCTCAGCACGGCCAAGCGGCAGGAGATCGCCCAGGAAACGCTGGAGATCTATGCACCGTTGGCGAACCGACTTGGAATCGGGTGGATCAAGAATGAGCTGGAAGACCTGTGTCTCAAGCACCTCAAGCCTGAGGTCTACGAGACATTGCGCGTCCGAGTGGCGAAACGGGACGAGGATCGGCAGCAGTACATTGATGAAGTTCGCCAGCTTGTTCAGAAGGCCATGCTAGAGAACGGGTTGGTCGGACAAGTCTATGGTCGCCCCAAGCATCTTTACGGCATTTACCAAAAGATGAATAAGCAGTCGATTACGTTCGAAGAGGTCTACGACTTGACTGCGCTGCGGATTGTGACCGATACCAAGATGAACTGTTACGCCATGCTCGGGGTGATTCACTCAGCCTGGCGGCCCGTGCCTGGGCGCTTCAGGGACTACATCGCGATTCCAAAGTCCAATCTCTATCAGTCTCTGCATACGACGGTGGTGGGCCCGAAGGGGGAGCATGTCGAATTCCAAATCCGCACGGAAGATATGCATCGTATCGCCGAGCATGGCATTGCCGCACATTGGAAGTATAAAGAACAAGGACAGGTTGCAGATCGTGACAGCAAGGCCTTCGGCTGGCTGCACCAGTTTGTCGAATGGCATGAAGATTTGACGGATAACCGGCAGTTCATGGACTCGGTGAAGCTCGACCTCTTCCACGATGTGGTCTATGTGTTCACGCCCAAAGGGATTGTGAAAGAGTTGCCGAAAGGATCGACACCCGTCGATTTTGCATTTGCGATTCACACTGAGGTCGGGGACCATTGTGTCGGGGCCAAGGTGGACGGGAAGATTGTGCCACTCAAGCATCAACTGTCCAGCGGAGATACGGTTGAAATTCTGACGTCTCCCACGCAATCGCCGCACAAAGACTGGTTAAAGTTTGTCCGCACCTCGCGCGCGAAGACCAAGATCAAACACTGGATCAAGCTCGAAGAGCAGAAGCGGAGTGTCGAGATCGGCCGTCGTTTACTGGAGTCGGAGTTCCGCCGTCAGGGGATGGCGCCGGCCCGGATGTTCAAATCGACGGAGCTGTTGGAAGCCGCTCGTCAGTCTGGATTCGACAGCACCGATGAATTAGCCGCGGCGGTAGGTTTCGGCCGCGTGGCAACGTCGCAGGTCATCGGCAAACTCACGGCTCCGTCATCCGGAGCGCAAGCGCCGGCTCAGGAACGTCCCGCCGCGCGTAAAGCGGTAGGTGGGAAGAGCGACAGTGCCGGCGTACAGGTCAAAGGGTCTCGGGATCTGTTGATGCAGCTGTCGCGCTGTTGCCATCCCGTGCCCGGCGACCGCATCCTCGGGTATATTACTCGTGGTCGCGGGCTGACGATCCATGCCGTCGATTGCCCGAATCTTGAGGCGCTGGACTACGATAAGGAGCGGCTGGTGGAAGTGGAGTGGGATTCCGCTACACCCAGCACGCACTCGGTCAAAATGTCCATTGTGGCCGTCGATAAAACCGGAGTGCTGGCGAACGTGTCTTCCGCGATTGCGGAATGCCAGGCCAACATCAGCCGTGCCGAAATCGCGACGCGGGAGGATCAGAAAGCCGTGCTGGATTTTATCGTGGAAGTTTCAGATACCCGCCATCTCCAGCAGGTGCTCAAAGCCGTTGAGCGTGTGGATGGGGTGATTACGGCAAGACGGCTACGGGCCTGGCAGGAACGGTCGTAGCACAGGATGCTGAAAAAGACCGCCAGCAGGGGGGGAGCGGCCAGGTGCCATTTTTGCTCGCAGAACGCGCACGATGAAACTGTGCTCGTTCGACGCACGCAGTAAAAAGCAGCCTCGGCCACTCCCCTAAAGAGTGGTAGAGAGAATTGGAAGGGCCTTGCTGAACGGCCTTTTTGAGCATCCTGCATGAGGGGAGCTGCTATGGGACCCGGAACTGAAGTTTCGATCCCCGCTGCAACTTCAAAGTTTCAGCTCGGCCCCCCGCGAGCTCCAAGACATAAAGCGCACCCTCGTTTGGACGATATTGTGGGCAGCTGTCGTCCGTTCTCGTACAGATCGGGACACTCTGTTCCATATGGATGATCTGTTTTTTTTCATTCATCCAGATGAGATCGAGCGGGATCTTTGTGTTTTTCATCCAGAACACCCAGGCCTGTGCCTCCGAGAACGTAAAGAGCATGCCGCGGTCGGCGCCTAAATGCTCGCGGTACATCAATCCATCCGCACGCTTTTGAGGCGTGTCGGCCAATTCTGCATAGATGATCGTGCCACTCGGGAGGGTAATCTGGATCGGCCCTGGCATGGCCGGATCGGTTCCCGCTTGCGTACAGCAGGGGAAAATCAGGAGGAGGACGAAAAAAAGCGCAAGTGGTTGGCGTCGTTGCACGGCGGCATCCTAATCGGCCCATTGGAGACGAGTCAAGCCGGAGGCTGCGTGCGAGGTAGGGGATCGTTGGCGATTCTGGCTAAGGGTGCCTTGCAATCGCGCTGTTGCCTATGCCATCCTCGGCTTGCAAAAGTACGAGAGGGGAGCATGAAAGAGACGCGGAAAGTGCATTACGTGAAAGGGGTGTTCGTTTGCCCGAAGTGCCGGCAGTCGTATGTGCAAGAAAAGTGGATCGAAGAATGGCGGGTTCGCTGTCACAAGTGCGACTATCGCGGAACGTTGACGGAAGTCTCCGTTGAAGAACGGATGGAAGAAGAAATAGTCCGTCGTTGAATCGGCGCCAATCCTGCGCGCGTTTCCTTCTCTCTGTGAGTCGATGTTTTTATCTCTCACCTCTTTTGTACGACTCCGCCTCATTGGTTCTCTGATTCTGTGCGCCTTTCTACTTGGGCTGACTGCCGGCTCTGGCGAGGCATTCGCCAACGAGCCGGCCCCGCTGGTGAAGGTGCTCGTGACCTACCATTCGCTCTCCGGCAATACCGAACGCATGGCTGAAGCGGTGGTTGATGGCGTGAAGAGCGTACCCGGCACCGAGGCGCAGTTAAAACGAGTCGGCCTGGTGACGGCGGATGATTTATTCTCCGCCGATGCGGTCGTGGTTGGATCTCCGGTTTATTGGTCAAACATGTCGGGCGAGGTGAAAACCTTCTTCGATAACTGGCAGTTTAAATTCGGTGTGTTTCCAGCATTCAAGATGAAAAATAAGATTGGCGCGGCCTTTGCCACGGGTGGCCAGGTGTCGAGTGGGAAGGAACTGACGATGTTGACGATATTAGCCGCGATGCTGGGGAATCAGATGATCGTCGTCAGTGGGGGCGGGGCTTTCGGTGCGTCTGCGACAACCGAGGGAGACAGCCCCGGCATCGACAAGAAGGAGATGGCCGATGCCAAGGCATTAGGCCGGCGCGTGGCCGAAGTCGCGGTAATCATGCAGCGAGGCTCTTCTCGCTAGCAGGCTGTTGAACTAGTCGCCTTTCTCACCCGCCCAACCCTGGCGCGCCAAGACGTGCCTTTTCCCATGCGTCGTTCTCGCATCGTTCAGACCCTCACCGTATCGAAAAATATTCTCGGAGATCGGAATGGCTAAAGGGATCTCTCCGTTCGCCAAGATTCATTTTGCGGGCGAACGGCCCACACAAAGTGCAGCATGTGCCTCCTCGGGTCATCACTCGCTGCGGCTTCGCTGGACGGTCTTTTTGAACAGCCTGCTGGTCTTGCGGGGTCGGCTGAAACTTATTTCTACCCTGTGTCGCGCTGGGTCGAAATTAGTTTTCCAACTCCCTGCTAATCAGGGTTCATTCCTTCCTGCAAGCATGCATCTTCTCTCTTGCCGTCTTTTCAATCAATGCGCTCGGCGACGGCCCACGCGTCTGTGGACACGAGATGATCCTCGTCGATGGCGCGTGGATCTGTATCGCAGCAGTCTTGCAGGGCGGGTGGGGGAGAAGGTTTTAGCTTCGCACGCCGTTAGGGGAAGGCATTTGGTGCGTACTCGTCGCGATGTGCACAAACTCATGAATATTCTTTAAGCAGCGACCGCAGCACCCTGCCTCTTTCAGTCCGAACTTTGCTTTGAGCTGGCAAGGCATGACGATGCCGGCCTGTCCTGCTTCACGGACATGCGAATCGGTAATTCCTTTGCAGAGGCAGAGGTACATGGGCGGTATTCCTTAGTGCCGAGCAGGGTCCATATTATCAGTAACGATTATGATAACCGTTATCAATTATGTCCATAATACGCTTAAGCCCTCCCCTCTGTCAAGAGGGGAGGGCTGTACAGGTGTGGTGTGGGAGAGTGTACTGATTAAGGTGCTTGAAAAGTAGAGACGTTAGAGCGTTTGCTCCAGCTGATCGACCATCTCGCGGATCGTGTCGAATCCCGATTGCCAAAAATCTTCAGACGTCATATCGACTCCAACCTTGGCGAGAATCGCCTGCGGCGCCTCCGACCCGCCGGTACTTAGCAGATCGAGATATTTGGGCACGAACGCTGCCCCTTCTTTCTGATACATCCGGTAGAGGGCAAGGACCAATAAGTTGCCGAAGCTGTAGGCGTAGCAATAGAAGGGGCTGGCAAAGATGTGTGGAATGGTTAGCCATTCCCATTGAAATTCATTTGGAACCTTGATGCCTTTTCCGAACTGCTGCCGCACCTCGGCCAGATAAGTTCTGGCTAGATCTTTCACGGTCGCACCCTGGGCGATCATCTCGTGGGCTTGATTCTCGAAATGAACGAAATAAGCTTGCCGAAGGACCGTGGCGTAGATGTCATCCAGTTGGTTGAGCAGGAGGCCCTGCCTCACCTTCTTGTCCCGCTCCTGATTCATGAGGGAATCGGACAGGATGCGCTCCCCAAACACCGACGCTGTTTCCGCCAGTGGGAGGGTGGAATGGAAGGTAAAGATGGAATGATGCGACGCCAGCATACCGTGGACGGCATGGCCGAGCTCATGGGCCATCGTTGCAATATCGCGGGCCTCGCCGGTGAAGTTCAGCAGCACGTAAGGGGTCATGCCTGGGACGACGCTGTAACAATAGGCGCCCCCGATTTTCCCTGGCCTCGTACGCGCGTCGACATGGCGTTCATGAAGCACCCGTTCCGCCAACTCAGCTAATTGCGGGGAGAATCCTCGATAGGCGTCCAACACCATTCGGACGGCATCCTGATAGCGGTAGGATTTCTGCTCCGTACGATGCGGCGCATAGATGTGATAGCGGCTCATCGGCTTGATCTTGCACAGGCGCGCTTTGATGTGGAAATAGTGCTGGAAGATTCCCGCGTTTTTCTGGCAGACCTTCAGGAGCGATGCCACGGCTTCGTCTGGAATGTCGTTTCCGAGGTTGCGGGTGGCAATCGGGGAGGCGAACCGGCGCAGTTGAAGATTCTCCGCTTTCCAGTCGTTGACCAAGATCTTGTAGATTTCGCCCAGCAGATCGTGCTGATCGGCGTAGACACGGTATAGCTCTCGATAGGCAGCTTCACGCAGGCGTCTTTGTGCATGGCGGAGATAGGACATCAGTCCCTCGCGCGTCATCGTCTTCCGTTTGCCTTTGACCGTGAGCGTGAACGAGAAGCCGTTCGTCACGACGTCGTACAGCGAATGGACTGCGCTGTGACCCGTGATGTTCTTGATGTTGATGATCTTCTCTTCCGACTCAGACAGCGTGTGGGGCTTGAACCGGCGAATGGATTCGAGGTGATACTGGAGCGTGCCCGTCCCGGCCATCAGCCGGCGCGCATTGTCCTCATCGACGCTTTGCCACCACAGGTCGAAAAAGACCAGTCGGTTCTGGAGTGCCGTGAGCCGCTCCTCGACCGTGGTCTTGAAGGAACGTGCGGCGAGGTGTTTTGTATTCTCGGAGAACCAGAGGTAGGCATAGGCGCTGATCCTGGACGACGCAGCCGCGATATCTTCACTGAGAGTCAGGAGCGGATGGAAGATTGATATCGGCATGTTCGGACTGAGTTGGGCACGCGCAGATTCAAATATCGCCACCTTGGATTCGATCCCTCCCAAGAGGGTCTCGAACCGCTGAACAGGATTCTCTGCTAAATGTGAGAGATCCCAGCGCTCGGGATAGGGACGGTTCTGGCGTGTTGGTGAAGAAGTGTTGTGTGTGATCGAAGTGTTCCGGCTGATCTTCACAGGCATAGGTCGCATCTCCTTCGTCTCGTCTCCATGCATCATGGGGCTGGGCTTACCCAGTTATGATCATAACACTCCCGTCTATCCTGGCGGAAAAATTTTCTCTTGATTGAGACGAGGAGAAACCTTCCATCTGCTGTGGCATTCTCGGTATGATGCGCCAAGAATCACGGGAGACCTCATGACCGACCAAGAACTCAATCGGGCAGTCCAATATGTCACCGCCAGCACGTCCTATGGACGCGACACGGTGGCAGATATCCTCACGACGGGGCTAGGCGAAATGACTTCGCTGGCCACGCAATCGTCGGAGCAATTTGAACGGGAGGTACTGTTGGAATATGTCTGCCAATGGACCATCAAACGTACGGGCCAACCGGAGCCGTTAGTCAGGGAGATCCTAGGTTGCGCGAGCCGCTGGCTCGATGAAGTGTACGAGGAAATTGCCAAGCGCCAGTCGGAAGCCCACGGCCTTGCAACCGATGATGATGACGAAGGAGCGGAGCCGGTTTAGCAGGATACTGAAAAAGTCAGCCAGCGTCGTTCTCGCATCGTTCAGACCCTCAACGTACCCAGAGAGTACGCCTCGGGCCTGCACTCGCTGCGGCCTTGCTGGACGAACTTCTTGAGCATCCTGCGGGATTGTGTCCTGTTGTTCCAGGCATGCCGACCATTAGATTTCAGGTAGACGGCATCGTCGTTTGTGAAGGATGAGCCTAATCCGTGGGGCTAAAATTTTTAATCAGCAGCGAGCTTTTCAGTAGTTCGAAATTCTTTGTTGCTATCGCATCGCCGTTTTGAACAGCGTACGTTAAGATCCTTTGCGAGCGTTGTAAATGTCGCCTCCAGCTCGCTTGTAGTGCTGAAAAACAGCCATAGCCTCATTCCGGCACAGATCCCGACTCACGGCGATCCCTCGTTTCTTGAGCGCCGTCACCCAGTTCTTCGGTTTTGGGCCCTCATCGAACCCGATCGCCTCAGCATCGCTTCCGCGCGCGCCGCAGAGGACTTTTCGAACTCCGGCCCAGGGGATGGCCCCGTAACACATCGAGCAGGGCTCACAGCTCGTGACCAGCTCATGCTTTGGTATGCCCGGCGCGCCAAGGTCGAAATACCCGATGGCCTGTTGCGCGTTGGCGAGGGCGACGATCTCAGCATGGGCAAGTGAACAATTTGTCGATACGACGAGATTCACGCCAATGGATACGAGCCGGCCGGTTGTGGCTTCGAATACAGCGGCGCCGAAGGGTCCGCCGGTTTCCAGTACGACATTGGTCAGCGCCAATTGTATGACGAAGCGCATGCGGTCGCGAGCCGTCAGGATGGGCTTCTGTTGGCGCCGTGCAAGACGGATGGCCCAAGATGGAAGACGAAAGGGAGACGTGGGTGAGAAGCCGGGGTTCATAATGGCAATGAAAGTTTCAGCGCATCCAGATTCTTTGTGACCATGGCGTCGCCGTTTTTCGTGGAGACATCAATGCCGGTGGCGCAGACAGTTCGGCACGCATCGATTCGACCCAGCTTGTGGAGTGATTGAGCCCAGGCATAGTAGGCGGCTGAATAGGTGGGTTTCACCGTGACGCATTGCTGAAGGGCCTTGGCCGCTTCTTCGAAGTGCCCATCTTCCATGTAGGCCTTTCCGAGACCAAACCAGGCCACCTCGTCGTTCGGATCAATCGCCAGGACTTTCTTGAGCGGTTCGATTCGTGAGTTTGGCATGTCTTCCTCCAATCCGAGAAACGATAGCAGTGGCGAGCGCTCATTGTCTATGCCGATTCCTGCGTGATAATCTGACAGATACCTTTCTCTTTCGCGAAGCGGGCCTCGCTTAGTGCGAGCGACGCTTCACACTTCACGGATTTTGCCATGGGAAATACCGGACTCGTCTACGACTCGCGCTATCTTAACCATGATATGGGGGCCGGGCATCCTGAGTCGCCCGATCGGCTGCGCGCCATCATGCAGCGGCTGGAACAGAGCGGTACGGCGGCTCGGCTGACGAGGATAGAACCGCGAGAGGCTGAAGATAAATGGATTACGCAGATCCACGAGCCCTCGTATCTTGCGATGCTGAAAACTCACGCGCCGACGGACGGGCGGGTTTCGCTCGATCCCGATACCGCCATGTCTCCCGGATCATTGACCGCCGCCTATCTGGCAGCTGGTGGGGCGTTGGCTGCTGTCGATGCGATCATGAGCCGGCAAGTGGACCATGTCTTCTGTGCGGTGAGGCCGCCAGGGCATCATGCCGAAGCGGGACGCGCGATGGGATTCTGCCTGTTTAATAATGTGGCGATTGCCGCTCGCTATGTGCAGAAGATGTATGGCCTCACACGTGTGTTGATTGTCGATTGGGATGTGCACCACGGGAACGGCACGCAGCATAGTTTCGAGGACGATCCCTCCGTGCTCTTCTTCAGCACGCATCAATACCCGCACTATCCGGGAACGGGGCGAGAATCGGAACGAGGACGGGGAGCAGGGGAAGGGTTCACGATCAATGTGCCGATGGGAGCAGGTGAGGGTGATGAGGAGTATCGTGCCATCTATCAGAAATCGTTGGTGCCGGCGGCTGATGCGTTCAAACCGGAATTCGTGATCATCTCAGCCGGCTTCGACGCGCATAAAGACGATCCGCTCGCGAGCATGGGGCTGACGGAAGAGGGCTACGCGGATCTCACCGGCATCGTGGCCGGAATTGCCAAGCGCCATGCCGGCGGGGGCATACTCTCGTCGCTCGAAGGTGGGTATCATCTGACGGCCTTGGCCGCCTCGGTTGATCGCCACATTCAGGCGCTGTTAGCCGCATGAAGACTTCTCTCAAAATTCTACTCGGGTGTGTTCTGGCGGGTGTGCTTGTCTATGTGTATTACACCGAGATCAAACCGGTCGTGATTTTCGGGTTGCGGTCGGATTACGCTCATGCGATTCCGTTTCAGAAAATCCCGGAAGGTCTAACGAGTTTGAAGGCCGAATCGTGCGGGGAATGCCATCGTGAGATCTACGATGAATGGAAGACTAGTATCCATGCCCATGCATATGAGGATCCGTTCTTTCAGGCCTATTGGAAAAAGGACAAGAATATTTGGGTCTGCTTGAACTGTCACGCCCCGCTGGAAAACCAGCAGCCGACATTGGTCAAAGAGATTCCGCGAGGTCGGGTGGAGAAGGCGATTCAAGAGCCCAATCCCCAGTACGATCCCGAGTACCAGAAAGAATCGGTGACCTGCGCGGCCTGTCATGTGCGGGATGGAGTCATCTACGGACCGTTCGAAGATTCCGCCGCGCCGCACCCGACCAAGTTTGATCCGAATTTCAGGACGGCGCAGGTCTGTAACCGCTGTCACAATGTCGTGTCCGGGCCGGCCCAGTTTTATAACGTGGGACCATGCGGGACGTACGCGGAATACGAAGGCAAGTTCTTCATGCAGGAGCGGGGCTTCATTTGCCAGAGCTGCCACATGCCTGAAATCGATCGGCCGATCGCGGTGAATAGTCCGATCCGGCGTGGACGCCGGCACCTCTGGCGCGGCGGGCACGACCCCGATATGGTGAAGCGGGCGGTGGGAATACAAGTAAAGGCCGATACCGCGTCGCCCAAGCCGGGCGATCGAGTCGGATTTACGCTTACGTTGGTCAATGCGGGTGCCGGCCATAAGATTCCGACTGGCGATCCTGATCGATACTTCACGGTGGAATTTTCCGTGGAAGATCAGCAGGGGCGTGTGCTGGAGCAGCAAACATCGACGATGGGCCGTTGGATCATGTGGCAGCCGGCCATCGTCGAGTTGTACGATAATCGTCTGTTGCCTCTCGCCAGTCGGGAGTACCAGTTTGCGTACCAACTCCCGGCTCAGGCAGAGGGCTTGAAAGTCAAGACCCGCGTGCAGTACCACATCATGACCGATAAGCAACATGAGATGTTACAGACTAACTATAGGCTGACGGGAAACGATCCCTATCGATTCGTGATTTACGAACGGGAGTTTCCACTATCCGGTGCGCTAGCCGAGGTATTGAACGAGGGCAATCAGCTCTCTGCGATCAGCCGTCAGCAGGACGGAGGAAGTTGTAAAGCTGAGAACAAGGCTGATAGCTGAAGGTTCATGACAAAAGGAACGACATGACACACGCGTTGCTGATTGATACCGAAACTCTCCAACAGAGCTTGGGGCAGCCGGGCCTGGTGATTCTCGACGTACGTGGACGGGCGGCCTACGAGTTCGGCGGCCATATTCCAGGGGCGGTGCATTCGACGTGGCATGAGTACAGCGACCCCCATGCCGTGCCGAAGGGATTGCTCGACCCCGATCGCGAACGCATGGAGCAGAAAATCCGTGCCTTGGGGATCAGTCAGGACAGTGAGGTGGTCATCTATTCCAATCCGTTCGACAACTGGGGAGACGAAGGCCGCATGTTCTGGATGTTGGAATATCTCGGGCACACGCACCTGCGTATTCTCGACGGCGGATGGGTCAAGTGGGTGCAGGAAAAACGGCCGTTCGAGCATGGGTGCGTGACGCCCAGGCCGGGAACCTTCACCGTCAAGCCGGTGGTTGCCGTGATCGCCGGCAAAGACGAACTGAAGCAGCTCGTGAAGCAGCCGCATCCGGGCACCGTGATCGTCGATGCGCGCAGTCTCGAAGAGTATCTTGGCAAAGAGGTGTCCGGGATACCACGACCCGGTCACATTCCCTCCGCGATTCATCTGGCTTGGACTGGATTTCTTCAAGCGAACGCCACGGTGAAAGATCTGCAGACGATCTCAGAGCGTCTCGCCGAGAAAGGTCTCATGCCGGATCAAGCGGTCATCTGCTATTGCACCGGCGGCGTCCGTTCAGCCTGGCTGTATTTTGTCCTCAAACTCGCCGGGTATGGGAAGGTCCGTAACTATCCAGGGTCCTGGTGGGAGTGGAGTCGTGATTTCACCTGTCCGGTGGAAAAAGATGCCAAGGGATTGCAGCACATCCTGAACGCCGATCCACAGGTCAGGCCTTCTTGACAGTGAAAAAATGGCTGTGTAAGGTAATGGGGGTCGAGGATATTGCGGATACCGCTCACCTGTCGAATGAACCTTAATCACTGAGGAGGAATCCATGAAAATGAGAATCTATCGCGGAGCACTGGTCGTTGCGGCGGTTGCCGCGCTTGTTGGTTTCCCGCTCTTCAACGGGCTCGCCCTTGCTGCTGACAAGCATGTGGCTGAAGCCGTGGAGCATGCCAAGGAAGCCGTGGAGCATGGCAAAAAGGGGCATGCCGATGTCCTGGTGCACCATGCTGAGGAAGCACTCAAGCATGCCGGGGCGGCCGGTGTGAAGAGTCCGCATCTGGATGAAGGGGTCAAACATCTCAAGGAAGCCATCGAGCATGGCAAGGCCGGTCACGCTGATGTGGCCGCACAACATGCCGAAGGCGCGGTCACCCATTTATCAGAAGTGAAGTAAGTCATTCAGTCTGAGATCTTTTGAACGGGCAGGGGCGACCCTGCCCGTTTTGTTCTGGGGGCGTGACGATCATGCGTGTCGGTTATTTTCAGTTCACTCCACGATTCGGTGACGTGTCGCACAATCTTGATAAGGTTATGGCAACACTCGACAGGGCTGACGCTGATCTGATTGTCTTGCCCGAGTTGTTTGCTTCCGGTTATCAGTTTGTGTCGCAACAAGAAGCGATCGCGCTGGCGGAGTTGGTGCCGAATGGACCGACCACACAACGGCTGATCGACCTTGCGAAGCGGCGGGGGATGGTGATTGTCGCCGGTCTTCCTGAACGGGCCGGGGCTGCCTGCTATAACTCCTCCGTGGTCGTCGGTCCGTCCGGGTTTATCGGGTGTTATCGCAAGACACATCTGTTCTTCGAGGAAACACTATTCTTTACGCCAGGCGACACAGGATTTCAGGTGTGGGATATCGGGTTGGCCAAGATCGGCGTGATGATCTGTTTCGATTGGTATTATCCGGAGGCTGCGCGCGCGCTGGCGCTCAAAGGGGCAGAGATCATCTGCCATCCCTCGAACCTTGTGTTGCCTAATTGTCCAGACTCCATGCCGGTTCGGTGTCTGGAAAATCGTGTTTTTGCGATTACATGTAACCGCACAGGGACCGAAGCGCGAGGCGGCAAAGATCAGCTGACGTTTATCGGGAACAGTGAAGTCGTCGCTCCTCGCGGGGCGATTCTGCATCGCGCGCCGCGTGACCAAGAAGAGCTCTGTATTGTCGAGATCGATCCTGCCGACGCACGGAACAAGGCCCTCACACCGTACAACGATTTGCTCCGCGATCGTCGCGAATCCCTCTATCGTTAGCCGGACGCAGAAACAGTCCACTGGAAGCTGTGGCGTGTGAAGCGCGAGATAGGCGGGAAAGGCGCGACTAGATGTTCGACGTTTAGGGTTCGCAGTTCCAAACATCGAACTGTCGTCCGTTCCGCCAATCTCCCTTGCGCGACACCGGTTAGCGCGGTAGGATTACAACTATGAAAGCTCCACTCGGGAAAGGCATCTTCCTCATCGCGGCGCCTTCCTTGCGCGATCCGAATTTTCGGCAGACTGTCGTGTTGCTCTGCGAACACGGAGACGAAGGCGCGCTCGGTGTTGTCGTCAATCGCCCAACGGCGATGTCGGTGTCGGAGGCATTACCTCAAATACCGATCCTGGAAGGCCAAGGGCACGTTCTCTTCTCCGGAGGACCGGTGCAAACGAATCAGGTCATGATGTTGTATCGATTGGATCAACTTCCTGAGAATTCCCATCATGTCTTCGATGGAATCTGTCTCGGCGGGGACACAGACCTCGTCGATCGTATTTTGACTACCAGTGAGGGGCGCGAGGCCTTTCGCGCCTATATCGGATATTCCGGCTGGGGGCCAGGGCAGCTGGAGTCTGAAATGCAGACCGGCTCCTGGTTTACCATTCCGGCAGATCCCAATGCTGTTTTCGACAAAGATCCCGCACGTATCTGGCCTGACATCGTGAGCGCCCTGGGTGACGACTATCGTCACTATGCGGACATGCCGTTCGATCCCTCCTTGAATTAGCAGGATGCTGAAAAAATGGGCGGGGTGGCCGGGACGGTCCCCTTGCTCGCGCAACGCGCGGCCTCAGAAGAATGAGGAGGGAGCGGGCAGGTGCCCTTCTTGCTCGCAGAGCGCGCACGGTGAAACGGTGCTCGTTCGATGCGCGCAGTAAAGGGCAGCCTCGGCCACTCCCTTTAAGAGAGGTATAAGGAGTCGAAGGCCCTCGCCCGGGCACATGGCACGTCTCAGCGTGCCAGTGGGTGGGAGTGTGAAAAGTTTGACCTCTTTTGAGCATCTTGCGGGAGTCTCCGCTATCCGGGAGTTGTTTGCAGTTTGGGCTCAGCGGGTGCCCTCCAGTTTTTCAAAAACCGAATAGTCTCTTGCGATTCCTCGCTCCGTTCCATTGCAGCCTTCCTGCTCAGGTGTTACCGTGCCTCATCGTGCGGTTGGGCTCCCTGGAGTGGCACTGGTATGGTGATCAAACGAGTTGGCTGTTGGGTGGGGCTGGCCCTCCTCGTCGGTGCCTGCTCCGGCTGCGGCGTGCTGTATACGGTGGTGAAGTCGGAATCCAAATTGGACCGGCTGGCCGTGCCGATGACGAAGGCCGAGGTGATCGACCAGATCGGTCGGCCGGATCGTGTGTTGCGCGACGATGGCCGGCTGCTGGTATGGGAATACTCCCTCACGGCCCGCAAACAGTGGTTTTATGAGTTGGCCCTCTGCCCGATCTCGGTCTGGATCGGCGGCTGCATTTTCTATCCCTTCACCAACATTGCCGCGGAGCATCAACGTGAATATCCGTACCACGTCGTGCTGGTGAATGACGAACTCTGTGCTTGGGGTACGCCCTCTGCTATTCTGCAACGTCGCCGCGCCTGTGCCTCGTCCGGTACAGCCGCTCTAGGATCCGGCGGGATGCTCGGACGTCCTGAGCCGGTTGTGACCGGTGTCGGCCCGATTAGTCGAGATACGATCAAGCAATATCGCACGATGGCCGTGATGCCGTTCGTTGATGCGGTGGCCGCCCAAGGATCCGGTTCGCGTGTCGCCGGGATTGTGACGACATTACTGTTGGACTTGGACATCAACATGGTCGAGCGAGCCGAGCTCGACGAAGTGTTCAAGGAACAGATCGTCCAGCTGCAATACGCGGATGACGCCGACGTGTTGAGAGTCGGAAAACTTGTTGGTGCGCAGGCCATTGTGTTGGGCGAAGTACAACAATGGGAGCGAGCCGAGGGAGACCAGATTAGCCGTGTGTCGTTGGTGTTGCGGATGATCGACGTCGAGAGCGGCGTGGTGTTATTCAACGGAGAAGGGCACGGTTTTGACGCCACGGCCGATGATCCCGAAGGTTTGGCTCGCGTCATCGCCCATCGCATCCTCGCTCGATTCGGGTCACAAGCAGGGTTACTCGGGTCCGGACACATCGGCGTCAATTGGGAGCTACAGGAATCAGTGGGCGCTCGCTACTACCTTGTGCGAGAACTTCGGAGCGGCTTGCCTGCCGAGAAAGCGGGCCTCAAGGTAGGTGATAGGGTTGTCGCCTGTAACGGCATGGTATTATCTAGCGTGTCTTCAGAGCGGGAAGCAAAACGACTCTGTCAAGTTGAGGCGGGGCAGACCCTGCAGTTAGATGTGCGTCGAGATGGACAGCCAATAGAGATATCTCTGACGGCAGAAAAGCGGCCGGGGCTATAGCCGCTGGCGTATAGTCTGTTCTCCAGCAAGGAGAGGGGCGAGAAATCGCCCGGTATGAGACTCATTTATCTTCGCCACCTGTTCCGGTCGTCCTTCTGCCACGATGTATCCGCCCACCGAACCGCCTTCTGGTCCTAAATCGATAATCCAATCCGCTGACTTGATGACGTCGAGGTTGTGCTCCACCACCACCACGGTATTGCCGCTGTTTACCAGCTTCTGCAGCATCGCCAGGAGCTTTTTGATGTCTTCGACGTGCAGTCCGGTGGTCGGTTCGTCCATGACGTAGAGCACATTCTTCGCGGACGAGTCTTTGAGTTCCGCGGCGATTTTTAATCGCTGTGCCTCGCCGCCTGAGAGTGTTGTCGCGGATTGGCCGAGCCGGAGGTAGCCGAGTCCGATGGACGAGAGGAGATGGAGTTTTTCCGTGAGCTTGGGAGAGCCGCTAAAAAATCCCAGCGCCTCTTCGGCCGTCATCTGCAACACATCATGAATCGTTTTTCCCCGATAACGAATGGTGAGGACCTCTGGTTTGAATCGCTTTCCGTCGCAGGCTTCGCAGGTAGCATAGATATCTTCAAAGAAATACATCTCGAGTTTCTCGACGCCGCTCCCTTCGCATCGGTCGCACCGGCCCCCGGTGGTATTGAAGGAGAAATGGCCTGGTGTGAGGCCGCGTCTGAGCGCATCGCGCTCAGACGCGAAGAGGGAGCGAACTTCATCAAATGCTTTTAGGTAGGTGATCGGATTCGAACGTGGCGTTCGGCCGATCGGTTCCTGATCGATGAGCCTGATGCCGGTCAGATGTTCGATCCCCTTAATCGCGCGAAACTTACCCATTGGCAGTGACTCGACACAAAAGGCACGGGCAACGGCTCGGTAGAGTGTGTCCTCAACCAACGTGCTCTTGCCCGAGCCTGAGACGCCGGTGACGCAGACCAACATGCCGAGCGGAATTCTGACGAAGAGATCCTTGAGGTTATTCTCACAAGCGCCTGCTATAACAAGTAAATTTCCGTTTCCTCTGCGTCGATATCGTGGGATCGCAATCTCATCTTCGCCACGCAGGTAGCGCGCCGTGATTGATTGGCGGTCTGCAATGAATTCCTGTTGTGGCGCTGCGCAGATCACTTCGCCGCCCTTCTCTCCGGACAAAGGTCCCAGCTCGACAAGATAGTCGGCCGCCAGCATCATCTGGCGGTCGTGTTCGACAACGACCACCGTGTTGCCCTGGACTGCCAGCTCTCGTAGGATGCTGGCGAGCGTTGCGGTGTCACGCGGGTGGAGACCGATGGTCGGTTCGTCGAGGACGTAGAGCGTGCCAACCAGGCGTGCGCCGAGTTGATTAGCCAAGGCTGCGCGCTGGGCCTCTCCTCCCGAGAGCGTGCGGGTCTGACGGGAGAGCGTGAGATAGCTGAGGCCCACGCGAAGGAGAAAGCCAAACTTGGCCGTCAATTGTCTGAGAATGTCGCGGGCGACCTGTTCTTCATAGGGAGAGAGGGTGAGGGATGTGATCCAAGCGGCAGCCGCTTCAATGGTGAGCGCAGAAAGCTCATGAATGTCTCGGCCTGCAATTTTCACGTAGCGCGCGTCCGGTCGGAGACGAGATCCCTCACAGGTTGGGCAGGGAATGGGCGTCCGATAGCGGCTGAGCATCACGCGCACATGCAACTTGTAGCGTTTTCCTTCCAGATATTCGAAAAATTGTTGCACTCCCTCCATCTTGCCCTCTCCCTGCCAGAGCATCTGCTGGATATTCTGTGGCAGATCCTTGTAGGGGATCGTGAGGTCGACCCCACGCCGCTTCATCGAGAGGAACATTTGCTTCTGCCACCAATCGCCGCTGGGTTTGCTCCAGGGTTCAATCGCGCCTTGGGCCAGCGACTTGTTGTGGTCGGGAATGACGAGGTCGGGATCGTAACGCAGAATATTGCCGAACCCCTTGCACTCGGGACAGGCGCCAAGTGGATGGTTGAAGGAAAAGAGGACCGGACGAATCGGGTCGAACCTTCGCCCGCATTGTTGACAGCGAAAATCCGTGCTGTAGGTTCTGGGGCCCTGGTCGATGACCTCCACGCGGCACAGGCCCTCGCCCTCGCGAAATGCGGTTTCGATCGCTTCGACGAGGCGGGATCGGTTGTTTTCCCGGATCTCCAGCCGATCGAGGATCACATAAAGACGGTCTGGCCTGGTCTTCTGAAGGGCATGGATCTCATGGAGATCGAGGATCTCCTCGCCGCACTGCACTCTGGTGAACCCGCGCAGCAAGAGCGATTGGAGAAAGATCTGGTCCTGTTTCGGAACCGGTGCCTTGACAGGAAAGAGGATCATCGCTCGTGCGTCGGTGCAGTGGTTCAATAGGTCGTCGACGACGCTACCAGGATAAAAGCTGCGTGCACCAATGGCGCAATCAGGGCAGACCGGATGGCCCACTTTGGCGAATAGGAGTCGCAGGAGGTCGGCAATCTCGGTCGTGGTCCCGACCGTCGAGCGGGCGGTGCGGATGGGGTTCTTCTGCTCGATCGCAATGGCGGGGCGGACGTTGATCAGCCGGTCGACGTCGGGCCGATTGACCTTATCGAGAAACATGCGGGCATAGGTGGAGAGCGATTCTACATAGCGCCATTGGCCTTCGGCGAACAGTGTGTCGAATGCGAGAGAGGATTTTCCCGATCCTGATACCCCTGTGATAGCCGTGACCTGATTGTGGGGGATGCGCAGCGAGATGTTTTTGAGATTGTTTTGCCGCGCGCCTTCGACGATGAGGTCTGCAGACCGGTTCTGAGGTAGAGGGGTGGGTTCCACGGCGCACGCTCCATGCGAGATAAATGTATGATCGTAGCGCGGACCATTCATGAATATCTACTCCGGCGTCCGATTCTCTCCACGGCAGGGTGTGTGTCGTTCAGCTTTTTCGGGATCAGGGGATTTGGCGAAAGGCTTGGCGATTTCTTCCAATGGTGAGAGGATGGGGGCGTTCAGCGGGAGGGGAGCATGATTTTATCGACCACACCGAGTATCGACGGAAAGAAAGCGGTCAAGTATTTGGGATTGGTCTCGGGAAATGCCATTCTCGGCGCGAACATCTTTCGGGATTTCTTCGCGTCGATTCGGGATATCGTGGGCGGCCGATCGGCGGCGTATGAAGCCGAGCTGCGTAAGGCCAAAGACATTGCGCTTGACGAAATGCGCGAGCAGGCCCGACATCTGGGTGCCAATGCCATTGTCGGCATCGATATCGACTATGAAACGATCGGCGCCAGTAGCAGCATGTTGATGGTTAGCGCCAGCGGCACAGCGGTTGTCGTGGAGCTGCAGTAGGATCATGCAGCGCCTGCCTCAGGCCGAGTATCTCGGGCTCGGTCGCCAGTTGGCCCGCTTGCTGGGCTCCTGCCTTGAAGGAGAGCCGGGCGACGTGATGCGCGAGCTGGCCCGAGCCTACGATCCTTCCGCGAACGAAGCCCGCATCAGCGCCGAGGTGTTCCTTTTTCACAAATATCTGCTCATGCAAGCGTGTGTCGGCGTGTTTCCCGAATCGGAGGTCGACCATATTGTCGGGGGACTGTTCGCGGCGCTCAACGAACGGGCCAGCGGGCTGGAGTTCAGTCCCGAGCGGCAGCAGGCGATGGAGCAGATGTGGCAGCTGCGGGCTGCGCAGTTTGAGCAGCCATTCTCGCAGGACCGAGTCGATTTCCTCGATGAAGGAATAGGTCCTCTACACTGGAAACAGACTATCGTTCGGTTCTGTCAGAACGTGCGGGAGATCGAGAACCCGCCCAACATTTGGGCCGGGGCCGATGGCCCGTCTCAAGCAGCAAGCCGCTCTGTCACTGCAGCCCTCGATCACATGGTGTCGGCCTTAGGTGAAATGAATCGCCTCCATTTCAGCGGAGCAGCCTAGCCCGCATCCCCAGTCACAGGGCATGGTATTCAGAACCGGTCAGAGGGTAGAGCTATCTCAACGCCAGCTTCACCAGTCCCACGCAGCCCAGATACAGCACGAGTGAGCCGATCATGGCTGGCCAGAACCCAAAGCGGGGGACGCCAGCTATCATGGAAACGACGTAGACCATCCAGGGCGGGACGAACCACAGCAAGTTTTTTGCGTAGCTGACAATCGTATCGTTGCCCCCGTTCAGATAGATCAGCACAAACGTGGCGCCGGTAATGGCGGGAAAGGTGCTGGCAAAGGCGGCAAGGAACGATTTGCCTTGAGATCCGAGGTAGGTGGAGACACTGACGATGGTGCCGCCCAACAGAAAATACACTGCCCACTTCATGAAGTCATTCACGCTGTGCCCTCCTCAGGTTTTTTGAAACGCTTCCATCGCTTCCCGCTCCAGCGCCTCGCCCTGACCTGTATACCGTGGCGAGAAATGAAACACAACGAGGTCGCGCACGTGGGCCTCGCGTGCCATGAGTCCTGCTTGCTTCGCGGTCAGGTGGTAGCGGTCGCGGGCTTTCTCGGCATCAACGTCCAGGTAGGGCGATTCGCAGTAGAGCACGTCTGCGCCACGAGCGAGGGAAATGATTTTCGCTTCATTCTCTTCATCGAACCGAGCATCGACGACATAGGCGATCTTTTGCCCACGTGAGATGGTACAGAATCGTTCTTTGATTTCGCCCAAGACAAGCTCTCGCTCCTCGCGGTGGTGCTCGTCATAGAGTGTGGCCGTGAAGCGGAACTCATCCGGTTGCCCCTGCCAGATATACTGTTTTACATCTTTGAGCCAAGAACCGACCGGCAGGTTCGCCTCGTGGAGCTTCTGCTTGTTCACATTGATGTGGAACTGTTCCTCCAGGGAATAGGCAAACGAGGGAACGCGATGGTTCAAGGAGACCGCGCTCACGGTGAACCCGGGATCGTTGAGGACTGTGAATAGGCCTGTGGCTGGTTCCGGGACGAGAGGGCGAACCGGTTGTTCGACCTGGAGGAACCCGTCGGTTGCGCGGAACAGTGCCCGCCGGATTTCCTGGGGGTGAAATTCCTGGACGTCAAGGGTCAGTGGATAGCCATCGACCAGATTCCATGTGTAGCCCTGCAATTTTCCCTGCACATTCTTGATGAGTCCGGGAGGGCCGAATAGTCGGACGGTCTTGCCTCGCCCCAAGGCCACTCGCAGCACTGTATCGAAACCGATGAAGTGGTCCACGTGCGTGTGGGAAATGAATATGTCATTGGCACGCAGGAGCCTCGTCGGCCCCAGCCTGTCATTGTGGCCCAGGTCAAACAGCAGCGCCCGCTTCGACCAGCGGATCTCCACATAGACTCCCGGGTCACCGAAGACATCGTTGACGAGGTAACTGGAGAAGGAGGGATTCATTGAAATTGAACCATTGGGTCATTGAGCTATTTCAATAAACCAATCGTCATTGGAAAAATGAAACAATTGTTATCCAATCGCCGTTCTCACCGCGCTGTACATCATAATGACTTCGACCGCATGCGCGACAATCGTGATGTAGAGGTTACGTGTGCGTAGCCAGATGATTCCCCAGATGAGACCGTCCCATAGGGCGATCCAGTGAAGGTGTTGGAAAGTATTCACCATGAAGGGGTCGAAAGCAAATAGCAGGGCGCAAGTGATGAGGGCGAGAGGCGAGAGGCGTCGGGCCAAGCTAGATCTCCAGAGCTCCGATTCAAGTGTGGCCAGCCGTCCGAGGAGAAATCCACGAAAATTCAGTTCTACAAAGAGGGCAATGCCACAAATGAACCAGGGAACCATGATCAAGAGGGGGAGTCGGCCATGTGGCGTGGTCTTGAGGAAACTGATGTCATACCCAAGATGCGGATAGGTCGAGAGAATCACGAAGGTATTCAGGCAGCCGAGAAGCAGCCCTGTCAGGAGCCCCCAGCGTAGACCATCTCGTATGTTCCCGTTCTCCAGTCCAAGCCGAGAGACGATATCGCGGTTGTACATAGCCCAAACGCCTAAAGCGAGGTAGGCGAGGATTTGGGGCGCGAACTGAACCAGTGTTTGTTCTTGGAGGGAGACGGGAAGGGCGTAGAAGTAGAGTGTCGCGCCGGCGGGAAGCAGCGCGAGGGCTGCTCCCCGTTCATTGGCCTGAGCCGGTGTCGCGCGCGGACAGGGCTCAGGCGTCATCATGGAGGTGGTCAGTTCAGTTGGAGATTATAACGGTCGAGCGTGGTGGCTTTGTGGCGCGCAAAGTTGGAGAGCGCTTTGTTGTAATCGACCGTCGCGCGCAATTCGTTTCCTTGGGCCGTCGCGAGATCGCGCTGGAAATCGAGCACAAAACGTGTAGTGCTGAGTCCTACTTTCAACCGCTCTTGCTCCGCCTGCAGTTGTTTCTCGGCCATGATTCTGGCCGATCGGGTGGTTTCGATCCGCTTGAAATCCGTCTGAACGCGCCGGACCGCTTCGCGGACTCCCACGATGATCTGCTGCCGCACACTCACGAGCGACGCCTCGGCATTCTTTGCCTCCAACTGCCGCTTGCTGTAGGTGCTCCAGGCTGAGCGGTTGCCGAGTGGGTAGCTTAAGACGAGGCCGGCGCCATAATTATAGTAATCGCCGCTGAGGTTCCGGTTCACGGAGTCACCGTAGTCTGTCCCCAGTCCCGCAAGTCCCATGGTGCCTTGAAACGATAGAGTCGGGAGGAGTTGATTCTTGGAAAATTGTGTATTGAGGTCGCTCGACTCCATGTTCTTCTTCGCTTGGACGATTTCCGGTCGCTGCTCGATGGCCGTGTCGATGGCTTCCTGCAGGCTGATGGGTTCGAGGGTCACCACCGGTTGGTCGAGCGGGGTCAAGCGCACGTCTTCACGCAGGTCCTCTTCAGCAGGATTGAGCAATCGGCGCAGCTGATCCTCCTGGTCTCGAATCGTTTTATCTGCGACCAGTACCTGCTCGACCCGCGATGCGACGGCCGCTTCGGCTTGCAAAACATCGACGATCGACATGATACCGGCCTTTGCCTTCGCACGGTTGCTGGCCAAGAGTTCCTGTGCCGCTTTTAGTGCGGCCTCCGCCACTTTCAGATTCTCATTGGCGAAGACGACTTCCCAATAGGTTTGCTCCACCGTTGCCAGCACGGTGAGGACACGATCGCGAAAGACATGTTCTTGCACGGTGGCATTATTCTGCGCGACGCGGATGAAGGTCTTGGTGACGTCGATGCCGGCGTTGCGGAGGAGGGGCTGCGTGAGGGTGAGCGCGAGACCACCTGTATAGGAAGGGTTGAACAGAAACCCCGTGGCCAGATTCTGGTTCACACTTGTACGCGAGGGGCTATAATTCAGATCGACGTTGCCGCCGGTGAGTAGGTTTGTCGTGGCATCCAACGTGACGGATTGGTTGCGTTGATCAAAGGTGGTAATTCCGGTCAAGTTGCCGCCGGTTGCGCCGAACACAGGCCGATTGAGTGGATTCACGATCCGGTTGTATTGGCCGTTCACGCTCAGGGTCGGGTCGAACTTGGCCTGTTCGATGATGATGTCGGCCTGTCGGCTCTCCTTCGTCTGACGGCTGATGTTGATGTCCAGGTTATGCTTCAGCGCTTGAAGCGCCGCATCAGCAAGGGAGATGTTTTCCCGTCGTTCCGTTGGTGGTGTCTTGCCGATCTCTAGTCCCCAACTGAGCCCAGGTGAAAGGATCAGCCCAACGCCGAAGGCATAGCTAAATGTGCGCCACCATCCATTGGCTGCGATACCCTGCTCCATAACACCCCCCTCATCGACAAGGAATATTTTTCCATACTATAATGATTACATGCAAATCTGTCATGGACTAACTGCGATGAGATTTCAGGGCTATCGGGACAAGCGACCCATTCTGCCGATCTCGGTACTTTCCGCTGCGCTGTCTGTGCTGGCCCTGCTCCTGTTCGCGTTCCCGTCGCTGCACTCGCAGGCTTGGGGCCAATCCATCTCCAGTGTTCGTTCATTCGATGGAGGGGTTGCTCCACTGTTCAAGCTGCCCGGCCCGGGGAGTCTCTATCTCGACAATCAGGGCACGCAGGGGTTTCTGTACAACCCGGGGAACAATTTTCAATCCTTTAGCTTTCGGAATCCGACAACCGGTCAGGCTTGGAGCGGGGCTGTGACCACACTTGGTCCGCAACTTTCGATCGGTCTTATCCAAGGCGCCAACCAGAGCGGTTCAGCGCTCGTCCTTCCCGGTCCTCCACGCCAAACTGCGCCGTTGCCCTTGATCCAGTCGACCATTCTCGACGACATCCCTTAAATCCAGGCACGGGGCCTGAGGCGAGAGGCCAGGGGGTAACCGTTAATAGATCACACCCGTTCCTCTTGCCCATGGTCACTCGCCCCTAGTCTCGCGTCCGTTCTATTGAGTATTCGCCAGTCGCCAGGCTAGGGCGAGGACATACCTGGCCACGGTTTGCAGAATCTCCGGATTGATCGTGCCGGCGGTATCGGTGGGCTGATGAAAGTGTGGGTGGACGCCGCCGCTGACAATGGTGATCGTTGGGATTCCCGCTTCTTTGAACGGCACGTGATCGCCGCCGGGGAAAAAACCATACACGTCGAGCTTGTCGGCTAGCCTTGCTGCCTGTCCCGCGTCCAATACGACGTTCTTTTCCAATCCTGTCACGCCGACTGTAAGCCGTCCGTTTCCAATGCCTGCATGGTCGATGTTGATCATAGCGTTGGTCGAGCTGACCGGCGCGACCGGCCGTTCGAGATAGAGCCGGGATCCGACGAGTCCCTGTTCCTCTCCGCTAAACGAGACGAACAAGATAGTCCGTTCGCTTTTTACGCCTGCCTTGAACATTACGCGGGCGACCTCCAACATCACTGCCGTGCCGGAGGCGTTATCGTCGGCACCGGGGAATAGCAAGCCAGCCTGTCGTCCGAAGTGGTCACGATGGGCGCCGATCACGAGGAACTCATGTGTCATCTGCGGATTGTTCCCGGGCAAGAAGGCGAGCACATTCATGAGCACGCCTTCCTCTGAACGAGTCTGCCAATCGAGAGAACCATAACGACCAGTGTTGACTGATTGTGCGGCAGGGGACTGATTCAACTTCTCTTGTAGTTCATGCAGCCGACTTGGCTGCGCAGCCTCGGGAGCGGCGAGGATCTGTTCGGCCAGAGTGGTGCTGATCCAGGCTCCTGGGAGTGTTTCTGAAGGAAGGGCGAGTCCATACAATGCACTGGGTTCTCCCGTGACGCCGCGGCGCGCTTCATAGGAGCTGAGCACTGGTCCTGTGGCTGTGAAATAGCCTCGCGCGCCTTTCTGGCGCGCAAGGCGCACTTTGTCTGCGTGGCTGATGGCTCCCCTGTAGTGCGTGGGTTTGCCGCGGAGAAACAGGACAATAGCGTTAGTGGTCGCGACTCCGGTGTAGTCGTCGATGCCTTGCGCCGCGTCTACGATTCCGTAGCCGACAAATACAATCGGTCCGCGGACCTCGGCGGAGGGTGAATCAAGGATGGGGAGATAGTCTGTCCCGAGTTGATGGGTAAGCGCATCACTGGCTGTTGAAGTGCGGAGTAACGGGTCCGGTGCAATCTTCGGTACCGTGACCACAGCGGTCATCAATCCGGTCCCGTACCCACGGCCTGGTCCCATAGGACTGTTTGGATCGACGCGAGTGCTCGCCAATGAGAGGCCGGAAGCAAGAAATTGATCAGCGATCCACTTGGCTGAGTTGGCATCGTCTGTGGTTCCTGTTTGGCGGCCGTTGAATGAGCGACTGCTGAGCGTCGTCACGTCGGCGAGCATGCGCTCGCTTGACAGGTTGTCGAGCGCTCCAAGCCATGCACGACGGTCTTTCTCCGATTGCGCAAAGCCCTGGGCTCCCAGGGGAAGCAGACTGAGGATGATTCCCAGGAGAGTGACCACAATAAGGGAGGGAGAGCAGCTGCGCGTCATGCAGTACATGCGGTGAGCCTTTCGAGGTGCCGCAGAACTATAGCATAGTCTGACAGGCTCGTTGCAGCGCGGCTTCGGGCCCATGTACTATGCGAGTCCACAAGGATAGAGAATCGATGACGGGCTCAGCGCCAGAAAATCGTTTTCAGAACCGGCTCTTCGCAGAAGCCAGCCCCTATCTTCGGCAACATGCGGAGAATCCGGTGGAATGGTATCCCTGGGGCGAAGAAGCCTTGTCGCGGGCGAAAGCAGAGGACAAGCCGATTCTGTTGTCGATCGGCTACTCAGCCTGCCACTGGTGCCATGTTATGGCACATGAATGTTTCGAAAATGTCGAGATTGCCGGGCTGATGAACCAGGACTTCATCAACATGAAGGTCGATCGAGAAGAGCGCCCGGACCTGGACGATATCTACCAAAAGTCCGCGCAGGTGTTTCAGGGACGGGGCGGCGGGTGGCCCCTGACGATGTTTCTGACGCCTGACCAAGAACCGTTTTACGGGGGGACGTATTTCCCTCCGGCACCTCGCTACAACCTGCCTGGATTTCCCGAGGTCCTGCGCGGTGTCGTCGAGGCCTATCGGAATCATCGAGACGATGTCCGCAAGAATGTGGAGAAGGTGAAAACCGGGTTGGTGCGAGTTGGAACGCCGCAGCCGTCGACCGATCCGTTGACGGATCGTTTGCTCGATGAAGCGGCCAAGAGCTTAGGACAATTTTTTGATCCGATCCATGGCGGATTCGGTGAGGGACCGAAATTTCCGACGGTTCCCCCGCTCAACCTGTTGTTGCGTCAGACGGCCCGGACGAAAGATCCCTCCCATCAAGAGCAGGTGCTCTTGCAGTTGAGAGCCATGGCGGCCGGAGGGATCTACGATCATCTCGGTGGCGGGTTCCACCGCTACTCGGTGGATGGCCAGTGGTTGATTCCCCATTTCGAGAAGATGCTCTACGACAACGCGCAGCTGGTGCGGATCTACCTCGATGGATGGCGTATTACCAAAGAGAATCGGTTTCGTGAGGTTGTGGAAGAGACCTTGGAGTACGTTCGTCGTGAACTCACGCATCCGGACGGCGCGTTCTTTGCCGCGCAGGACGCCGACAGTGAGGGGCATGAGGGAACCTACTTCGTCTGGGAGCCGGGAGAGATTGCTTTGGTGCTGGGCGTCGATAAGGCTGAGGAGTTCTGCCGGCACTACGGCGTGACGGAGGGCGGAAATTTCGAAGGCAAGAACGTGTTGAATCGGCTCGGTGAGATTCAGCTCGCGCCCGATGCGCAGCATTTGTTGGAGTCTGCCAGGATGAAGTTGCTTGCCGCACGAGAGCAACGGATGAAACCGCAGCGGGATGACAACATTCTCACGAGTTGGAATGCGATGATGGTGTCCGCCTATCTCGACGCCTATCACACGTTCGGGAATTCCGCCTATCTGGCGGCAGCGGAACAGGCGCTCACATTTCTGCTGGATTATGCGGTTGAGAACGGGCGAGTCTATCGGACGGTCACGGCGGGGAAGGGGCGCTTGAACGGATATTTGGACGATGCAGCCTGTCTCGCCACAGCGTTGCTGGACGCGTTTGAGGCAACGTCGCATCGGTGGTACCTGGATCAAGCCCGCGAGGTGACGGACAATTTGCTGGAGCGATATTGGGATGAGGTGGCGGGGGGGTGTTTTTATACCAGCCGCGACCACGAAGCCCTCCTCCATCGCATGAAGTCCGGTACCGATAGTGCAATTCCATCCGGCAATGCCATTGTCGCTTCGGTCTTATTGAGGCTTTTCTCTTTCACAAGAGAGCAGAGGTATCATGACCGGGCCGAGCATCTGTTTCGGGTGTTCCGGAGCGTGATGGAGCACAACGCCTATGGCTCATCGGCCATGCTCTGTGCGCTGGATTGGTACCTGACGACGCCCCAGGAGATTGTCGTTGTCGGGACTCGTGGCGATGCGAGGACCGAAGCGTTGCTCTCAGCAGTCCATCGACGCTATGTGCCGAATCGCGCATTGCTGGTGGTCGAAGCTGCTCGTCGTGCCGGGGAATCCGACTTGGCGCTGGCCGAAGGGAGGACGAGTGTGAACGGGCAGCCAACGGCGTATGTCTGTCAACGTCAGACCTGTTCGCCTCCGGTGACGGAGAGCCACCAATTGGACCTGTTATTGTAGGGAGGGTGCCGTGGGTGTCTCAGGTAAAGGATTGTACGATCACCTCTACCGCCGATTCTTTGAGAATCGCGACTCGCAGCAGGGCTATGAGTTTCAGCACGCGCCCAGTGGCAGTGCGCCACTACCGGTCGTCACATTTCGGGATCGGCTTCGGTGGTGGACGTGGGGCCGGTGGCAACGTCGAAAAACTATCATGGCAGCCCGCGACCGGTTTCAGCAGGACATTCTCGATATCAAGAAGCAGTCACCGAAGTAAGAAGAGATCGAGAGGATCGGCGTGAGAGAACGTGGCATAAGCCTGAAGCCTAACCGGCTGCGGAATAATCATTTTGGCACAGCAGAACTTCAATGGCATGTATGTCTGGGTGAACAGAACAGAACCCCGCAGGCTAGCCATGCGAGACAGGCGGGACGAGCAAGACGGACGAGGGTTCGAGGTCCGAAGTTCGAGGTTTTCGGAACTTCGAACCCGGAACGTCGAACTTTTGATTTCGCATCTCTCTCACTTCACGCGTCTCGGCTCATTGTCTACGCAGTATTCGCTTTGACCGTGATCGCCGGTGAGTGGAGCTTCTGTGTCGAGCGGTCTCAAGCCATTCAGGAAGAGAGCCAGGCGGAAAAAGAAGCCAACTTGAAAGGTCAGGCCCAAGGGGGGCTGTTTAACCGGTGGACTTTCGATCAACAGAAGTCTGGCGAGGTTCCTGCCGGATTCTCGATGCTGGGGTTTGGCGAGGGCGCGGCTGCGGACTGGACGATCAAGGAAGCCAACGATGCCCCCTCGGCGTCCAACGTGCTAGGCGTGAAATCATCGTGCCAGGCCGTGGCCTGCTACCGGTTGATCGTTGCCGACGGGCTTCAGTATGAATATCCAGATGTGTCGGTCAGGATGCGATTTCCCGTCGATGCTCAGGCAGGGGGAGGCGGGGTGGTATTCGGGGTGCAGGATGGCACAAGCTTTTATGCGGCAGTGGTGGATCTTGCGGCAAAGACGATAGAGGTGATTCGGGTGGTCGATGGAAAGGAGCTGAGTCTGGGGCGGCGGTCGATCACACCCAAAGCAGTACCCTGGCATACGCTGCGAATCCAGCGGAATACTATTATCAGCAAGGATTTTATTGAAACCTACTTTGACGGGCAACTTGTCGTGGCGGTCCAAGATCAGGCTCTGGCGACCGGTCAGGTCGGGCTCCTGGTTCGTGGACAAACAGCGCTAGATTTTGACAGCTTGCATGCCATTCCACTCTTTTCTCAGCGTCCGTTTTCTGCCCCCGCGGCCTATTAGTTAGATGGACGCAGGGTTTTGCATGTGATTGTCTTGTCGCTTGCATTTGAGCGGACTGAGGAGTAGAGTGGGGCCTGTGTATCATCTCGAAAGGCCTGGTGGTGATACCACAGAGAGTGACAAGGCCTAAGACAGATGTTGTTTTGGTTCTGCCCGGGAATTTGATCGGAAGCCAGCCTTGAGCCGCCATGGTGTTAGCGTCTTCGGCCCATTCCTTCCTCACTTTGTTCTCGAGTCCAAGACAACACATATTCTCAAAGGAGGAGCCCAATGGGTTCGAAGATCTATGTCGGGGGTTTGCCGTATTCCACAACTGAGCAGCAGCTGAGCGATCTGTTCGCTGTTCATGGGGCGGTGACATCATCCCGGATTATCACAGATAAGTTCACCGGCCAATCCCGCGGGTTTGGATTCGTGGAGATGTCCTCGGATTCGGAAGCGCAGGTGGCGATCACCGCACTGAACGGCACTGAGTTGGGCGGCCGCACGTTGACCGTCAACGAAGCGCGTCCCCAGGAGCCACGTTCTGGTGGTGGCGGAGGCGGCCGCGGCGGGTCTGGTGGTGACCGGTACTAAGCCGTAACAAGTGCTTCACACGTCGGGGCTGCCTATCCGGCAGCCCCGCTATTTCCTTCCTAGAATTGCCCATCAACTCGATGCGTTTCTCGGCCCTCTGACCAGGCCGGACCGTGCAGTCCCAGGAAGTGTGCCCCATACAAGGAGTTTTAATGACTACGTTTGCTGATATGAATCTACACCAGTCCCTTGCCCAGCGCCTGATACAGGCGGGGCTGACGATACCCACGCCGGTGCAACAGGCTGCCATTCCACTGGCGCTGAAAGGCCGGGATATTATGGCGCAAGCCAAAACCGGGAGCGGAAAAACGCTGGCGTTTTTGCTGCCGATCATTGAGCAGGCCATGCAACGGGAAGCTTCTGTGCCCGCGCCTGGCCCCTATACCAAGTCCGGACCAAGTCATGCTTCCGGGCCAAAGTTTTTGGTGCTGGCACCCACGCGGGAACTGGCACTCCAAATCGAAATGGAGCTACGCAAGTATGCCCCGATGTCCGTGACCTCCTTGTCGGTATACGGCGGAACGCCGATCGAGCGCCAGTACCGTGCACTGCAACGACCGCCGATGGTGGTGGTCGGTACGCCAGGGCGGTTGCTCGACTTGGCCGGTTCCGGTCATTTGCGTCTGGGCGGGGTGACGTTTTTCGTGATGGATGAGGCCGATCAGATGTTGGATCGCGGGTTCCTGCGGGACATTCAACGGATCATTCGTCTCCTCCCAGCTGAGCGCCAGACGCTGTTGTTCTCCGCGACATTTTCGGGGGACATTCAGACGCTCGCGCAGAGCATGCAGCGCGATCCCGCTCGCATCTCAGTCGACCCAGGGATCAGTACTCCAACCACGATCGTGCATGCCTACTATGTCGTACCGGGGGATCAGGCGCGTACGCAACTCGTGCATACGTTGCTCCAGACCGTGACGGGTGGAGGACGGTCGATGGTGTTTTGTGATCAAAAGTATAAGGTGCGACGCCTGGCGGCCCATTTAGGTGGAGAACCGGCCTCGGTCGGTGCGCTGACCGGCAATCATAGCCAAGCGCAGCGGGAACGGACGCTCGGTGCCTTTCGGGCCGGCCGCCTCCGTTCGCTCGTGGCGACAGATGTGGCAGCCAGAGGCCTCGATATTCAGGATGTGGCGCAGGTCATTCATTATGAATTACCGACCAATCCGAATTCGTACGTCCATCGGACAGGGCGGACTGGTCGAGCAGAGAAGGAAGGGGCGACTTTTTTGATTCTGTCACAGTCCGAAGAGCGAGAGTATCTTCGAATGGTGAGACAGTTAAAAATCGAGACGAAGAAACTCGCGCTTCCCGTGTTTGCCGCTCTCCCCGCTCCGGCCCCTATGCCGGTCAGCGACCAGCAGGCCCCTCGCCAGCGGCCCCGCCGAAGTGCGGAACCATCAGGCCGGCGATTCCGCGAGGGCGAGAATCGAGGACCAGTTCACAGACAGGGAGCCTCGGTCGGTGCGTCCAGGCACTCACGATATTAAGAAACCCTGATGCCGCCGGACCCTGGTAGGGGCCGGTGGCGTCGCGTGGGTCTGCCAATGTCTGTTTTGCACGCGCGCTGTTGTGCGCAGTGCTGTGTTCGATGGTAAGATAACGGCCGAAAGGTCGTTCCATGCCGCCGTTTCAACTCGAAGCCCCATTCAAGCCCTGCGGAGATCAAGGCCCGGCCATTGACAAGTTGGTGGCCGGGATTGCGGCTGGCCGGAAGCATCAAACGCTGCTTGGCGTCACCGGTTCCGGCAAGACCTTTACCATGGCCAATGTGGTCGCGCAGGTTCAGAAGCCCACCTTGGTTCTGGTCCATAACAAGACGCTAGCCGGTCAGCTCTATCAAGAGTTCAAACAGTTCTTCCCCCACAACGCGGTGGAGTATTTCGTCAGCTACTACGATTACTACCAGCCGGAAGCCTATATTCCCCAAAGCAACACGTACATTGCCAAGGACGCCTCCGTTAATGATGCGATCGATCAGATGCGCCATGCGGCAACGGCCGCGCTGCTCCAACGGAGTGACGTGCTAATCGTTTCGTCGGTCTCCTGTATATACGGCCTGGGGTCGCCGGAGGTCTATCACGAGATGGTGGTTTTCCTCGAGGAGGGAATGGAGATTCGGCGGGAAAAGATTCTGGCTAAGCTGGTC